>NZ_QUJT01000002.1:0-341870 GCF_003480955.1 Clostridium sp. AM27-28
ATGGGCTTTATGATGTCCTTGCGGTCAGTCAGGATGTTGTATGCGATAGCCCCTGAAAGCAGAGGGTCACGTTGGAATACGGTCAGGCAGTTCCGTATGCTCTGACGGACACCGCCTTTCTCGGTGGTTTCCAGCCCCGCCTTGATTTCCTCAACGCTCTGGGGCGGCTGCATGGCGTTCATAGTGTTTTTTAGTTCTTGCTGCGTCTGCGGCTGCAAGTTCTGCCATTCGCTGTTCAAGCTGTATCACATCCTTTCCGTAGTCCGTAATCAAATCCGCTTTTTCCTCTGTTTCCCCGAACAGCAGCACATCCAGCAGATATTCCACTTGGGCTTGCTTCTGTAAGGCTTCCACAAACCGGGGATGAAAGGCTTCCTCCGGGGAGTGCGGGGCGTAGTCCGTTCTCCATGCCATCAGCAGATGGAGATAATCGGCAAGAATACGGAAGCAGCGATTCTTTGCTTCCTGAAACTGTTCCTCCGGGGATTTCTGCCGGGTCTTGGGCTTTTTTACCTTTCCCGGCGGTTTCCAGTCCTCATAGGAAAGCCCGAAGTCCTGTGCCAGCTGTACGGCGGCTTCTTTCTTTCCCAGCCCATACAGGGCGGCGGCAAAATCAATCACATCCCCATCCGCACCGCAGCCGAAGCAGTGGTAACGCCGATCCAGCTTCATGCTTGGGGTTTTATCGTTATGGAACGGGCAGCAAGCCATCCCGTTCCGACCTACATGGATTCCATAATGCTCCGCAGCCTGTCTTGTTGTGACGGACTGCTTCACAGCTTCAAATACATTCAAATCTATCCCTCCTTGAAAAAAGAAAAGCACCTGACATTCTCTAATTGAAAATGGCAAGTGCCTGTTAAAGTTCCATATCCTGTTGTCTGTGTTTCTCCTGTGCCGGGGCGGTTCTTTGTGCTTTTTTCTCGTCAGTCTTATCCTGCAAGACTTCTTTGATGGGCTGCTTCTTGGGCGGCTCTTTGCTTTCCTCTGTGCCGGGTGTGGCTTTCCGTACCCAGTAGCGGATGTCCCGCAGCTTCTTCAAATCCTCCTGTACCTCGGTCAGTGGTACTTTCAGCTCTGCGATTTCGCTGAGAAGCGTTTCCTGCTCCTGTTGCAACTCATTTTTCGTTTTATCCTTATCGTCCGGGTGCTTGGCAAGGTAGTCAGCGGCTTTCTCATACCGGGCAACCTCCGGGTGTTCCTGTTTGAATTTCCCCTTTATTTTCTTAAAAAATATCTTCTGGTACTTCTCATAGACAGCCTTACATTCCTTGCAGTCTGTCCGGCTGGCAAGAATCCCGTCAATCACTTTGCTGCGGGCTTCCTTTGGCTTCATCTGATTGCGGTAATCTGCGGCTGATTTCCCGGAAGATTCCAGAAACGCTTCTAAGTCCTCCACAGTGGAAAGCCCCTTTTGCCGGAGATAGGACAGGGCTTCGCTGACTGCCTTTAAGTCCTGTGAAGTTCCCCGGTTCTGTCCAGCCCTTGTCCAGTCCTTCCGTTCTTCCTTTCGTATCTCCATATACTTCATCAGCAGATTGGGAAGAAGTGTCGCTTCCTCCGCCGCTTTTTGTGCAAGCAGCTCCTTCCGTTTTTCTCCCAGCTCGGTAATCCAGCCTTTGAGGTTTTGGATAAGCTGCCGGATGGACTTCATCAGGCGGTTGGCGGCTCTGATTTCCCGGTTCAGGTTGCCGATATTCGTCTGGATACCTCGCTTTTCCATCTGCCGGACAGCAGTCCCCTCATGGACAGTGGGGACTATATCAAGCCCCTGTCTGGCATAGGAACGCAAGTCCACACGCTCCGGGCGGTCATTGGCGTCCAGATAGCGGTTCTGGATAACCTCCCATTCATGCCGCCAGATTTCACAATACTTCTGGTCGTTCCAGTCCACCGTATCCTCCTTGTGGCTTTTCCACCTGCCGGACGGCAGCTTTATCCGTTCCCCATTCTCGTCAAGGTCATAAACCTTGCGGCTCTTGGGAAGCCATTTTCCATGTTCATCCATTGCCCGCATGGTCAGCAGGACATGGGCGTGGGGATTGTGTCCCGGCGGATGGGGGTCATGGATGGCAAAATCAGCAATCATGCCTTTGGAAACAAACTGCTGTTCACAAAACTCCCGTACAAGGACAGCGTACTGGTCGGGCGGTATCTCTCTGGGAATGGTAAGCACCCACCGCCTTGCAAGCTGGGAGTTCCATTGCTTTTCCACCGCTTCGGCGGCATTCCATAAAGTATTGCGGTCTGCATATTCCTGTGGAGCATTTGCCGGGAGCAGGATTTCATTGTGGACGATACCACGCTTTTCCGGGTAGTGCTTTACTTGCTGGTCGTATTCACAGAACAGCTTTTCGCCGCTTTGGTAAGCAGCGGCGGCAACCGCAGACTGCCGCTGGCTGCGCTGAACAATCGTGATTTCGTTGTGTGGACAAGGCATTTCGTGTCCCTCCTTTCGCTAATTGGTGGATGGGGTGGCGTTTTACCACCTCATTTTGGGCAGAAAAAAAGCAGGAGACCTTTTTCAGATTTCCTGCTCGGTGTGCCACTGTGTGAGCGGCGGGTATTTAGTTGTAAAAGTTCGGGACAAGTTGACCCGATGTAAAGCTAACAAACTGGAATTGCACCAAAACAATCTAAGACAACAACGCTGCCCTACTTGCGATTTTTTCTTGTACTGCGGAAACAGTTTCTTGAATGGAATAAGTGGTCGTATCTATAACATTCGATTCATATATTCCCAGATTGCAAAATTGCTCCCACATGGTTTCTACCAATTCGATATTTGTCTTTCGGTCTAACTTTGAGCGTTCAACAGCTCGCTTCAAGGTTTCTTCCTTACTTGCCCTTAAAATAATATAATGCACCTCATAATGTTCCCGAACAAGACTTTGCCACGGCTTTAAAAACCACGGTCCGATAATACCGTCAACAATTACATCATATCCACCACGAGCATATCGCTTCGCAGCTTCTAAAAACGCTTCAATGACAATCAAATTTTGCTCATTTGATTCTGGCAAATGCGGTGGTATTGCCCCTTTACTCAAATAATGATAAAAGTCATCTGTGTGCATATGCACAGACTTTTCCAAATCTGATTCTTTTGCAACAGCAGATGCCGTTGTAGTTTTTCCTGTCCCCGGCGCACCTGTGATTACAATAATTCTACCTTGATTCATCTATATTTTACCTCCACAAATTACGATTTTCTTAATTCTACAAACTGGAATTTGAGTCTCTGTAAAGCTGGAATTAACCCATACAATTATTTTAATTTAGAGGTTCTTACGCAATTATCCGTATTTTGTAATTTTTCAATACTGGAATGCCAGTGTAAATCAGCATTCTCCATTTTTATTAAAGCGAAAAACGTAAAATTGCGGAAGAACCAATTTAGATATTCACAATTTTACTTGCCACAGTATCTCGAAAAACACTGTCATGTTCTACCAGGAGCATGGTCGGGGCAAACTCCGTTATGAGTTGTTCAATCTGCATACGTGAGTACACATCAATAAAGTTGAGCGGTTCATCCCATACATACAAGTGTGCCTTTTCACAAAGGCTTTTCGCAATTAGGACTTTCTTCTTTTGCCCGCCAGAAAAGTCTTTAATATCCTTTTCAAACTGTACACGCTCAAAGTCCATTTTCCTAAGAATTGCCTTGAACAAACTTTCATCAAGGTTGTTTTCTTCTGCAAACTCGGAAAGGGTTCCACATAAATACGATGTATCCTGTGGCACATAAGAAATTACAAGCCCAGAGCCAAGTGTTACTGTACCCGTATAATCTATGGACTGCCCGACTACCAACTTTAACAGGCTACTTTTGCCACTGCCGTTCTTTCCATCAAGCACAATGCGTTCTCCCTGTCTTATTTCAAACGAAACGGGTTCACAAACTGAAATGCCATCATAATAAACTACTACATTCGATAATGATGCAAGCAAATCTGTATGGTAATTAAGCGGTTGTATCTTGAGGGCTTCTGCGGTTTCCATATTTTTCAGCAATGCTGATTTTTGTTCGATTGTCTGTTGTTGTCTCGCTTCTATAGATTTTGAACGCTTCATCATTTTGGCGGCTTTATGACCGACATAACCTTTATCTGCTGCCCCAATTTTGGAAGCTTCTACACGTTCAGACCATACTGCAGCGCGTTTTGCCGACTGCTGTAATCGTCTGATGTCCTTTTGCAAACGTTCGTTCTGAGCCAGTTCAAATTCTTGCTGTCGCTCAAAATTTGACATCCATGATGAAAAGTTTCCTCTTTGCACTTCGATATTCGCTCGGTTAATCGATAGAATATAGTCAACACAATCGTCAAGAAAGCGACGATCGTGAGAAACTAAGATGAATCCCTTTTTCTTTTTCAGATATGCCGCCACACTTTTTCTCGCTTTGGCATCCAAATGGTTGGTAGGTTCATCAATCAGTAGGAAATGCCCTTCATTAAGAAAAAGAGCGGCAATCAAAACCTTTGTCTGCTCTCCGTTGGAAAGTGTTTCAAAAGGTCGCCAAAGCACATCGACATCAACATCAAGATAAGAAAGTTCTCGCATAAGTTCCCATTCTTCCGCAAGTGGGCAAATCTCCTGCAATATATCCTCTGTAATACGATTCTTATCTGAAACGGGATAAGGAAAATAATCAAACTGTACGGATGATAGGATTTTTCCACTATACTCATATTTCCCAAGCAGAAGATTCAGAAAGGTTGTTTTACCTCGTCCGTTTCTGCCCACAAAACCAAGCTTCCAATCGGTATCAACCTGGAAACTGACATTTTCAAAAACATTATCATAACTTGTCGGATATGAAAACGTAAGGTTTTCAATTTTAATCATTGACATAAATATTATCCTCCTTTGCATGTCATACGATACAAAGTCGGTTCGGTGAATGTTTACTACGTATAGATTTCACCAAAAGGAACCGACACTATACGGAGTGAATCATGTGTAACTATCTGTTCTGCACTATTCATAAAGCACCTCCAAAACAAAATAAGAGCCACAAGAAAGTTTATCCTTGCAGCTCGTCATAGCATAAAATAACACCACTAAGCAAAAGTGGCAACAGCACTATATTGAGTAAGATAGACATATAACTTTCTTGCAATAGACACAATAATGCCAAAGTATAGCACTACCGCATATTTTGATTTTATTTGCAAGAAAAGTTAATCATCTTCCCACCTCTTTCTAAATTTCAAAATATTATACCATAAATCGCAGGCAAATACAAGTGGTTATAAAAATTTAACAAATCGCTTATAATACAATCATATAACTTTACGCATTCCTTACTGACCGTAAAATTCCGATTTATTGCTGACTTTATTATACTTTATTGCCTATCGAAAAGATAGCATATTTTATGAAACTTGTCGGCTGGGAACAGCTTGCAACGCAAGGTGTCCCCAGATGACAAGTCCACAAAAGGGTAGCTGGCGGTAGCCAGCGCAGGGGAAGCGTAGCGTCCCCTGTATGATTTGGAGCAGACCATGACTGCGAAAAATCACAGCCCTCCGGCAAGGAGCCTTCGGAGAACGCAATGCACCAACCTTTGGGTGGTGTATAATTGCGCCCTTAGTAAACTAAGGGGTTTCCGGCTTCTCACGTTCCAGCAGTTTCTTCAATAGTTCCTGCGTGTCCTGCCTGTGAAAAATGAGTGTCAACAACAGCATGACATCATCATCTGTCAGGCGTTCCGGCTCTTGCAGAAAACTTTCCAGCATACCGCCACGAGTACAGAGCCGGTGTGTCCGTTCTTTTCGGGTAAGCTGCTTTAGCTGGTGCTGCAATGCCTTTTCATCATTGATGGCTTTCCGCAGTTTCTTTTCACTCTTTTCCAACTCTCGGTTGAGCTTTTCCAGCTTTGAGGTATCAGGCAAGGGCAGCGTCCTCCTTTCCCGGTATCAGCACATAAATCCTGTTTGGTTCTCCAACGCCCTGACGCACTCGCATGATCAGTCCGGCGGTTTCCAGTTCATTCAGAGAACGCTTGACCGTCATGGGGCTGCGGGACAGGACTGCGGCAATGGCTGTGACAGGGAAGCAGATAAACAGGATTCCGTTCTCGTCCTCCTGTCCGTTGGATAGCATAGCGTCCAACATCCGGCAGTACATGACCTTTGCGGTGCTGCTGACTGGAAATCCTGTCAACGCTCTGGGAAAGGGCATACAGGGCGGCAACGGTGTGCCTATCGTCATAAATTCAAAATTCATTCGGTGTGTTCCTCCTTTTTCTTTGCTCTTTTGGATAAATAACGGGGGCAGTCAACCACAACCGCCCGGAAGCTCTGCTTGCACCCATGCTTGCATTTCCGGCATAATTCGTTGTAAGTGACACGCCCCCGGTCATTGAGGTAAAAAGAAAGCTCATGCTTCCTCTTTTTGCTCATTCTCGGCATATTGCGTTTCCTCCCGTTTTAGTGTATAGTTTCGGGGCGATTTTCGGCAAAATTACGGTCATAGAGCCGTCTAAAATCTCCAGAAGTATCAGCAATAGGGTAGACTATCCCCCTATCAGATTGTCGTGTTTCGGTATCATTTCGGTATCAGTTCGCCAGTTCTCCCCGGTGTCGTTCCTCCCCTGAATCTCACAGCGGCGTATCGCTCCCTTTGGTACGCTCGTTTCGGTCAGGGTTCCTCCACATCCCTGCCAAAAGTCATGGCGCTACATCGCCGGGGAAGCATATCCCACACAGGCTGGTCATTCGATTGGAATAATCCATCGATGAACTACCTGTATCATAGAACATTTTTGTGCCCTGTGCCGTATGTCCACAAAGTAGGAATTAAGGGTAAAAATCAGAAATTTCCACGATTGCGGAAAGTATGATATAATCCAGTTAAGCGGCAGTAATGAAACCGCCGGAAAGGAGCGTGCGCCCATGAAAGGAGCGACAAGCATACAGGAACGCCTTTGGGAACTCCGCAAGGACAAAGGCTTAAATCTGGAAGAATTATCAGAGCTGACGGGCATTTCCAAATCAGCTCTTGGCAGTTATGAAAAAGAGGATTATAAGGAAATCAATCATGGCAACCTTATCACGCTGGCAGACTTCTATGGGGTTTCCGTTGATTATCTGCTGTGCCGGACAGAGAACCGGGAGCAGATCAACACGCCACTAACAGAGCTGCATTTGAATGATGAGATGGTGGCACTTCTGAAAGGCGGTCGGATTAACAACCGTCTGCTCTGTGAGCTTGCCACTCATAAGGACTTTATCAAGTTTCTTGCGGACATTGAGATTTATGTAGATGGGATTGCCACCATGCAGATTCAAAACCTCAACGCCCTTGTCGATACTGTCCGGCATGAAATCATTGAACGGTATCGCCCCGGCGAAGACGACCCGCATTTGAAAGTGCTGCAAGCCGCCCATATCAGCGATGATGAATATTTCAGCCACATGGTTCTTGATGACCTCAATCTCATTATCCGGGATATTCGGGAAGCCCACAAAAAGGACAGCGAGAGTGCGCCCCAGACCACCGTTGCCGATGAATTGAAAGAAAATTTGGAAGCGGTTGAAAATTTCAAGGGCAGTCGGGATGAAAAGCTGGTTGTCCTTTACTGCAAGCAGCTCGGCATCAACTATAAAAATCTGTCAGACGAAGAATTTCGCTGGCTCATTCGGATTCTACAAAAATCAAAGAAAACAGGAACTCCTATCAGTCAAAGGAAAAAACGGTAAAGAAAAACCGCTGTTGCATGGTTGTGTTTGCTTCCATGTAGCAGCGGTTGGTGCTATACTTATTCAGTTAAAATTTCAAAGCGATAAAGTGGAATTTATCTTAGAAATTACAGCAATGTTATTTTGATAAACTTTCAAGAATTGAAATATCATGCTTATCTTTATCTCTTAATTCATAACCTGAATGGAAAACTCTTTGGCCTTTTAAGGATATACAAGGAATTGTTTTTCCTTCAAAAAAAGCACTACCAAAGTAATCTTTTTCAAACTCATACCAGCCACCCTCTAAATCAGCTTGTTTTGAAGTTCCGTCCTCACTTAAAACGAACGGGTGAATGTCTAAGTAACCAAGTTCATCACTATATAACTCTATTCTAACCGGTTTCCAGTCTGTATCAATTTTATAGCCCAGATTCAAAAGCACATTTAACAATTTTTCCGTATGTTGAGCATCAAAATTTATATCTATATCTCTATGAATTCTTGTTTGTTTACCAGCTAAAATATCTACACCCCATCCGCCATCCAACCAGTATGTAATTCCAGTATTTTCGAATAATTCTATTACTTTCATTAAATCTTCTTTTGTTGTTATTTCTTTTCTACCCATACAAAGTCTCCTTTACAACTTCTAATTTGTAATAATCATTCTACCATACCGTTATGAATAAATCATCTCATGTAAAACAATTTCTTCTGCCCGGTTGTGAATGTTATTGCAACGCTGCACCCATTCCATTTGACGGGTACGCTTCAATTCCTCGGTCACGCCCTCGGCAGCTTTCATCTGCTCCATGATGGTGTCTAACCGTTTCTGTGCCTGTTCGTTCAGGTCTGCAAGATATGTCCACAATTCCCCGGTCAGGGTCAATGTGTGTAATCTGGCTGGGCAGACTTCTCTTAAATATTCCCGGTGCATCCGTCCGTACTTTCCGATGGGGCGGTGTTCCTCCGGCAACTTCAAGTCCGGGATGTAGTAATCTCCAACAAGGATATAATCAATTCCGTTTTCTTTTATTCTTGGTTTCAATTCGCTCATGTTCCTTACCTCCTGTGGAAGCAGGCTCGTCTGGTACTAACTCAATCACATCGGTAATCTCACAATTCAGCGTTTCACAGATACGGGCTAATGTATCCATGCTGATGTGCTTTCCCTCTTTGCTCATGTTGGCAATCATATTTGTTGTCATACCAGCGGCAAGCCTTAAATCCTCTTTTCTCATATCACGCTCTAACAGTGTGTGCCAGAGTGGTTTATAGCTGATGTGCATATTGTTTTCCTGCCTTTCTATCCATACCACCGGAGCGGCTGCCCCGGCAGGAACTTTTCTCTTATTATAGCACCAATCTTGTGAAATCACAATTTATTCTTGTAGCCTGCCGCTGATACCGTCTGGATTGGCTTTTCCTTTCTTTTTGTTCCCTTTAATTAGCCATGAACTGCTTCATGCCCTGGCTCTTTGCGCCCGGATTGTCGTTGCCGTAACCCTCCATGAGGTTAATGGCACCCCAAATGCCAAGACCTGCGCCAAGCGCGATAACCAAAGTCTGCAATACACCAACTGCGCTGTTGAAAAACTCCATATAAACCTCGCTTTCTGCCGCTGTGCGGCTCAAAAAAAGTTGTTGAAAATGAAAATGCCGCCGTTATTCCTCGGCGGCTGCGTCCTCGTCGGACAAATCTATTTCGTATATGTCAAAGGCTTCATCGGGCTTTACGATTGCCGGACGGGTAGACATATACCGTTCCACGTCAAAAGCGTTTCTTTTGTCGAAGTCGGAAAGGTATTTGTAGTTCGGGTGTTTCGTGATGTCGTATTTGTCGCTTAAAAAGGGACGCACACCGCGTAGCTGCAAAATACATTTCCCACCGTCCATAACTGCTATTTCGTCCTGTGTCATCAGCTCCTTTCCTAATTTTTGATAAGTAAGTCCATGAGAAACCTGCGTGCCGCGATTTTCGGAAGTATTGAAACTGTCGATTGTTTCCCGTCCCAAGTTATCCGAAATATCCTTTGCATTTTTCCCACGTCCTCCCAAAAACAAGGTGCTGTCGGCATTATCAAGTATGATTTCTGCCGCGTCCTTGTAAATGGCTTTTAGTTGGCTCTGCGATTGCAGAATGATAGAAGCGGACATTTCCCTGCTGCGAATGGTCGCAATTAACTTATCAAAGCGGGGTATCTGCCCGATGTTGGCAAATTCATCAAGCAAAAACCGGACATGAATAGGCAATTTGCCGTTGTATTCGTCGTCCGCTTTATCACAAAGCAAATTGAAAAGCTGCGATTGCAGAATAGCGATAACAAAATTAAAGGTGTCGTCGGTATCGCTCATTATGAGGAAAAGCGCGGTTTTCCTGTCGCCCAATGTATCAAGTTCCAATTCATCATAGGACATGAGTTCCCGGAGTTCCTCTATATCAAAAGGGGCAAGACGCGCACCGCAAGAAATAAGGATTGACTTTGCCGTTTTGCCGGAGACAAATTGTCAAGGACTTTTTAATCAAATTCACAAAAATCTACAAAAAAGGTGCCAGAAGCACCGTATGGCTCCTGACACCTCGTTTGATAGATTACATTTTTCCGTTCAGCAGGTCTTTGCAGAGATACGCATAGTCTGGCAGCTGGTTGATATATGGCTCCCAGCGCCGCTTGATTTCGGCCAATTCCAGCGGATCGGCTGCTTCCAGTGCATGATCGTTGCCTGTCATATATAAAACATCCGTAGCAACATCATCCAAACACCTGCCGCAGAGATCGGCGGCTGATTCGATTCTGATACCGGTATCCACATAGACTGGATTGACGCCAATCGCCAGCCAGACATAGCCTACCTTGTCCGACCAGAGCAGTTCAAAATCAGGGCTTTGCCGCAGATGTTCCGCAAAGACCTCCTTTACTCGTTCAATTTCATGCTTCTCTTTTTCTGTGTACAGCATTTTCATGTCCTCCTTGGCTAAAAGTTTTGGCGTGTACCATCATCAGTTTAGCACAAGGCGGCTTCGTTTATCAGTCTTTCACATCTGCTGAATTTCATTTTTGAGCATACGCTTGATTTTATCGCTCATGGTTTCTGTGCTGGTATTGCTGAAATGGACATGAACCTTGTAGGTTGTCTTACCGATTTTCTTTACCATCGCTGGCGTGTTTTCCGGCGCTCTGGACGCAGTAGCGGCGTCTGACACCTGCATAGTACGGGGTTCTTTGTTCATGGCGCTCCTTTCTCCGAACGGGTCTGTGCCACCCGGTAAAAAATCAGTCGTGCTTACTGTTTACAATGTCTTTTGCTGCCTGTCGTGTAGCACCGGCATTTTCTTCCCGGAAATTCTTCCCGTCAAAGAGAATCGGCGCACACCGTTCCAGAATACGGTCATAGATACGGGCGTGGGCCAGATCAGGCGGGTTTTTCAGCTCGGACAGTTTCAAGTTTGTTGTGATAATCATGGGTCTGCGGCTGCGATAGCGGCTGTCAATGACGAAAAACATCTGCTCCATAGCATATTCGGTACTGCGCTCTACTCCCAGATCGTCAATGATAAGCAAGTCATATTCATCAAAGCTGGCAATAAACTCTGACCTGTCCTCAGAGAACATCCCGGTCAGGCGGTTCAGAATGGTGGGAAAGTTCGTCATCAGCACCGGCACATCCCGGTCAAGCAAAGCATTGGCAATACATCCGGCGAAAAAAGACTTGCCGGTTCCCACATCTCCAAATAGCAAAAGCCCGATATTGCTCTTATATGCCTCTTTCCAGTTCTCCACATAGGCGTGAGCCTTGTCCATCAATGGGTTTTGCCCGTTATCATTGGAAAATGTGTAGTCATACAGATAACGGTCTTGCAAGCCCTGTGCCTTTCGGCGTTTGATACGCTCCATACAGCGCTGCCGTTCTTCAGCAGCCTTGCGCTGCTCCTCAGCCTCCCGCTGGCACTGGCAGATGCAGCGGGGCATAAAGTAGCCGGATTTCCCGAAGCATGGCACAACGGTCTGCCTCTGGCCGCCGCATTTCTTACAGTGAATGAGCCCGTCTGACGGGTCTATATACTCGTCCCCGGCCAATTCCACACCGGCAGCTGCCTTGTCGATCAGCGCCCGGATTTCTGCGGTAATCTCAATCATACAGTTTCATCCTCCTTTACGCTGTAATCCCGGTTGCGGGTGGGCGGGGCCGCCTTTTTCGCGTCCTCACCGGCCCAGCGCCGAATGGTGGCTGCATGGCTCTGATAACGCTTGCCGGTAGAAGCCATGTACTCGGACAGCTTTTCGATGTACTGGCCCCATACAGTGGGAAAGCTGGCCTGCAAGTCTGCCAGTTCCTCGTCCGTCAGGAAAACATTCTGGTAACGGCCATAGGCGCGGGCGGAGCGTCCCTTCTCTATCTCTCTCTTTATCTCTATCTCTTTCTCTAACTCTATCTCTATCTCTGGTGGACGAATGTCGGACAAATGTCCGCCGTTTGTCCGGGGCGCAGAAAGAGCCTTATTTTGGAGCCTTGCAGCCCGCTTTCGCTCGGCCTCGGTAGAGGACTGGCCGATCAGCAGTTCAATATTGCTCATGTAGAAGGTGCCGCTGTCCAGCACTTCCACAAGGCCCAGCTTCAAAAAGATCTGCAAGGCTCTCTCCACAGTGCCGATCTGCTGGCGGGTAATGGTGGCGATCATCTGCGCCGTGTAAGGAATGTCCTCGTCAAGTTGAAGCCGTCCACCATGTTTCAGCGATTTCAGATACAGCTTGAGCAGAATGTTGGAATACAGCACACCATCCTGCATACTTTCCAGCAGCACGATGGAATCATCGTCAAAATAGTTTTCTTTGAGTTTCAGGTAATAATATTTTCGGTTGTCTGACATAGGGTTCCTCCTTGGGGTTTCTCTTGGGATTCTGTACGCATTTTATGGCCGTTTTAGGGGTCGGAGGATAAATCTATCAGCCTGCCTTTGACACCCTCGAAAAAAGCCTTGATTTACAAGGGTTTTTCAGCCCCTAAAGCGTGACATTTCTCCCGTTGTTTCCGCTTGCGCTTTGCGGCGTTGATCCGCTTCATGCGAGTGGAACATTCCGGGCAGTATTTGGCCCTGTTAGAACCGGGGGTAAACAGCGCCCCGCATACGGCGCATTTCTTCGCATTCAGCCGGTGGAACAGCGCCGTTTCCAGTTCCTTATCCTGCGGCAATACCGCCGTCCGAAACCACCTGCACAACAGGGAGTAGGAAATAGACTGGACACAGACACATTCCTCCCCATCGTCCAGGGCGATACAGTTTCCGTCGATGTAGTTACAGCACTCATGCACCAGCCTCCGCACTCTGCGGTACTGGCGGTAATCCATGACGGGGATAGGTTCAGACTTATTGTTCTTCATAAATGATTTCTTTCATAAAGTCGGTAACCTCCTTAAATGAATTTATTGTTAAATATTCGTGCAAAGTATTGTTTTCTTCGTGCAAATGGCATATACTATAATTGTCAGCAGAAAGGGGTTGATCGTATGGCTGGAAATACCACAAACATCAGTATCCGCATGGACGCAGATTTGAAAGCGCAGGCGGACGCATTGTTTACTGAACTTGGCATGAACCTGACTACGGCGTTTAACATCTTTGTGCGCCAGTCGCTTCGTGAAGGCGGCATTCCCTTTGAAGTAAGGCTGGAACAGCCGAACAAAGAAACGGTTGCTGCCATGCTGGAAGCGGAAAGGATTGCAAAAGACCCGTCTGTAAAGGGCTACAATGACCTTGACGAGTTATTTGCTGACCTGAAAAGATGAAAGAAACCAAATATACCGTCAAGTACACGACCAGTTTCAAAAAAGACTACAAACGAGCCATCAAGCGTGGCTTGAAGATCGAACTGCTGGAGCAGGTCGTAGCGTTGCTGGCGATGGGCGAACCGCTGCCGGATAAGAACCGTGACCATGACCTGTCCGGCGATTGGGCAGGCCATCGGGAATGTCACATTCTCCCGGACTGGCTGCTTGTCTACCGCATAGAAGATGATGTTCTGGTGCTGACGCTGGCCCGCACCGGCACACACAGCGACTTGTTCGGCAAATAAACAGTCTGCCGCCGTATGGGGAAACCTGTACGGCGGTTTTTCTGTGTGCAAAAGTATGTCGTGAAATGCGACGCACTTGACAGGGGTATGCCAAAATGCAGTATCCTTTACCGATCCGGCTCCCGGTCGTGAGGCTTGTCCCGTTCCTGTCTGGACAGCTGCTCGGCGGTTTTGCGGAGCCGTTCCACTGCTTTTAAATCCTCCCGCATGGATTTCATGGCAAGCGTGTCCGTCTGCTTTCCAGCGGCCAGCTGGTCAATTTCCCGCTGCCATGCCTTCGGGGTGATTGCCTCACCGCTGTCTTTCAGTTCTTTTAGATACCGGGCCGCTGCGTCATAGAGGATCAGTTCCCGGCTGTGGCACTGCTCAAACTGTTCCCGTTTTTCCGGCTTTACTTTGGCAAGCTGTTTGTGGATGGACTTGTACTGGTTGTACTGTTTCCACATCTCCCCGCGCTCGGTAAGGGTAGTGATCCGGCGCTCGGCCTTGACGATCTTTCCGCGCAGGTCATAGTAACGGCTGTTCATATCAGCGATTTTTTCATGAAGCTGCTGCATAGACTGGATGCCGTTTGCCTGCAAAAAGCTGAATAGTGCAGCGCTTTCCTGCAAAGCCCGGATTTTGCCGGTGCGGGTGCGGGGAGCGTTCAACTGCTGCTGGGCCTCCCACAAGGCGGTCAAGCTGCTTTGCTGTGTTTGTGGTTTTTCCGCTTCGTCTTTCGACCAGCGATAAAGACGGGTAATGCGGGCTTTGATTTCTTTCAGCAGCTTGTTGTCGGCAGCGATCTGCCGGTTTACTTCGCCCTTGTCGGTGCGGATGCCGCGCTTTTCCATTTGGCTGGCGGCTGGCCCCAGATGGACAGAGGGAATCTTATCAATGCCCTGCCGCTTATAGCTGCGATGGTCAATGCGCTCCGGTCTACCGGCAGATTCCAGCGCCCGGTTGGTGTAGGCTGCCCACGCTGCCCGCCAAATCTCCACATTTCCTTTATCGTTCCAATCGGTTGTATCCTCACGATGATTTTTCCAACCGCCTTTCCCATCCGGGATACGCTGTCCATTCTCGTCCAGATCGTATGCCTTGCGGCACTTTGCGCCCCACTGTCCATTTTCTTTCAGAGGCCGGAGCGTCAGCATGATATGGACATGAGGGTTGCCGGTTCCCTTGTCATGGATAGCAAAGTCGGCGCACATTCCTTTGTCTACAAAGTTGTCCTTCACATAGGCACGCACAAGGGCAAGCTGCTGTTCGCCGGACAGTTCACGGGGCAGGGCTGCTTCAATCTCGCGGGCAAGCTGGCTGTCCCTTGCTTTCTCGATTTGCTCCACGCTGTTCCAGAGGATAGATCGGTCTGCAAATTCCGGCGGTGCGTGGGCAGGCAGCATGATCTCCGCATGGACAATGCCGCCTTTCCGGGTGTAGTCGTGGGTCATTCCGTCCCATTCATTTGTCAGCTTGGTTCCGCTGCGGTAAGCAGCTGCGGCAACGGCAGAACGGCCCTCGCTGCGCTTGATGATACTGACGGGGATATGACAAAAATCTATGGGTGGCACCTCCTTTCGGCGGGGATATTTCAGGCTCCGTGGAGCCGAACAGACGCGAAGCGGGTGTTTAGCTGCGCGGGGCGCACAAGGGGTTTGGGGAGTGTAGCTCCCCATCGCGGACGAAGTACGCAACAGCTCCCGGCAGGGCGCACGACACCGGCAACGGTGTATAAGTGCGCCCTTGTAAACAAGGGACTTACGGCTTGTCCCCAGATTTCGGCAGTTTTGCGGCCAGTTCCGCCGCCCCCGGAAGATGGGACAGGGCAATCAGGAACGCCTTGACCTCTACGCCGGGAAGGTCGGGGGCCAGAGAAAAAACGCCCTCCAAAATGGCCCCGCGTTCAATCAGGCGGCGGGTACGGGCCTTGCGTTCCTCGTTGCGCTGCTTGTTCTCCAAAATCTTCTTTCGGTTTTCAAGCTGCCGAATCTCCTTCAGGACTTTCTCCCGTTCTTCTTTTGTGGGTGGGCTGTAATTTTTTCGTTCATGTCAGGCACCTCTTTTCTTTGGAAATACTCATAGATTGACCGTCCATTTCTGTCGAGCAAAGTACCGGCGCAGTCTCCGCAGTGCGGCATGGATGGATTTTCCCGCCTGTGCTGGCGTGATACCCTCCATTGCGGCAATATCTTTCACTTTCATACCCAGTATATAGCGGGCGTGAACACGGCGAGCCTGCATAGGCGGCAGGGAGGAAATGGCTTCATACAATCGCCGTATCAGTTCTTCG
Organism: Clostridium sp. AM27-28; assembly: GCF_003480955.1. Taxonomy (NCBI): domain Bacteria; kingdom Bacillati; phylum Bacillota; class Clostridia; order Eubacteriales; family Clostridiaceae; genus Clostridium; species Clostridium sp. AM27-28. The sequence continues at coordinate 16,038 of NZ_QUJT01000002.1, forward strand.
TATTCGGCTAATTCTTCTTTTTCTATCAGGTAGTCCTCCGGCGATGGCTGCGCCCAGCCGATGGCGGCATTTTCGATTCCATCGTTACAATCGAGGGAATAAAACGCCTTATACCGGAACATCTTGCGATCTCTGGCGGCCTCGGCTCTCTTGTCCAGAAGAAACGCTTCGACGATCTCATCGGACACCTCCACACAAATGTCCTCTTTGCAAAATGGATAATATTGTTTGAGATTGATGGTCTGCATAGGCATGCCCTCACTCTGTTTGAAAAAAGTCATCATAGCAGCGGCGCATATTCCGTAGCCCCCGACGGATGGCAACGCTGACCTTGCTGCTGTGGACGCCCTCTCTCCGGGAGATTTCCGGCTGCTTGATACCAGCAATGTAGTAGGCGTGAACACGGCGGGCCTGTGTCGGAGTGGCATGAGCCAGAGCCACCGGCAGAGCTGCAATCAGGTGCAGGCGGGTGGTCATTTCTTCTCGTTCCAGCAAAATATCTTCCGGCGATCTGCTGTGTTCCAGCGCGTAATTTTCCAGCCAGCTGTATGCGTCCAGAGAGTAGTAGGCGCGGTGGTAGACTTTCCGACGCTCATAGTTCTCCATCTCCCGCTTGGCCTGATACATCGCTGCCCATACCTCGTCCGTAACATCCACAAACTCGTCATGCCGGTAGTGGGGATACATCCACCGCAGATTGATTGTTTTCATAGGCTTACCTCCTGAAAATCGGAGAGGCGGGCAGCTCGTCCGCTGTCCGCCCCTCGCTGAGATAAGGGAAATGATCCCTTTCACTTGGTAGCCAGAAAACAGGTCATTCGTTAAGCCTGTTCTCAAAGAAATTTATAAATTTTTTTCTGACCGCCTCCACACTTTGATACACAGCCACTTTGGAGCAGCCGCACAGCACACCGATCTCTGCAAGGCTCAGCCCGTCAAGCGCATAGAGCAGGAACCGGCGGCGCTGGGCCTCGGTACAGGTGTCCAGAACAGCCATCAGCTCATGCAGCGTTTCCATGCGGCAAAGGTATTCTTCCGGCGTTTCGCCGTAGGCTCCTACACCCTCGGTGGTAATGATGTACTCGTCAAACTCCCGGCCATCCCAATGCCGCCGCTGTTCATGGAACAGGTTCTCCGTTTTGTGATTGGCCCGGTCAAGAAATTCATAGACTTCCAGCGTGACCTCCACAGCCACAGCTTGTCCGTTATAATTGATGGTAACTTCCATCTGCCTTTCCTCCATTCAGATTTTTTTGGTAAATCTGAATGGGGCGACGGGGAGCGACATCGGGGATAAAGTTCGGGCCATGCTGACCCGATGTTTCGGCTCCATAGGGACAAAAAAGCGCCCGGACGGCATAAAGCCATACGAGCGTAATAGAGTATATTTTGCTGTTTAGTTACATGGTATAGTGCATACTTCTGACCGCATTGCTCCGCTGCTGGGAACAGGCTTTTTTTAACTGGTGCAGATCATGGATACTGCGAAAAAGAGAAAAGGACACGGCAAAATAACCTCCAATCAGCTACCGTGTCCCTGCAAGTCGTCATTGGTTTGTGCAAACGCAAAGAAACGGCGGCTCTGAAAATCAAAGCCGCCGTTTCATAGGCGCGTGAAAATATGTCTGCTCTGCGACGGCTTTTTTCTTTTGCCGTCGTCCGGCAGAGTATTATTCAATATTTAATTCAATGTTTCCGGTGAAATTCTCACATTCAATGCCAATATAATTTCCACCATCAGGAAGTGTAATTGTGTCACTATAAGTTCCGGTTGCTTCAATCAACGTGACTGCTTCATCAGATCCAGAAATCCAAAATACTTTTGCAGTACCTTCCGTAATCTCCAAGGTGCAATCAATGGACAGCTCCTTACCGGCTTCTCTCTTTATGGAAGTTCCTCCGAACAAATACTCTGTACCTGAAAAGTTCGCATAATCAGCCGTATAAGTCCCTGTATAATCATCAATTCCTTTTTCTTTCGTACCTTGTAAGGATGAATTTCCGGTAAGCGCTATGGAACCAGCAGACTGAACAATATTGTTATACTGATCGAGAAATTCGTCTTTTGTACAACCTGAAAGCACAGAAGCACCCAATAGTATCAGGCATAATGATAAAACTATTTTCTTCACAGCTATCACCTTCCTTTCCTGCGTACAGCACGCTTTCCTTTTCCCTTGGCATTTGCCTGTTTACGGGATTTCATTTCTTTTTTGTTACTGGACATCAGTAACAACAGCACCGCCCAGAGAACCATGATGCCAATCCCAATGACCGCCAACAAAGGGGTTGAGGATGTGGTTGTTCCGGCATATTCACTCATGTCAAATCCCACTAAAATCAGCGCAGCAGAGAACGGATAGATGCTGGCAAGGATACCACTTTTGAAAAACAACATGCTGTATCCAAGGAAGAACGCCAGAATGGAACCGCCCAGATATGCCCCTCGAATCTGCCCAAAAATCAGGATCAGCGGCATACAGACCAAATAGGTCGTCAGAGCCGCTAACACGATCTGCGTACCTCCATGAAAAAACACTTCCGCTGTCAGTCCCGATAATCCAACCGTCAATCCAGTAATCAAGGTAATGCCAACGCTGTATATTCCCAGCAGAACTGCAAGCATACCGACTAAAAGTAACTTAGCTCCCAACATTTTCGGCATAGAAACAGGAATTGTCATGATGTTTTTCAGTGTATCATGAGTGGATTCTCTGTCTATAAGCCATCCTCCGATCATTACCAGTGAAATTGGAAGGAATATCTGAGTGTTTCCCCAAACAACATTTTCAAATAGTGCAGAAAAATCATAATTTGGATTTCGGTACTCTGCCTCCACAATCAACTGACTTCCATACTGAACCAAAGGACAGAGTGCAAGCGCCACCAGTCCTACCAAAAGAATCTGGCACCGGCGCAGTTTCAGTAATTCCGATTTTAATAAGTTCCACATAGTCACACCCCCTTAGATTTCCTGTCGCCGGTAAACAAATGCAATCAGCGCAAGAAATACAATGGCTTCCACAATAATCACACCGAATACCTGAACACCATTCAGAAAATACGGACTGACCCGTTCCAACAAATCTGCTAACTCCGCACTGGTCTGGCTTTGGTCATAAAATTGGAATGTCCAGCGGAAGGCCAGCGGTCCCGGAAACAGGGTTCCTATGTTCAAACCAAAAGGCTGTGTGAGAAACATATCGTTCATGGAAAGGATATAATTCGCAATCGTATAGAAAAAGGTAATCACGACAGACACGATATAGTTTTTATTAAGAAGAACAACGAGCAGAATACAGGGAAGTGCGCCCACCCACATAATCAGCCCTTCTTCAATTCCAACGCCAAACAAGGTCCAAAACCCAACCGGTTTCCAACCCTGAAACAACAAAACCGCAAGATTTACCAATCCTCCAACTGCCATAAAGCCAACGGCAAACAACAGTAAAACCAGCATCTTGGACAGCACCAGCTTGGTTCTATTTACCGGTACGGTAACAAGGTTTTTCAGTGTGTCATTATCAAGTTCCTCAAACAACAGATTCGAAGCCAGTATCACAAGAAGCGGCATCAAAAGCAAATATGCACTAAGCTGGAATAGGCTGGACATCACTCCATTTACAGCATCCACATCAGTGTTTACATCTGCCAGAAAGAAAGCATAAGCCAATGGCATGAAAACAGAAAGCAGTAGGGAAATAAATACCAATGGCTTCCGTTTCAATTTCAAAAATTCGCATTTGATTAGTTTAAGCAATTCCTTCGCCCCCTGTCACACGCTTGAAGTAATCTTCAAGACTTTCTTCACAGGTATGTGCTTCTGATACCTCCAATCCGTTTTCTACAAAGGCAGTTACAATTTTCCCCACGGGTAGCTCCATATTGTGTAGACGCAGATTGTGGTCGTCTTGTATGGAAAAATGGGTTTCATGGAAATTGCGTTCCAAAATTCTTGCCGCCTGTGCAGTATCCGAAAGCGTAAAACGGATATGCTTACTGCTTTTTTGCTCCAGCTCAGCAAGGCTTTCTTCTTCCAGCAATGCGCCGTGGTCGATAATTCCAATATCGTCAGCCAGCAAGGAAATCTCCGAAAGAATGTGACTGGAAATCAAAATGGTTTTTCCTCGCGCGTCACAAAGCTCACGAATAAAGGAACGTACTTCTGCAATACCGATGGGATCGAGGCCGTTGATCGGCTCATCCAAAATCAAAAGCTCCGGATCGTGCATAACGGCAAGGGCGATGGCAAGCCGCTGCTTCATACCAAGAGAATACTGTGAAAAGAGCTTTTTATCTTTGTAGGGCAGTCCTACCAGATCCAGAGCATCTTTGATGGCATGATTGTTTGGTACGCCCCGCAGAGTAGCAAAGATACGCAGGTTCTCTGTGCCGGTCAGATTGGGATAAAAACCGGGGGACTCAATCAGGCTTCCGATACGGGGCAACAGCTTCTTTTCATTCCCTTGCAAAGACTTTCCCCAGATTTTGACCTCCCCGGAAGTCGGCTTCGTTAAGCCCAACAGCATTTTCATGGTAGTGGTTTTTCCGGCTCCGTTTCTGCCCAGCAGACCGTAAATTCTCCCACGCTTCACATGAATATTTAAGTCAGCCACACTCTTTTGTGAGCCGTATTGCTTCGTCAGATTTTTTGTTTCAATGATATAATTTGTATCCATATTCAAAACCTCCTGTTCTGTAAGGTATTCTATCATGCCAACCTTGCATTAACCTTGCCGCAACCTTGCATTAACCTTGCAATTTGAAATCCAGTAAAATGACAAAGGCTCCCGCCATAAAGACGGGAACCCGCTTAACTCTCCAAAGGAAAAAGCAACATAAATTCAGTTCCTTTTCCCGGCAAACTTTCAACTGTTATACTCCCACCCATCTTTTCTACAAGCTGATGGACAATAGAAAGACCAAGACCGCTTCCTTTTTCAGACCGTCCTTTGTCACACTTATAAAGCCGTTCAAAAATGTGTTTCAAATCTTCCTTCTCAATTCCCACTCCATTATCCGCCAGCAGCAGCTCCATGTTATTTTCCTTCTTCGATAGGGAAATTTTGATTTTGTCCGCATGGCTGTGAGCGATTACATTTTGAATAAGGTTATTGATGATCCTCATATAGCTATCCATATCCAATCTTACCCGGACAGGCTGTTCAGGAATATCAATGTCATACTCAACCTGTTTATCCTCAAAAATCGGTATCCAGTCAATGAGGATATTTCTTGTCAGCTCTGCGGCCTCAACACTCTGGATCTCCAAAGCAAACTCGTTAGAATTTAACTTGAACCAGTCAAAGAGTACATCAATGTATTCTTTCAGATCATGGGCTTTCCGGCGGGCGGTTTCAATATAATCATCCCGGTCTTTTCCTGTGACCAGTCCTTTGTGTGCAGCGTCAAGATACCCAATCAGAGTAGTAAGGGGCGTTCGCACATCATGGGAAAGGCTCGTCATAAGCTGGCGGTTGGTTTCTTCTGTCTGCCGTACAGTTGAAAGTCTGCTTTCATAGGCCACAACGATCTCATTGATTTCATAGGCAAGAGGTGCTGTCAGTTCATTTGTTGCAGATAGAATACGCCGGTTGCCATTTCCGTTTTTCACATCAACCAGCACATCGGTCATTTCTGCTATTTGTTTTTTTACACGCCGAACGAGAACGATAGAAGTCAATACAGCCACAACAGCAATCACAATGGACAAGAATACGATAATTTCCATGCTGACTACACCTCCTTATTAAACCGGTAGCCAATCCCTTTGACCGTTTGTATGTACTTTGGGCTTGAAGGATTGACTTCTAATTTTTTACGAAGTCGGCTGATAATCGCCATAATGTTACTGTCATCATAGAAATATTCTTCGCCCCATACTTCCTCATAAATCTGCTGTTTGGTCAAAATTTTCCCTTGATGTTTTGCACAGTACAGGAGCAAATCAAATTCCTTTGGCGGAAGTTCAAAAGTGCCGTTTGCCGTCGTAACAGAACGATTTTCAAGGTCAATTTGCAATCCATCAAAATCCAGTTTTTGCACAGCTCCGGCTTGATGATTAAAACGGGTGTAGCGGCGAATGAGGGACGCAATACGGGCAATCAGTTCGTCCATATCAAATGGTTTTGTCAGATAATCGTCCGCCCCGGCTCGTAAGCCCCGTACTTTAGAAATGCTGTCATTTTTAGATGTGAACATCAAAATCGGCAGACTGTTCTCTTTGCGGATTTCTTCCAGCGTTTCAAAGCCATCCATACCAGGCATCATCACATCCAGCACCACAAGCTGATACTCCTGCTCTCTTAATTTTTGTAAGCCCTCTTTTCCGGTATTACAAAAATCAGCTTCTATGTTTTCTGCTTGTACGCTACGTTTAATCAAAGCGCACAGTTCTCTATCATCATCTATAATCAGGATTTTATTCATGGTGCAACCCCTTCCCTTGTTTTGTCCTTCCGTCAATCGGCTTTTCTGCGTTCTTTGGGATCAGCCAAACACCAGCCATCTTTACAGCGCCGGGAATGCGCCCTCCGGCGCAATAATAATTTACCCTACGAGGTGTCACGCCCCACTTTTCGGCGGCCTCTTTCAATGTCATATAGTCCATTTCGCACCTCCACAGAGTACATTATAGTTCTCTTTCTCGAACAATGCAAGGAACGAAATGTGAATTATAAACTTCAACCAACCTGCATATAGCAACATTCCACGGGCGAAGTATGAATTATACAATGTAACTGGGTGATGTTATATGGCGAAAGTTGAAGATTGTCCCGGTTTTGAAACCTTCGGCGCAGATGTCAAAGCTGCACGAGAGGCAAAGCGTCTGGCACGAAAAACATTGGCAGAAATGGTTGGGATTGAATGGCGGTATCTTGCCAACATTGAGAATCAAGGTGCGATTCCGAGCCTGCCTGTGATGATCCAGTTGATTAAGGTCTGCGGACTTCCCGTGGAACGGTATTTTAACCCGGAGATTATGCGAGAAGAAAGCGAACAGCGGCAACGGGTCAGCCACAAGCTGAAGCTTTGCCCTGAAGAATACCTGCCGATTATCGAAGGTGCCATAGACGGGGCGCTCAAAATGGAACAGACTGCGAAGCAGAAGGAGGACGCATAATCGCGGCCTCCTTCTGGCGTTTCTGTATCATGTTTCCCTGCACTTTTCCAAAAGTTCCCGGCACCTCTGCTGGATTTCTCCGGTTTCTGTCACAGTCAGGTCACGGTCATTTCCAGTAATCTTATCTTCCAGAAAGTTGGCGTATGTACCCAACAAAGCGTTCCGTAAATCCTCCGGGGTTTTCTGTATTTCAGCGCTGTACCAGTCATTCCGGTGGGGTTCCCATGCCATCAATGTATAACCGTGGCTGGTCTGAACCACCTCATACAGTGGATCATCATCCAGATATGCCTGAAACACTTTCAAAATCTTTTCAAAGGTCAGCATTTCCCGCACCTCCCATTCAGCTGCAAATCAGTTCCCTGATTAAAATTTCCTCAATCTGTGCCGTTAATGTGTTCATCAGCCCCACCCAACGCATAGGGTCACAGGCTTTCAGTTCTTCCGTGACACCCGCAGTCTCCATCATGTGAGGCAACATGGTGTCCACGCGCTCCTGCGCTGTCCGGTCAATCTCTAACAGGTGTGGATACAGCTTCTCGCTCATCAGCAGTTGGTTGTAGAGAATGGGGCGATGTTTCTTTAGGTAGGATTTTCTCATCCTGCCGTACTTGCCGATAGAAGTTTCCGGCTGTTCAGAAAGTTTTAGGTTGGGTATATCATAATCTCCACAACGAATGTAAGTCAACTTACTCATTTTCATTCTCCTTTGCTTCGTGATGATTAGACTGCTGCGCTGGCTGCTATGCTGCCTTTGCGCGGTTCTTCTTTCGGCAGCTGACCGATAGTAGAAAAAACACCTTTTTTCATATCCTCAGCCCGGATCAGGGCTTTCTTAGCGTCCATTTCCGCTTTTTTCTGCGCCTTGATTTTGTCCTCATACCGTTTCTGTGCGCCGCTGGCTTTTCGTTTCAAATAGTTCTGATGGAGCCTGTCCTTGCGTTCTTCTTTTTTTCGCAATTCTTCCTGTTCCTCCGGGGTTAAAGGAACCGGCTGTAAGGATGGTGGGATATAGCGTCCTAAAAAATTGAAGTAGATTTCAATTTCCTGCGTGGTGTCCTGACTGCCTTTTCGGGCGCGTTCGTGGACAAGGATTTTCTCTACAAACTCGTTGAACATGGTGTTTGTCAGCGTGTCAAAATTCTCGTATTTATCAATCAGGGCTATAAATTTCTCTGCGGATTTCTGGCTTTGCTCGTAGCCGGTAACAGCCTTTTCCAGCTCTGCAATTTCAATCTCAAGTGCATCCTGCTCTTTGGCATACTGTGTATCAAGCGCCTTATATCGTGCATCCGGCAGCTTGCCGAGGGCGTTGTCCTCATAGATTTTGCAAATCAGTTTTTCCAGTTCTCCGGCTCTCTTTTGAGCAGCAGCCAGACGCCTGCGCTTTTTCGATATATCGGCACTCTGTTGAGCAACCTGCGTTTCCTGAACGGTGTGAATAAATTCCGTCCGGTCATTTCTCGAATATTCAGCGATAGCCCTGAGCGTGTCGGAAACCAATGTCAGGACAGCACTCTCATTGATACGGTGTTGTGTAGGGCATAGTGTCCCACACGGAACTTTGGTATAATTGGAACAGGTATATTGAGAAATCCGCTTGCCATTGTTGGTGCGGTGGACATACATCTTGCCGCCACAATCGGCACAATAGAGCAAACCTGTGAGGGGAGCCGCTTCGCCCCAGCCGTTTGGATAACGCCGTACATTGCTGCGGATTTTCTGCGCCAAATCAAAGGTCTGCTGGTCGATAATGGCTTCATGGGTATTCTCAAAGATCGTCCATTTGTCCTCAGAAACATAGTGGCTTTTCTTGTCCTTAAAGTGCTTGCGGGTCTTGAAATTGATGGTATGCCCTAAATACTCTCGTTTTTTCAAAATGTTCACGATGGTAGATGATCCCCACCCATAGGGGTCTTTGACCGGCTTTGAACGGTTCACACCCTCGTTGAAGCGGGCAAGGTGTACGACAGGAATTTCAATCCGGTCTGTGGATAATTTGCAGGCGATCTGGTAAGGCCCATATCCCTCCAGCGTGAGGGAAAAGATACGGCGTACCACTTCGGCAGCTTCCTCATCTACCAGCCAATGCTCCCGTTTTTCGTCCCATAAGTAGCCGTAAATCACAGTGCCGGTCAGGTGCTTGCCACTCATGCCTTTTGACTTAAACACAGATCGGATTTTCCGGCTGGTATCACGGGCGTAAAATTCATTCATGATGTTGCGGAACGGGGTAAAATCGTCATCGCCTTTCAGACTGTCCACACCGTCGTTGATGGCAATCAGACGAACACCTCGCTGCCGCAAAACCTCCATAACTTGACCGACCTTCAGATAGTCGCGTCCTAACCGGCTCATGTCCTTGATGACGATTGCCTCTACACGCCCTGCCTCCACTTCCTCCATCATCGCCAAAAATCCGGGGCGGTCAAAACGGGTGCCTGAGATACCATCATCGGTAAAGTGCGTAGGGTTGGGCAGCCCATTCCGGCGGGCAAAATCCTCTAACATCTGTTTTTGGTTGGATATGGAGTTGCTCTCGCCCTGTAACTCATCGTCCCGGCTCAGGCGCTCGTACAGTGGGGTAATTTTTTCATTTCTCATGGCTGTACCTCCTGAAACAAAAATGCTCTAAGTGATTGCTTCACTAACCATGACAAAATCATGATTAAGAAGTCACTTAGAGCATATATCACCCGCCGCCAATTTGTATTTTTTATATTGCTTCACCGCGAAATGGTCGGGGCTGCGTTCTTCTAAATCGGCAAAGAGCAGATCAACGGGGCTTTGGTATTCCTCGTCGTCCTCGCGTGCTTCGCTTGCATTGATAAGTTCAAGCAGCGTTGTAAAGCTCATTTCCTCGGCGGGGGCTTCATACCAAATGTAGCCGATCAACGCGCAATATAATAATCTCTCGGCTTTCACCCAAAAATCTTCCGCGCTTTTTTCTCCCTCGCCTTTGGTATTGACAATAAGGGTATTGACAACCTTTAACACGTCCTTTTCGCTGCGGATATAGACAAAGGGGTTATAGTGCATACTTTTCCGAAAGTTTATCGTGTTCAGTACCTTAATGCGGTAGCCTGCCCGTTGCAGCAGCTTTCCGCACTCGATTAGGACGGTGCCTTTTGGGTCGGTCAAGACGTAGGAAGAATGAAGCTGCATTAAATTAGGCTTTACGAAAAACCTTGTCTTGCCGCTGCCGCTGCCGCCGATCACCACGACGTTTTTATTTCTCGCATATTTCGGCTGCTTCGGGCGGCTGTTCATGGTAAGGCGTTCGGTCTGCGTCAAAATGATGTTGTTCTGAAAATCCGGGTCGATGTAGGGCTTTATATCTTCGGCGTTGCCCCAACGTGCGCTGCCGTATTCTGCGCCCTTGCGGTATTTCTTTGCGTTTTTCCCTTTGACATAGACAATCAGACGAATAACCACCGCGCCGACAATGCCGATAAGCAAATCCAACGGGTGAACGCTCGGCAAGGCATTTGAAAACGCTTCGGAAAATCCCTGTGTGATATTGAGTATCTTTTCGGAAATATCCGCGCCGGGGGCAAGCCGCGTCGCCTGTCCTACTTTATCAAAGAGATAGACAAAGAACACATAGGGGATATTCGGGATTATCAGCTTTTTGTAGTTTATCTGCTTCATATCTCGCGCCCCCTGTCTATTTTCTTTACCTTGTCGCGGGCGGCGTTAAGCTGCTTCGCCTTGTCCTTTGCTGCGGCAAGGGCTTTGCGGATAGAGGGCTTTTTATCCCTGTTCAGCTTCTTTGCGGAAAACTCTTGAAACGCTGCGATCATAACGTCCGCGTCCCTGCCTTTGAAAAACACAAGGTAACGGGTCTGTTCGCCCTTAACCTTTTTCAGCGAAAAATCTATGTTGTACTTCTTCGCGGTACTCTCAAAGGCTTTGATATTGCTGTCGGTGATCTCGATGTTGGAAACACCCGCATTTTGCTTCATAAGCTGCCGCATGGTCTGTTTCCCATGCGGGGCTTTGCTTTTCTGCTCCAAAAACTTCTTGATTGCTTTTTGCAACGCCTGTTCGGTAAGCCTTGCCGCGCCTTTTCCCACATTGACGGATAGGGCAATCGTTTTTTGGGTTACTTCCTCCTGCAAGGTATCAACTCCTTTCCCGGTAAACTGCGGCTATGCTCATTTGCTGCCGTAAAAGTCGTGATTGACAAGGGCGGTATAATAGCTGTCAATGGTACTCGGCGCGTTGAACAGTACCGCTTTCAAATACTGCTTGATATTGCGCACTTTGGTTGTGTTCTCCCTCATGCAATCCAAAACAAACTCAATATGGCTGCTGTTCAGCTTCAAAAACTTTGATTTCACTAATTCGGCGGGGTAGTCGTCCCCGGCAATACGGATTGTCTTTCGCGCTGTGCAGACGGTTTCCAGCATAAGGTCAACTATCTCATTTAGGCGGTCTGCGTCAATTTTGCAGTTTTGAATGAGATGGTCGTATTCGATATTGTCCTTGATAATCTCCCTGTAAATCTCTACTGCGCTATTGCTTTTCGCTTCCGTTCTTTTCCTTTCCGGCGGCGTAGCCGCTTCGCCCTGCTCAAAGGGCAAGGGGTTTAGGGAATGGAATGGAAAGGAATGGGTACTTGATAAATCCGTAATTGATTGTTCTTTACTTGATATATCTTTATTTAATTGCGTTGGATTTTCCAACGTAGGTTTTTCCTGCGTAGGTTTTTCCAACGTTGGATTATCCAATGTTGGATTTTCCAATGTAGGTAAATCCAATATAGGCGGCTGTCCGCCGCTGGTAGCTGCTTCCGGCTCTCGCGGCTGCGGCTGCTCGTATATGACGTAATCCGCGCCCCGCAAGCGTCCCTTTTCGTCGCGCTCCCGGCTGCGCACGATATATCCGGCTTTTTCGAGTTCCTTTACCGCTTCGCGGATTGCGTCGATCTTCTCCCGGTTGATATGGGATAAGCCCGCAAGGGTATAATCCCAATCCTCCGGCAAAGACAGCATTTGCGACAACAAGCCCTTTGCCTTTAAGGACAATTCTTTGTTGCGCAAGTGGTGGTTGCTCATAACGGTATATCCCGTATTTCGCTCCACTCTGAAAACTGCCATATTTCCTCACTTCCTCTCTTGGTCTGCGTGGACAATTAGAAAGCCGTTTTCGGCGGTTTTGGTATTGCAATATGCCCTTTGCCGTTTTCGCGTCTGCAAAGCCGCATGGCACAAGGGCTTTTGCCCGTCTATTTGTCCATGCTGGCGGGCGTTTTCCGCGTCCTCTTGCCGGGGCAATAGGGACACTCTTTGAAAACGCAAAACTCATATTTCCACCCGGGGCGGTAGAAACGGCAAGTGCCGCAATCTTCATCATCTCCGGCACAACCGGATTGATAGCGGTCAAATCCCGGCTTCTGCTGCATGAGCAGTTCAAACGCCCGCTGCTTGCCCTTTGTGAAATACATTCCGGCTGCGCCTCCTTTCCTGCGGGCATAAAAAAACGCCACAACTTCTTTGAAGCTGCGGCGGCATATCCTACCCACTTAAAAACGCCATATCAAGGCTTGTCCAACCTTGCTACGGCGTTTTAGGTGTAATCATAGGGGCTGTTTAATTGTCTTTAAGATAGTGGAAAGCCGCATGGTTACGGCAATTTCCGTGTTGTGCATATATTGACGGAGCAGTAGCGCCCGCAGCCCCGTCAGCGCCAGCCGGCCCAGCCGGACCCGCAGCGCCGGTAGCGCCGGTCGGCCCGGTCGGACCAGTCGGCCCAGCCGGACCCGTAGCGCCGTCCAGTCCATCGAGTCCGGCAGCACCAGTGGGACCGACAGGTCCGATCGGTCCGGGGCAGCCGCGTGGTCCTATGGGACCGGGACGACAGCAGTTGTAGGGTTCAAAAGAACCGGGACAGCCGCGATCGCGTCCGCAGCGCCCATAGCCGTTATTTTCATAGTCACTATCATCAAAATAGTAGGGATAATTACATGAATGACGAAACATAAAAAACTCCTTTCCAGATTTAGGACATCCATCCTGATGTAGTATATGTGTGCGATGAAAGAGATGTGCATTAGCAGAAAAGGGCTGGGAAATTGAGGGCTGGGAACTGTGGAATATTATAAGTGTGGAAGACGGTAAGAATGAATGTAGGAAGTGTGGATGCCGCTGGATGGAACGACTCCCAGTCCGCCGCTCAGACCATTGCAGAGGTCGGAGAGAATGTCACAAGATAGGTAATCCGTTTGTTTTATGGTTTGAGGATATGGTTTGAAAGTATTCTTCATTTGTCAAAACCGCCGGAGAATCCGGGCGGATTTTTTTTGTTTCCTTATGATAATACAGTGCCTTATCATAGTTTCCCATCCGATCATAGCAGACGCAGAGCTGGATTAAAGGAATGAAATCATAGTAATCGGCTTCGATAAAGGCATTTGGATGATATTCTGGTCGGTCTTTGAGGGCAAGCTGGTACCAGAAAACAGCCTGGGAAATTTCTCCGAGGGAAAGTTTCAACCGTCCAATCTCACAGCAGGTTTTAGCACGTGGGCGGTCGTAGAGAAAACTCTGGAACAGGGAAAGCTGGCTGGCAGCTATATTTCTGAGCATTTCATGGCAGCGCGCCAGAAGCAGACAGGCGTCCGCCTTATTTTCATACCACCCGTCCGGTTCGTTTAGGAAATGTTCCAGAACCGGGCGGGCTTTTTCGTATTGTTTGTGGTCGATGAGTTCGCGGGCGTAGTAGTATTGATGGCGCGGATCGAGCAGTTCGCCGTCTGCAAGCATTGTTTCATAGATTTTCAGGTTCCGGTCAGAATGGGTGAGAGCGGAAGCAGGCTTCCGGTGTTCGATCTGAATAGGAGAATAGAGAATTCTGCCGCGTGGCGCGATGGCTTCGTGGACGCGTCCCTTCCAGAGAAAATGCCGGTCCGTTCGCAGAATCCGTTCGCGATCGTAGGTAAATGCAGGTGTGCCGTCCGGCTGGAATCCAGCGATGTATTTCAGCATGACAACGTCGGGCTGCGGGGATTTGCTTAAAGTTTCTTTCAACTTTAAAATCGCTGTAATCGATTCTGCGGGAACGATATCGTCGGCGTCGAGCCACATCCAGTATTCGGTTGTGACCTTTTCACAGATGAAATTGCGCGCGGCGGCGAAATCATCGTTCCACGGATAGTGATAAATATGTTTGGTGTATTGCCGGGCGATTTCTACAGTTCGATCGGTGGAACCGGTGTCGGCGACGAGGATTTCATCCGCAAATTGTATGGCAGATGCTAAAACACGCGTCAAAACGGCTTCTTCATTTTTGACGATCATACATAGGCTGAGGCGGATCATGGGATCTCCAAAATCAATATCAAATTGATATTAATATATGAAAGAAGTTTTTTGATGTGTACAGACATTATATATATAATTATATAAGGATAAACAGGAGAAAAGTAACGTTCTATTATTTTGCGGGTACTTTTGTAACTGTTCACAGGTAGGAATTTTCTGAACTGAAAATTCCGTACGATACAGTTTCGGCAGCAGATTTTGCCGATTTGGAATGCGTAGCATCGGCAAAATCCCGTTGCTGGGCACACGTGTGTGAACAGTAACGTACTTTTCTCCTGAAATGATGGCTGCAATTCACGCTGTGCTATTTAACAGTACTTAAAAAAATATTATAGAGCTTCAAAAAAAGCATCGGTCAATTTCTGTATATTCAGATACGGGTTCTCATAATCAAAACTACGCATCCGTCCCTTGGCAGCCAGAACACCGAGCTGGATCGGCTCAGCGATATCCGAATTGAGCCGATCATCGAGCATACCGCTGATGAAACCGCCGGCAAAGGAATCACCGGCGCCGGTATCGTTGTTTAACTGGTACTGGTAGAGCTTTTTGTGGCGGACTGTGCGGATCTGACATACGCCGTCCTTAAAATGGATCAGCTCATGGCGGTCATCGTGCTTGACAATGAGGGTGCGGGTGGGATCCGGGTTGATCGCAGAAAAATACTCACAGAGGTTCGCGTAGAGCGGACGGGCGCTGCGGGCATTGAAGCCGAGGTTTTTCTTTTCGGATTTATTTAAGAAAACATAATCGGCATATGCGATCAGTGGCTGTAAGCGCTCACGGCGCAGCGATGTATACTCAAAACCAGGATCCATGCTGACTTTCATGGCAGGATTTAAATGTTTTGCCTGGATGACCGATTGCATGATTGCCTCGAATTGGTCGAAATCAGACAGAGATGACAGGTGGATCCAGCGCGCCTGCGCGAGGTACTCCGCCAGTGTGGTTCCCGTCCGGGCTTCCTGTTCATGGATGCGGTCTAAGAGAGTGTTGTTGGCACACGGCGCGATCTTGATGCAATTGCGCGTGTGATTATAAAGGCGGACAATCGATTTGGCAATCGCTTTGGAATATGGATCGTCGAAGCGCTCGCGCGTGGTAAACAGCCAGTCACGGTTATCCAGGTGCGCCAGCTCGGCGTCAATGTCATTTGTCTTGCCGAAGCGCAGATCGAATGGACTGGGCGTGCCGCACACGCCGACGTAAGCGACCTGCAGGTTAGGGAGAATATGCTTTGCCACTTTCAGGGTGATGAAAGCAGAACCGCCGATCTGGGTTGTGTATTCCTTGCCTTTTATCGCCAGCTCCTGAATATCGTTTTCCACATCGGAAATCGGGTTGCTTAAGTTCTCGTCGCCTCCACCGGCGGATGTCTCCACCAGATCAAGCCCGGTGCAGTGAAACATATAGTCATAATTGATAGCGCCAATGCAAATAATATCTAAACCTGCCATGAGATTCTACCTCTTTTGTCCGTGTATTTTTTAGTATTTAAAATGAAGAGCGGTGCGGGATTTTTGCTTTTTCAGCAGGATCTCGCACCAGCACCATTTACAGAATATAACACGGTTTTTCGTTTGTCAAATAAAATGTAAAATTAGTGTAAAAAAGACGCGGAAAAGTGCCGAAAAGCCTTTATTTATAAGAAAAAACTACATTTTTTATTAGAGAAAATAAAGAAAAAAGATGGGGAGAAAGAGTGGAAAATGAGAATGGGAAAATAGGGGAGATGGAGAAAAAGGGAATGGAAAAGTGCGGATGGACAGCGGGTGAAATGTTCAGTATAATTTGATGGAATAGAGATAGAATGGACAGGAAACGAAGGGAGGAGAGTGCGATAAAAGATCGAATCAAGGAAAAGCAGAATGAGAAATCAGAGGGGATGGAAAGAGTGGTTTTAACCCGCCTCCATCTCAGCGCCTCCGCCCTTAAATATTTAGCACTCCTGGCGATGACGGCAGACCACATTGCGGTGATCTGCAGACCGGTTCCGGGATTCCGGACATTTGGGGATCTGGCGTTTCCATTGTTCGCCTTTTTATTAGTAGAAGGTTTTTTTCACACGCGGGATCGCAGATGTTATGGACGGAGGCTGCTTTTGGCGGCGGTTGTGTCGGAGATTCCGTATGATCTGGCATTTTCCGGACGGTGGATGGATGCACAGCACCAGAATGTCTGCCTGACCTTTTTTCTGGCGCTGGTTGCGATGGAGCTGTTAGAGCGGTATGGAAACGGTATCTGGGAGAAGCTGGTGCTAACGGCAGTGTTCTGTACGCTGACAGAAGCGGCGGGAGCAGACGGCGGCGCATGGGGGATGGGAATGGTGCTGGCATTTTATTTTTGTGTAATAGGAAATTCCTTGGAATTCCCTATTACACAAAAAGGCACTAACGTGCCAAGGAACATTCTTTTTCATGAGAAAACGGCAGGGGTGTTTATGAAGATAATCGTTGCCGTTCTCATCGGAGCGTTCGCGTGGCAGGAACCCCTCTGGGTGCTGGCGCTCACGGCTGTCTGCTTCATGTTATATGATGGCTCCAGAGGTCGGAGCAGATTTCGTTCCTTCTTTTATGTCTATTATCCGGCGCATCTTTTGACGCTGTATTTTGTGGGAAAATGGCTGGGATGACTTTTATCCTATGGGAATTTTTGACAATTTTCGGGCGTAAAACACGCCCTTTTTTTATTTCCAGGTCAGGCAAAAAAACTTGACAATAAAGTTAGCATATGCTAACCTTATGTATGGGTTAGGAGAAACTAATGAAAATTAGTCTCATCTAATGAAAATTAGCTCTCTCTAACAACTGTTAGCAGGCACTAATGAAAATTAATGTACGCGAATCAATTAGATTACCGGCAGATGAAAACAGCCGTTTCCGCCAAGTGAGACATCATGACGGGCAGAAGGTGGAAAAACAGAGGAAGGAGAATCGTATGCAGGGAGCAATGCCGATTTCGATGGCAACCGTAGGAACCGCCTATACGATCAAAAAGATCAGCGGAAACACAGAGGTTCGTTCTCATTTAAAATCCATGGGATTTAACGAGGGAACCGAAGTAAAATTGATAACCCAGCTGGACGGAGACGTGATTATTCACGTAAAGGAGTCCAGAGTGGCTATAAATAAGGATCAGGCAAGACACATTCTGATCTAAGACAAGGGAATGGGGATATTCCGGAGCAGGTTGTATGGTAGAAAAGCAGACGGAATCCCGAGTAAAAAATTGGAATGGTTAGGAGGAACAGAGAATGACGCTTAAAGATGCACAGGTTGGATCTACCGTCAAAGTTGTCAAGATTCATGGCGAAGGCGCATACAAACGCCGCATCATGGATATGGGCATCACGAAGGGAAGCGAGATTTTTATTCGAAAAGTAGCTCCGCTGGGCGACCCGGTAGAGGTTACGATTCGTGGATATGAGCTTTCACTTCGTAAAGCCGATGCTGAGTGCGTAGATGTTCAGACAGTTTAATAAGTTTGATTAAAAAAGCAGGAGGATGAAAAATGGCAATTCATATTGCTTTGGCGGGTAACCCGAACTGCGGTAAAACAACCATGTTTAACGCACTGACGGGTGCAAACCAGTATGTAGGTAACTGGCCGGGTGTTACAGTTGAGAAGAAAACCGGTAAATTAAAAGATGCTTCGGGAGAAGAGGTAAATGTAACGGACCTTCCAGGAGTTTATTCCCTTTCTCCGTATACACTGGAGGAAGTTGTAACCCGTGATTTTATCTTAAAAGAGAATCCGGATGTCATCGTAGACTTAGTCGATGCAACCAACATTGAGCGTAACCTGTATCTGACCACACAGCTGATCGAGACAGGTATTCCGGTTGTTATCGCTTTAAATATGTGCGATCTTCTGAAGAAGAACGGCATCAACATTGATGTAAAGGCACTGTCCAAGAAACTTGGCTGCCCGATCATTGAGACTTCCGCGCTGAAGAAAACCGGTCTAAAGGAAGTTATTGCAGAGGCAATCAAAGTTGCAAAGAGCCATGCAACAGGCACTGTAAGCGCTATTTTCGAGGGCAGCGTAGAGGATAAAGTAAGCGCAATCGAGGCAGAGCTTCCGTCCAGCATTCCGGAAGCAGAGAAGAGATGGTACGCAATCAAAGTTCTCGAGAATGACAGCAAGGTTGTAGAGCAGCTTGGTCTTAGTGCAGACAACCGTTTCTCCCGTTACACCAAGGAGCTGGAGAAAGAGTTTGATGATGACGCTGAGTCCGTTATCACTGACCAGAGATATGTATACATCCAGAAGGTTATCGAGGAGACCGTAAAGAAACCGGCTCAGAAGATGAGTCTTTCGGATAAGATCGATAGCATCGTAACCAACCGTTTACTTGGTATTCCGATCTTTGTTCTTGTTATGTGGGCGGTTTACTATGTATCCGTTACTACCGTTGGTACATTCGTAACAGACTGGACCAATGATACATTTGTTGGCGCAATTCAGGGCTGGGCTGGCGATGCACTGGCAGCAGCAGGCGCTTCTGACCTGATTGTAAGCCTTGTAGTGGATGGTATCATCGGCGGTGTTGGTGCCGTTCTTGGTTTCGTTCCGCAGATGGCTATCCTGTTCCTCTTCCTTTCCATTCTGGAAGATTGTGGTTACATGGTACGTATCGCATTCGTTATGGACCGTGTATTCCGTCACTTCGGATTGTCCGGTAAGAGCTTCATCCCGCTGCTGATTTCTTCTGGCTGCGGCGTTCCTGGTATCATGGCGTCCAAGACCATCGAGCAGGACAACGACAGACGTCTTACCATCATGACAGCAACCTTCGTTCCGTGTGGTGCGAAGCTGCCGGTTATCGCTCTGATGGGCGGCGTTATGGCTGGTTATATGAGCGGCGACATGGATCTGGCTACTATGATGGCTCCGATCATGTACTTTGTAGGTATCGCTGCGGTTCTTGTATCCGCGATCATGTTAAAGAAGACCAAACCGTTCTCCGGCAAACCAGCTCCGTTCGTTATGGAGCTTCCGGCGTACCACATTCCGTCCGCTAAGACCGTTCTCCTTCATGTTTGGGAGCGTCTGAAGGGATTCATCATCAAGGCTGGTACAATCCTGTTCCTGGCTTGCGTTGTTATGTGGTTCCTGTCCTCCTTCGGATTTGTAGACGGTGGATTTGGTCTGGTAGAAGAATCTGCTGATTCTATCCTGGCTATGCTGGGCGGCGCTATCGCAATCCTGTTCCGTCCGCTTGGTTTCGGCGAGTGGCAGCCGGTTGCAGCTTCCATCACTGGTTTCACAGCAAAAGAGGCTATCGTTTCCACCATGGGCGTTCTGGCAAATGTATCCGAGGATCTGTCTGAGGAGACCGATGTCGTAGCAGCAGCAATCCAGACATGGTTCCCGACAACCATCGCAGCCTTTACATTCCTGCTGTTCAACCTGCTTGACTCTCCGTGTCTGGCAGCTATCGCAACGATGGCACAGCAGCTCCAGTCCAGAAAATGGTTCTGGTTCGCTATCCTGTATCAGAATCTCTTCGCTTACGCTGTATCCCTGATTGTATATCAGTTAGGTGGTCTGGTACTTGGCGCAGTTGCATTCAACGTATGGACTATCGTGGCAGCAGTCCTTTTGGTATTCATGCTCTTCATGCTGTTCCGTCCGGATCCATACAAGGATCAGAAGAGCTACACAAGAAGCTCTGTAGAGGCAGCTTCATAAGTTAGTTTCTAAATGAAAAATAAAACAGGTTCTGCCGTCCGGCCGGTGGTTTTGCGTTTCCGCTGACCGGGCATCGGCAGGTGCCTGTAATCATAAGTGATAAAATTAATCCTTTATAAGGCTGCCTCGGATAGCAGGATGAAAGTCTGCTGTTTGGAGGCAGCTTTATTCGATTTCAAAAAAGAAAAGGAGAAAGCATAGATGGGAGATTCATCCGGCTCCATGTTTTATGGTGTGATTGGTTTTCTGGTAGTTTATTTTGTAGGATATTTTATCTGCCGTGTGTATGATAAAATAAAAAAGATACTCCGAAGCCATTCATCGAAAAGTCAGAGAAGAGAGGACGATAACGTATGAGACCGATTGATATTGGAATTTTAATTGTAGTAGCGATTTTGCTTTTGCTGGCATTACGTTCGGCGATCCGTCATTACACGGGAAAGGGCGGCGGATGCTGCGGATGCTCCGGTGGAAGCTGCGGTTCCTGCGGCAGCGATGGGAATGCTGGTGCGCGCGGCGAAGATCTTTCCAAGAAAGCGGTTACAGCGGGTACCCCGTCCAAGATCATGCGGATCGAGGGTATGCACTGTGCAAACTGCAAGAAATCCGTTGAAAAAGCCCTGACCGCCCAGAACGGCGTCATCCGTGCAGATGCGGACGTAGACAGAGGCATTGCCCGCGTGTTCTATGAGAATGGCGTGGACGATGCGAAGCTGCAGGAAGCGGTTGAAAAAGAGGGATTTGTGGTTAAGAATATTGAGACGGTTGTCTAAGAGAAAAAGTGTGATCCTGTTCTGGTGTTACTGTTCACGCAAACGTGCCCAGTAACGGAATTTGCCGTGGCTTCGCATTTAAATACGGCAAATTCCTGCTGCCACCACGTTTTCTTACGGCACTTTCGGTTCCAAAAGTGCCTACCCGTGTACAGTAACGTTCTGGTTTCAGATGTGCTGGATAGGTTTATTTTGTATCGCAAAATAAAAAGACTTGTGGTATACTTGGAAAAAATGATAAAACTTATACAGAGAGGCAGAACGTATGATCAAGATTATAAAAGAAGCACAGGTTCGAAGCGAGGAAGATAATCGGAATCTGCGAGAGACCGTGGCGGGGATTATTGGTGAGGTCCGGGGGCGCGGGGACGCGGCTCTGAGGGAGTACAATGAGAAGTTTGACGGATGTACCCGTGAATCGCTGCGGGTCAGCCGGGAGGAGATTGATGCGGCTTATAAGGAGCTGGGCGAGCAGGAGCTGGCGGATCTGAAAGCGGCGCATCACAATATTGAGGCATTTGCGAACGCGCAGAGGCAGACAGTGAAACCCCTTGACAATTTCAGCCCAGAGCCGGGGGTCTTTTTAGGACACCGCATCATTCCGGTGGAGTCCTGCTGCTGTTATGTGCCGGGCGGCAATTATCCACTGTATTCCACGGCACTGATGTTAGCGACTCCGGCGAAGGCAGCGGGAGTAAAACGTATCACCGCCTGCTCTCCGGTAGTGCGGGGAACGGGTCATATTAACGCCAAGACACTGGTTGCGATGGATCTGGCTGGCGTGGATGAGATCTACGCACTGGGCGGCGCACAGGCGATCGCAGCATTTTCCTATGGAACTGAGAGCATCAAGCCGGTGGATATTATTGTAGGACCGGGTAACCGCTTCGTAACCGAGGCGAAACGTCAGTGCTACGGGCAGGTCGGCATCGACTTTGTAGCCGGACCGAGCGAGGTCCTGGTAATTGCGGACGGAAAAGCGAGTGCGAAGGTTGTAGCTGCCGATCTGCTGGCACAGTCCGAGCATGATGTCAATGCGAAAGGCATTCTTCTGACAACGGATGAGGCATTTGGAAAGAGCGTGATTGAGGCGGTAGAGGAAGAGCTGAAGATTCTGGATACGGCAAAGATTGCGAGACAGTCCTGGGATACGTTTGGAGAGATCGGCGTGGTAGACAGCCTGGACGAGGCAGTTCAGTATGCGAATGAGTATGCACCGGAGCATCTGGAGATCAACGTGGAAGATCCGGATGCACTGATTCCGAAGCTGGTTAATTACGGCTCCCTGTTTATCGGTCAGAATACGGCGGAGGTATTTGGTGATTATGCTTCCGGAACCAACCACACACTTCCGACTCTTCGGGCGGCACGTTATACCGGTGGCGTCTGGGTTGGTACATTCTTAAAGACCTGTACCCACCAGAGCATGACCCCGGAGGCATCCGCGCGGATCGCACCGCTTGTATCGCGTATGGCGCATGGAGAAGGATTATCTGGACATGCAGCGGCTGCGGATGCAAGAAAATAGGGAAAATAGAAAATAATAGAATAAAACCCTCAGATGTTGCAGCATCTGGGGGTTTTGGTGTTTCAAAGCATACCGCCTGCCATTCTTGTCTCTTATTCCGGATAAACCAGTCTCTCCGGACCAATTCCATCTAAGACTTCGCGCAGAAAGCGGTCAGCCAGCCAGTTTGCCATCGGCAGGTTCATATCGAGGTAGTTGCCGCAATCTTTTGCACAAGCACCCGGAACCTCGTCTTTGTAGTCGCGCATGAAAGTAAAGAGCCCTTTCATCAGCGGCACGATCTCCTCGGATGTCAGGTCGCCTGCGAGAAGCAGGTAGAAGCCGGTGCGGCAGCCCATCGGTCCGAAGTAGAGGACGCGGTCTTTCCACTCCTCGTTATTTCGCAGCCAGGTGGCAGCCAGGTGCTCGATGGTGTGAACCTCCGCCGTATTCATGACTGGCTCATAGTTGGGGCGTGTCATGCGGATATCAAAGGTGGTGATGACCTGATCGCCCACGCGATCCTTACGGGATACATAGACGCCAGGGAGCAGTTTCAGATGGTCGATAGTAAAACTGGTAATTTTATCCATAAAAAAATACCTCCTAAATCAAAAATGCCTGTCCTTATTATATAAAGAAACAGGCATAAGAACAAGCACTTATTTTTTTGCAGTCTTAAAAACGCGGAAGCCAGCTACTACATTTAAAGCAAGAAACGCAGGAATACAGATAGACTCAATAGAGGGATAGATATCCTGGATACCGCTGATATCCTGAGTCATCATGCGAAGATTGATGTCATGAAGGGAAAGCAGCAGAAAGAGTGCAAAGCAGGCATAACTGCCAAGCGTAAGGATGTATGCCATAGTTTTACCTGTAAAAAAAGCAAGAATGGCAAGTAAAAAGCTTAGTGGGAATAAAACTAAAAGAAAGAGACTCATAAATCAATACCTCCTGTTAAGTAATAGAGACAGTATACAGGATGGAATAGACAACCGTGTTACTTATTCCTTAATAAATCCTTACATATGTATACTTGATGTTTGCATAATAAATAAAAATGAAAAACAATAGGCAGAAATGCATAAAAATGCATAAATGACGTATAAAACATAAAAAAATGTATAAAAAATCTCTTGACGCATAGAACTTTCCTATGCTATAATCTTTCAGAATATGAACAAGGGCGTTCATGGGCTTAGGCTCATGGACGCCTTTGTTGCAGAATCAGACAATTTATAAAATATGTCTCTAATGATGTAAAAAACGCATCTGAGGAAAAACAGATTTGCTCAAATGTGAGGCTATTGAGAATGAAAAAGTAAACTGCCTGCATGAAGCTATTCACAGGCGGGGTACGAGAGAGAAAGGAATGGTGACCAGATGGAGAAACCGGTATATCTTCTGTTGGAAAACGGCGACTATTTTGAGGGAAAAAGCTTTGGCGCTCCTTTACGTGAAGTGACCGGAGAAGTCGTATTCACAACCGGTATGACAGGATACCTTGAGACGATCACAGATCCCAGCTATTTTGGACAGATTGTCGTTCAGACATTTCCGTTAATCGGAAACTACGGAGTGATTCCGCAGGACTTCGAGAATGAAGAGGTATATTTATCAGCCTATATCGTAAAAGAGTGGTGTCAGGAACCTTCCAACTTCAGATGCAGTGGGGATCTTGACACCTTTTTTAAAGAAAGAAACATCCCGGGCGTCTATGGAATCGATACGAGAAAGCTGGCAAAAACCATTCGTGAATCCGGTTCGATGAACGGCTGGCTGACCGAGGTGAAGCCGCCGTATGACGCGAAAAAGCTGGAGGAAGTGAAAAACTTCCACATTACAAAGGCGGTTGAAACCGTTACACCAAAGAAATGTGAGATCAAACCGGCGGATGAGAAAGAAGAGTTCCAGATTGTGCTCTGGGATTTCGGCGCAAAGGAAAATATCATCCGCGAGCTGACCAGGCGCGGATGCCGCGTGGCTGACCTTCCGGCAGGTACGACGGCGGAGGAGATTCTTAAGATGAATCCGGACGGAATCATGCTTTCCAACGGTCCAGGCAACCCAGAGGACAACCCGGAGATCATCGAGGAGATCCGAAAGATTACGAAGGCTGGAAAACCGATGTTCGGCATCTGCCTGGGACACCAGCTGCTGGCGATTGCCAAGGGTGCGAAGACTGGAAAGATGAAATTCGGTCACAGAGGTGCGAACCAGCCGGTCAAGGATCTGACCACCGGACGCGTCTACATCAGCAGCCAGAACCACGGCTATGAGGTACTGCGCGATACGCTGCCGGAGGGCGCGGAGGAGACATTTATCAATGTCAACGACGGCACCTGCGAGGGCATCACCTACCACGATATGCCGGCATTTACCGTCCAGTTTCATCCGGAGGCGTGTGCAGGTCCGAAGGATACGGAAGAGCTGTTTGGGCGTTTCATTCAGATGATGAGAGATTATAAGGAAAAGGAGGGCGCGTCATGCCGTTAAATAAATCCCTGAAAAAAGTTATGGTAATCGGTTCCGGCCCTATCGTCATCGGTCAGGCGGCAGAGTTTGACTATGCAGGAACGCAGGCGTGCCGGGCTTTAAAAGAGGAAGGTCTGGAGGTCGTTTTAGTAAACTCCAACCCGGCAACCATCATGACGGACAGCGCCATTGCGGATCACGTATACATCGAGCCGCTGACCCTGGAATTTGTCAAGAGAATCATTGAAAAAGAGAAGCCTGACAGCATCCTGTCCACCCTGGGCGGACAGACCGGACTGACACTGTCCATGGAGCTTGCCAAAGAAGGTTTCTTAAAGAGCCACAATGTAACGCTTCTCGGCGCGTCCCCGGAGACCATCGATAAGGCGGAGGACCGCCAGTGCTTTAAAGACACGATGGAAGCTATCGGTGAGCCGGTCATTCCGTCCAAGGTTGTCACCACCATTGAGGATGCGCTTGATTTTGCCGAGGTTATTTCTTACCCGGTTATCGTGCGTCCGGCCTTTACCCTGGGCGGTACCGGCGGCGGTATTGCGGCAAATAAAGAAGAGCTTTACAACATCGCGGAGGCGGGTATCCGCCTGTCACCGATCAATCAGATTCTGGTTGAGAAATGTATTTCCGGATGGAAGGAGATCGAGTTTGAGGTAATGCGCGATGCCATCGGCAACGAGATTACGGTCTGCTCGATGGAAAACTTTGACCCGGTCGGCGTCCACACCGGCGACTCCATTGTTATCGCACCGGCTGTGACGCTGGCGGATAAGGAATACCAGATGCTTCGTTCTGCAGCGCTGAATATTATCCAGGCGATGGGCATCGAGGGCGGCTGCAACTGCCAGTTTGCGCTGAATCCGGAGAGCTTTGAATATGCCGTTATCGAGGTAAACCCGCGTGTATCCCGTTCTTCCGCCCTTGCTTCGAAAGCAACCGGATATCCGATTGCCCGCGTGGCAACCAAGATTGCGATCGGTTATCATCTGGACGAGATCCCGAACGAGGTAACCGGCGAGACGATGGCATGCTTCGAGCCGGCCCTTGACTATGTAACGGTTAAATTCCCGAAATGGCCATTTGATAAATTCGTTTACGGACGCCGGAAGCTGGGTACCCAGATGAAGGCAACCGGCGAGGTTATGGCGATCGGCCGCAACTTTGAGCAGGCGCTCATGAAAGCAGTCCGCGGCGCAGAGATCTCCCAGAACAGCCTGAACATGAAGAAACTAGCGCCGATGAGTGTGGAAGAGCTGAGAGAAAAAATTCTGGCGCAGGATGACGAGCGTCTGTTTGCAATCTATGAGAGCTTCAAGCGCGGCGTGACCGTTGCCGAGATTCATGAGCTGACCAAGATCGACGAGTGGTTCTTAAATAAACTGATGCATATCCTGTCCCTGGAACGCCGGATGCAGTCTGAGACTCTGAGCGATGCGCTTTATATGGAAGCCAAACAGAACGGATTCCCGGATGCAGTCATCAAGGAGATGACCGGGCTTTCGGAAATCAAGCATGTTCCGGCATGCTACCGCATGGTTGATACCTGCAGCGCTGAGTTTACGGCAAGCACCCCTTACTTCTACAGCACCTTCGGCGAGGAAGATGAGGCAGAAGAATTTATTAAAGAGAATGCAAGCGGAAAACCGGTTGTTATGGTATTTGGTTCCGGTCCGATCCGTATCGGTCAGGGTATCGAGTTCGATTTCGCCTCTGTTCACTGCGTATGGTCGTTAAAGAGAGCCGGTTATGAGGTTGTCATCGTAAATAACAACCCGGAGACCGTTTCCACCGACTTCAACGTAGCAGACCGTCTGTATTTTGAGCCGCTGACACCGGAGGATGTGCTGGATATTATCCGGATCGAGAAGCCGATCGGCGCAGTTGTGGCCTTTGGCGGACAGACAGCGATCCGTCTGACAAAATGCCTTGTAGAGAACAATATTCCGGTTCTCGGCACTCCGGCAGACAGCATCGATATGGCGGAGGATCGCGGACGTTTCGCAGCCCTGCTGAAAAAATTAAATATGAAACAGGCAGCGGGTCAGACCGTTTACACTGAGGATGAGGCAATCCAGGCGGCAAATCATCTGGGCTATCCGGTTCTGATGCGTCCGAGCTATGTATTAGGCGGCCAAAACATGATTATCGCCTACAACGACGCCGATATTCATGAGTATATGAAGATCATTCTCTCACACAAGATTGAGAATGCGATCCTGATTGATAAATACCTGATGGGTACCGAGCTGGAGGTCGACGCGATCTGCGACGGCGAAACGGTTCTGATTCCGGGTATCATGGAGCACATCGAGCGTGCGGGCGTCCATTCCGGCGACTCCATCGCGGTATATCCGGCATTTATGCTGACCGAGAGCCAGAAAGACCGTCTGGTGGATTATTCCATCCGTCTGGCGCTGTCCATGAATACGAAAGGTCTGATCAATATCCAGTATGTCCTGCATGAGGATACGATCTATATCATCGAGGTCAACCCGCGTTCGTCCCGTACCGTGCCGTACATCAGCAAGGTAACTGGCGTGCCGATGGTCGATCTGGCAACCCGCATCATGATGGGCGAGAAGCTGGCTGACATGGGCTACGAGACAGGTCTGTATCCGTGCTCTCCGTACTACGCAGTCAAGGTTCCGGTCTTCTCCTTTGAGAAGCTGTCCAACGTAGATACACAGCTCGGACCGGAAATGAAATCGACCGGCGAGGTACTGGGTATCGCCCGGACGATGGAGGAAGCGCTGTTCAAAGGCCTGGTAGCAGCCGGATATACGATGAAGCGCGAGGGCGGCGTCTTAATCAGTGTCCGCGATACCGATAAGAGCGACCTGCGCGAGCTGGTCAAAGAGTACGTGGCGATGGGATTCCACATCTACGCGACCTCCGGTACTGCAAGCCGGTTAAACAGCGTTGGCATTTCTTCAACGTTAGTCAAGAAGCCGAAGGAAGCCAAAGAGGGCGAGGAGACGACCATTTCCCTGCTGGAAGAAGGAAAGATCAGCTATGTAATTTCCACTTCCAAGACGGGACGCCAGCCGGGACGCGACAGTGTCCGCCTGAGAAGAAAGGCGGTCGAGCTTGGTATTCCGTGCCTGACATCGCTTGATACCGCGGCTGTCCTGGCGCTGACCCTGGAAAGCCAGTACAACGAGGACAACGTTGAACTGGTAGATATCGCGCACATTGCACATGGTGCAGCCGCTAGAAAAGAGCTGAGCCAGATGGAAAAACCGGAAGAAATCCAGATTCCGGGTTATGTGCTTCAGGAGCATGAGAACGACTAAAAAGAACGATGGTCTGCATGGATTCTGCGTTTTGAGGGTTGCGGAATCCGTGCAGGCTGAAATCTTTTGCGAAGGCAAAATTTGACAGAATCATATATGACGGAAAAAGTGGATTAATATTTTAAAGAAAGGAAGAGGAGGAAAAGCAGATGGCAAAATTTATTTTTGTGACAGGCGGTGTTGTATCAGGATTGGGGAAGGGTATTACAGCAGCGTCTCTGGGACGTCTTTTGAAGGCACGGGGATTTAAGGTGGCAGCGCAGAAGCTGGATCCATATATCAACGTCGATCCGGGAACCATGAGCCCGTATCAGCACGGCGAAGTATTCGTAACAAACGACGGTGCGGAGACGGATCTGGATTTGGGACATTATGAGCGTTTTATAGATGAAGATTTAAACCGTTATTCTAATCTGACGACCGGTAAGGTCTACTGGAATGTGTTAAATAAAGAGCGCCGCGGCGAATATCTGGGCGAGACGGTACAGGTAATTCCACATATCACAAATGAGATAAAATCATTTATCTATTCCGTGCAGGAAAAGACCGATGCGGACATCGTTATCACAGAGATCGGCGGAACAACCGGCGATATTGAGTCACAGCCGTTCCTGGAAGCCATCCGCCAGGTGTCCTGCGAGGCGGGACGCAGCAACTGCCTCTTCATCCATGTAACCCTGATTCCGTATCTGGAATCTTCCGGCGAGCATAAATCCAAACCGACCCAGCATTCAGTCAAACAGCTGCAGTCCTTCGGCATCATGCCGGATATCATCGTGGCGCGCTGTGACCGTCCGGTGGACGATCCGTCTATTTTCCGCAAGATCGCACTGTTCTGCAACGTCAAAGAGGACTGCGTCATCGAGAACCTGACCCTTCCGGTTCTCTACGAGGCGCCGATCATGCTGGAGGAAGCAGGACTTGCCAAGATCGTGCTTCGCGAGCTGGGCATCGAGAAAGCGCCGCAGGAGTGCGATCTGACGGAGTGGAAACATATGCTGGACCGCATCAAGAACAGCCGCAAGACAGTCAAGATTTCCCTGGTCGGCAAGTACGTCAAACTGCACGACTCCTATCTGTCGATCGTAGAATCCCTGCACCATGCCGGATGGGAAAATGGCGCGCAGGTGGAGATCAACTGGGTGGATAGTGAGACGATCACTCCGGAGACGGCACCGGAAATCCTGGGCGGTTCAACCGGTATCATCGTGCCGGGCGGCTTCGGCATCCGAGGCATCGAGGGCATGATTGCGGCAGCGGATTATGCGAGAAGAAACAATATCCCGTACTTTGGCATCTGCCTTGGTATGCAGATCGCGGCGATCGCATTTGCCAGAGGCGTGTTAGGCTATGAGGATGCGAACTCCACCGAGTTTGCGCCGGACAGCAAGCATCCGGTCATTGCCCTGATGGAAGAGCAGATGGATCTGGCTGACATGGGCGGAACGATGCGTCTGGGTGCATATCCGTGCCGCATCAGTCCGGATACGCTGATGATGAAAGCGTATAGAAAAGGTCTGATCGAGGAGAGACATCGCCATCGTTATGAATTTAACAACAAGTTCCGGGAAGTTTATATGGAGCATGGCGCTATCTTTTCCGGACAGTCTCCGGACGGTACGCTGGTAGAGGCGATGGAGATTCCGGGACATCCGTTCTATCTGGGAGTTCAGTACCATCCGGAGTTCAAGAGCCGCCCGAACCGCGCACATCCGATCTTTAGGGAGTTTGTGAAAGCGGCTCTGGAGGTAAAGGAAAAAAATTCTTAAAATATGGAGAAAATAAAGTATGAAGATCAACGAAAACTATAAAAATCTGGAAGAAAGCTATCTGTTTTCTACCATTGCTAAAAAAGTAGATGAATACACCAAAGCCCATCCAGAGGCAAAAGTAATCAAAATGGGTATCGGTGACGTAACCCTTCCGATCTGCCAGAAAGCAGCTGACGCATTTGCAAAAGCAGCTATGGAGCAGGGCAAGGCGGCTACGTTCCATGGATATGGTCCGGAGCAGGGATATGATTTTCTGCGCGTAGCAGTTCAGAAGTATTATGCGTCCTTTCAGGTTGAGGTGGCGGCGGAGGATATATTCATCAGCGACGGCGCGAAGAGTGATGTCGGAAATATCCTCGATCTCTTTGATGCGGACAACACGGTCCTGATCCCGGATCCGGTATACCCGGTTTACATGGATACGAACGTGATGGCAGGCAGAAAGATCGTATTTATGGATGCCAATGTGGAAAATGGCTTTCTTCCGATGCCTCCGAAGGGACAGAAAGCGGATATTATTTATCTCTGCTCCCCGAACAACCCGACTGGCGGTGTGTACAACCGTGAGCAGTTAAAAGAGTGGGTTGACTATGCGAACGAGCAGGATGCGATTCTTTTATTTGATGCGGCGTATGAGTCCTTCGTAGCAGATCCGGCGCTTCCGAGAAGTATTTTTGAGATTGAGGGCGCCAAGACCTGCGCGATCGAGTTCTGCTCCCTTTCGAAGCTGGCAAGCTTTACCGGAACCCGCTGTGGCTATACCGTGGTTCCGTCTGAATTAGAGCGCGGTGGTTCTTCCATCCGCAAGATGTGGCTGCGCCGCCAGACAACCAAGTTTAACGGCGTTTCCTACCCGGTACAGCGCGCCGCAGAGGCAGCTCTTTCACCGGAGGGCATGGCACAGTGCCGCGAGCACCTGGACGTATACCGCACCAATGCGAAGATCATGACCGAGACCTTAAAAGAGCTTGGCATCTGGCACATCGGCGGCGAAAATTCACCGTACATCTGGATGCAGTGCCCGAACGGCATGAAATCCTGGGAGTTTTTCGACGATCTGCTTGCCAAGGCAAATGTGGTCGGCACACCGGGCAGCGGATTTGGTAAGAATGGAGAAGGATTCTTCCGTCTGACTGCATTTGGTACGACTGCGAATACAAAAGAGGCAATGGAGCGGATCAAGAAGGTTTACGGAAAATAAATAGCTCTATTTTATAAATAAGGGGGCTGGTGCATCTGGGGCATTGTTATCCTACGCACCGTCCCTTTTTTGCTGAAGCAGGGAGGTGAGGCTCATGGTGACCTTAAACGATTATCTGTATTCCGGCGATACGATGTTTAAGATTTTAAAGAATTACAGCCGGGATTTGAAAACAGAGGCAAAACAGACAAACAATGAGATAGACCTGATACATGCAAATTTCCTGATTCAGATCCGGGAACTTTTAGAACACAACGATTTCCTGACGACCCAGTCACAGAAGATCCGGGAATTTTATATTCATATGGCAAAGGAATATCCGCTTCTGGCATTTAATTTTAAGGGAAGAATCAAGTCGCTGATCCGCTCGGAGGCGAAATTTAATGGATATATCGTTGAATATATTTATGACTGTTATACGGAACATAAGGCATTTCCGTCGATCTCCGATTTGAAGCGGAGATTGAGCTGTTTCCGCGACCTGATCGCGTACCGGATCGTGATTTCACTGCCGAAGTGTTACCTGAAACCGGGGGAATCGCAGCAGGAGGCAGATATCCGGTACCTCTACCAGATTGCGAATGAACTTCCGGGATTTCTGGAGGAACGCGGGTTTACGGCGGAACCGGCTTACGGGGTGAAGGAGAGTACCTCCCCGTTGATGGATGAGGAGGTAAGGCCGTACTACCGTGATTATGTCTGCGGAAATAGTTCGGATGATTACCAGTCTCTGCATATTACGTTTTACGATAATTGTTCCAGAAGCTATGTGGAGGTACAGCTTCGCACGAAGCACATGGACGATATCGCGGAGATCGGCGTGGCCAATCATTTAAGCTATGAAAAGCGCCAGGAGGGCGAGCGGGCCAGGCGGGATGAGATACCGGAAGGTGCATGTATTTATTTTGATGAAGCATATGAACGCTGTCAGCGCCTGGTATCGCTCAATTTAGCTGAAGTGGATGTCAATATGTTTTCGGCGATCAACAATGACCTAGTCAATGACGGCTGCGGGCTGTACCGGGGGCGGCTGATTCTGCCATATGAGCATTTATCGAGGCATCAGAATGAGCTGGTGGATTGAGGGGGTTCACGGGCAGGCATGAATCTGGTTGCGAATAGTTGACGAAACGGGAAGATTCATATATAGTTGCCTGTAAAGGAAAAATGACCGAAAATGATAGGGAGGAACCAGTTTATGGACCATACATCCTGCCGCCTGCGTCTGGCTGCTATCGCCGATGCACCTGCGATATTGGAAATTTATGCACAATATATGGACACGCCGATCACGTTTGAGACGGAGCTGCCGTCCCTGGAGGAATTTGAGGGGCGCATCCGGGCGATCACGGCAGAATATCCGTGGATTGTCTGCGAGGATGAAACGGGCAGAATCATTGGCTATGCATATGGGCATAAGCAGCTTGAGCGCGCGGCGTACCGTTGGAATGCGGAACTTTCTGAATATCTGGACAGTCGGGTGACGTCGAAGGGCATCGGCAAACGGATGCTTCTGGTGCTTTTAGAGCTTTTAAAGGCACAGGGCATCCACACCGTCTACAGTCTGGTGACAAGTCCGAATGTGAAGAGCGATGCGATGCATAACGGATGCGGATTCCGGACGATGGGCGTGTGCAAAAATACCGGTTATAAGAGCGGAAAATGGCACGATGTTACCTGGTATGAGAAAGCGCTGCTGCCATATGAGGACGTACCGGCGGAGATGATTCCGATTGGGGAGATGGAGAAGGAGACGGTAGATAAGATTTTGGCGTCTTTTTGAACAGAGACATAAAACAAATCTGCATAAAATAAACAGGGCGTATGAAAAAGGAATTTTCCATTTTCATACGCCCTCATCAGTTCTCTTTTATTCACCAGCGCCGTAATGCGCTGTCCATTCATTCACTCAGATTAGTTGAAGTATCTCTTTAACAGACCCTCAAATGCCTTGCCATGTCTAGCCTCGTCACGAGCCATCTCATGAACGGTGTCATGGATTGCATCCAGGTTAGCAGCTTTCGCACGTTTTGCAAGGTCAAATTTGCCTTCGGTTGCGCCGTGCTCAGCCTCTACACGCATCTCCAGGTTCTTCTTGGTGGAATCTGTTACAACCTCACCCAGAAGCTCTGCAAACTTAGCAGCGTGCTCAGCCTCTTCGTAAGCTGCCTTCTCCCAGTACAGACCGATTTCCGGATAGCCCTCTCTGTGAGCCACACGTGCCATCGCCAGGTACATACCAACTTCTCTGCACTCGCCTTCATAGTTAGCTCTTAAATCTTCGAGAATATCCTCGCTGACACCCTGTGCCACACCAACTACGTGCTCAGCTGCCCAGGTCATCTCGCCGGACTGCTCTTTGAACTTGGAAGCCGGAGCGCCGCATACTGGACATTTCTCCGGAGCAGCCTCACCCTCGTATACGTAACCACATACTGTACAGACAAATTTCTTCATAGTCAATTCTCCTTTTCTAAAATAAATTTTTAATTTCGTGTTTTATAGAAACAATAAATAGATAGTAAAGTTGCTTGCAACCATTCTGTTTCATAGGAGCTTTTAAAACGAAATCGTTTATTTGGCTTAAATGAAATCAGTAATGATTACTGATATTAAGATATCATAGATTCCTGTGTTTGTCAATGAAAAAATAGAAATAATTCTTATTTTTTTCATTTTTATCGATAACCTGGATATTCTCAGAACTTTTTCACTGGTGATGTATTCATACCCGGTCAGCGCATGGCAGAAATCGGGAAGCGGCTCATTTGGTCCCGTCTGTTCCGATACAAAATCAGCCGCTTCTATATTAGTGCTTTTCCCCTTTCATACACTCATCGCATATCCCATAGAAAAACACGGTATGGTCGTCGATCGTTCCCGGCACAAATTCTTTGGCGGCTGTCTCCAGCTCCTTGGTTGCTTCCATCGGAATATCCATGACCCGTCCGCACTGGCGGCAGACGTAGTGGTAATGTGGGGATGTATCATAATCGAAATGATCCGTGCCGTCGCCGCAGGACAGCTTCCGGATCTCGCCCAGCTCAACTAACAGGTTTAAATTGCGGTAAACGGTTCCAAGGCTGATATTCGGAAACTGTTCCCGGATGCTGGTGTAAAGGGCGTCGGCGGTCGGATGATCCTTCCGGCTCATCAGGCAGGCTTTGATCGATTCGCGCTGACGGCTGTATTTTAAGGTTTTCATAAGCGACACTCCAATCCTTCTAAATAATATTGATAATGATTATTATTTATATTATGCGTCCTGACGCGATGAAAGTCAATCTTTTTTCAAAGATTTCCGTGAGAAATTTTAGAGTCAAATTTCAACATCACCGATGCATAAAAGATCCCGTCCTCATACCGGAAATCCACCAGACCCTGGTACCGCTCGGCGATCGAACGGATGGAGGCGGTTCCCGTGCCGAACCCGTCATGTTTGGTCGAGCGGAACCGCCCATTTTCCTCGATCGGCGGATGGCAGCAGGTGTTGTCAACGGCGATCACGATGTGACCGGCATCCTCCTGGGCGCAGATGCGGATAAACGGCGCGCTGTCTGTACATTCCCGACAGGCGTCGAGGGCATTTTCCAGAAGATTGCCGAAGATCGAGCAGAGCTGTGGCTCACCCAGCGGGAGAGAGGGCGGAAGCTGGATGCGGACCGAAAAATCGACTGACGCCTTGCGCGCCTCCTCGCCGTAATAGCTGATAATCGTGTTGACCGCATAATTTTCACACCAGGTCCGCGCAGTGTCCGGCGGAAGCGTCATACGGTATTGTTCGATGTAGGTATTCAGATCCTCCGTTTTCCCGCTTTGCAGGTAATGCTCGATGAGATTTAAGTGCTGGCGCAGGTCGTGGCGCGCCTCCCGCACCTCTTCGATGTGGCGGGAAAGCTGCTGATACTGTGTGTACTGCATCGCCAGGAGCGTGTCCTGCTGCGCCGCGCGTTCTTCCAGCTGCGCCTGCTGGCGGACTGCATTGAGCGCTTCCAAAAGGACATAGTAGATAAGAATTGTCATGGCAAAGAGCCAGAGCCGCGTGAGGATAAAACGGAACTTGCGGACGGTATCAATGTTTAAATCAAAGTTATAAGCGCAGATAATCAGGGTACATGAAAATGGAATAAACCAGACTTTCTGCCAGAATGCGGAGCTGTCTACCTGAAAAACGCGTTCCGTGGCATTTTTCATAAATTTGAGCCCGAGAGGGAGCGTCAGAAACAGAAGAATCGAGATGAGCAGCAGGCTTTGATCGCGGAGTGAATAATAGGTAATGCTGGGATCGTAGAACAGACGGCTTTCCAGAAAGAAACAGATGCCCCGGACTGTGACAAAATAATTCAGGATGAAGTTTCCCAGAAACAGAAGTTTCCAGAAATTAGCCTTCACACATAAAAAATAGATCGCCAGGGAAACGAAGGCAAATACCGTGTCGGTGACCCGGGTCGGTTTACCGTGGCTGATCAGGTAGGTATACAGGGAGGACTGGAGCAGCTGACCGATAAAAATGAACAGAATCAGGATTTTAATCGGAAATCGAAGCTGCTTTTTAAATGGCAGAATCGATAAAATAAAAAAAGGAATGGAATAGACGGTTTCAACGAGAAATGCCTTGCCAAACACAGACCAGTTCATAGAGTACCTCCCTTCCGCAATGTGTCAAACAAGTAGGTTGCAAATGCTTCTTTTGTCTCTTTTTTCTTCCGGCGGCTGCAGAAAAAGCAGCTGCCGTTTTTCAGATGGACAGAACCGTCCTCGTCCACCGAGGCAACCTGTGAAAAATTGATAAGTAGCCCGCGTCCGCTCATGTAAAAACGTCTGCCCTTCGGGAGCAGCGACATTAGCTCCGAAAAAGAAATCCGTGTGGCGGTGTCACCGGAACTGGTGTGGATGATCAGCCGGTGGTTCTGCGTCTCCGCATACAGAAAATCATCAAGCAGAATCCGCTGCGTGGATGACTGTCCCCGTCCGAGCGCCGCCTGAATTTCGATGTAGGCAGGCGCGGCAAGAAATGTCCGGATCTCATCGAGACACCAGGCAAGCGCCTTTTCCTCAACCGGTTTTAAGAGATAATCAAGGGGATGGGCACGGTAGCCTTGCAGCGAATAATCGCGTTCCGATGTGGTGAAAACGATGGGGAGACGTTTTTCGCGCTTGCGAAGCTCCAGCGCCGTGTCAATGCCATTGCGCCCGTTCCGGTCCAGCATAATATCCATAAAAACCGCATTAAAAAGTCCCGGACGGAACGCTTCCAGAAATGCCTCGCCGCTCTCGTAGCAGTCAAAGTGCGCCGTTTCCCCGTGCTTCTCCAAGTTCTCCTGTATCAAATGAATCAGATGATTCTGATCTATCTTCAAATCTTCAACAATCGCAAAATGCATCAAAGCTCAACCGCCTCCTTTATTCAAAACCGTGACCATTTAGGTCGAGGTTTGACCGTTTGCGTCGATGTGGTTTTCAGTAAATCGCTCATTTGGTATGTTTATAGTATAAAAGTTATGACCCGAAATGTAAATGAAATATCGTTACAGAAAAATCAAAGTAGCTGTGTGTGAAAAGTAACAAATCAAAAAAGGCAGGTGGGATATGGTACGGGTAGTGATGTATGGAGAAAAACTGACCGACATTGAAGGTCTGGAAAAAATGTTGTGTGAAATTTTGACTGAAAACCGCAGATGGCCGATGATTCACACGTATATCAGCGATCTGGACGCATATCTGCACTTTGTAAAGGGGAATCCCTACCTCATTATGCTGGCGTCCGTGCAGGGCAGACAGGGAGTGGAAATCGTAGAAAAAATTCGGGAAAATAACCCGGCGGCATCCTTAATCTGGCTTTCCGGCCGGGACAATGCCCTTGAATCCTGGCGGCTCCATGTGACCGCATTTGAGGTATTTCCGACGAAAAAAGAAGAATTAGAAGAACTTCTGGCGGCGTGCAGCGAAAGCCTGCTGGATCGGAAGAAAGAGTATTTTGTTTAGGTGGAAAACAGACTGAAATAGACAAATTTGTTCAGAATAGATGGAGGGAAAACAGCATGAAAAAGAAATATAAGCGTGCCCTGGCAGCGGCGCTGGCGGCGGTAATGATATGGAATACGTGTGACTGGCACCCGCAGGTGCTGGCAGGCAGTTCGGTGCAGTATATCGAGGAAGTGAAGGAGCTTTCGGATGAAATCCTGCATCAGGAGGTTCCGTATGGAACGAAATATAAGGATCTGGAGCTGCCGGGCAAGCTGAAAGTGCGGGTTTTGGCAGAAGAAGCATCGGATGAAGAAGATGGTTCAGAAGATAAAGACGGTGCGGAAAAGATTGCTACGCCGTCGGAGCTTCAAAGCGGAGACGGTGAAGTGGAAACAGAAAAAAGGTCTCAGACACTTTCTTCATCTGAAACAGATGGTACAGTTCGGAAAGCGTCCCCATCTGAGGCAGATGTTATAGAAAAATCGGAAATAGGGGTGGATGACACTGGGCAGAAAGCATCCCCATCCGATGCGGACGGGACGAAAACCGATAAAAACTGGAAGGAAGTCAAGGTCCGCTGGGTGCTGGATGAGACATTTAGTGAGAAAGATACATACGATGGAAAAACACCGGGTATCTATGTGTTTGATGCGGAATTGAAAAGCAGCCGCTATGAACTGGATACCGGCTTTTTGCCAAGCATCGAGGTGACGGTGCTTCCAGAAGAAAAAGGTCCGGCAATCATCGGATTTTCGGAGTTAGATGAGGCAGTTGCGGTGCAGAAGCTCCCTCTGGGTGCCAAAGAAAGCGATATCATCCTTCCGGATACACTGGAGGTTGAGGTGGAAGAGGCGGATGAAACGCTGGCGGAAGACAGCCAGAACGTGCATCTGGTGGAAGCAGTAGATAAGGGCACAGAGAAAGATACAGATGCGGAAACGGCAGTCTGTCAGATTTCCGGCATAACCTGGAAACTGGACGAAGAGCAGAGTGACCTCCCGGAGTTTCACGGCGGCATTTCCGAAAAAGACTATTTCGAAGAATTTGACGAGGACGGAGAGCCTATCGAAACCTCCGATAAGACTTGGAATGGCTATTATG
This sequence comes from Clostridium sp. AM27-28, assembly GCF_003480955.1. Classification (NCBI taxonomy): domain Bacteria; kingdom Bacillati; phylum Bacillota; class Clostridia; order Eubacteriales; family Clostridiaceae; genus Clostridium; species Clostridium sp. AM27-28. The sequence goes on from NZ_QUJT01000002.1 coordinate 54,287, forward strand.
AGGCAAACCAGGACTACAACGGTTGTGCCTATGTCTACACACCGGTTCTGCCGGAGGAATATTCACTGGGAGAGGAAGCAGAGCTTCCGGAAATCTGCGTTCTCGTAGGAGAGATGCAGCTGATGACTCTGGCAGGCGGGGAGTATGATCTGAATAATGAGCCGCTGCGCATTAATAGTGCTAACCAAAATAAGTTTAACGGAATAACCATTACCGGCAGATATTGCCCTACCACGCGGCCGTATAATTCTCAAGACATTAAGGGCGGCATCATAATTGATAATGTTACGGTCGATCTGACTATTAAAAATGTAACGATCCAATCTGATGGAGTCAGGGGATGGAATCTGGCCGGTATTTACCTGAAAGGCAATGCCCAGCTGAATCTGACCTTAGAAGGAACCAATACACTTGTGGGACTGGATGAGGGAGCCGGAATTGAGGTGGGAAAAGGAGCAAAACTGGTTATTACGGAGAATAGTACCGGAAGACTGAAGGCAGTGGGAGGTGCCTATGGGGCCGCCGGTATCGGAGGAAAAGGAACAACAAGTGACGAAGGTGCAGATAAGAACTGTAGGACAGGAACGATTATAATCAAGGGCGGAAGCATTACAGCTGAAGGTGGAGCTTATCAGATTCCCAAAACGCAGGATTATTATGGAGGAGCCGGAATCGGAACCGGTCGCTATGGAATCGGCGGAACCATTAAAATACTGGGTGGAACGATAACCGCAGAAGGAGGAAAGCAGACAGGAGCCGGAATCGGAGGCGGAATGAGTGGAAGGGTAGACACGATCGTGATCGGCGGGACGAAAGGCGAAGCTCCCGATATAACCGTATCTTCTTATAAGGATAGTACGAAGGGATACATGGGAGCTGCCATCGGCAGCGGATGGAATGGAGTGAGTGGTTTAATATTATCCTGTGGCGATATCCGGATATTAAGTGGATCTGTGGAGGTAACGGGAGGAAATATTGGTTATGGAGTGTTAAGGCCTCTTAATGGAAATGGCATGGAAGGCGGCAGTATCACTATTTCCGAGGAGGTGCAGTTAGAGCTGCCGGTTGAAAGCTCCATTGCTCCCAGGGGAGAATGTATCTACGGGAAAAAAACATTCCGGATCACCGCGTATGATAACCAGCTAGCTGATGGAACCTATCAGGCTGACATATCCCTGTATCGGGAGGATGATACAAAAAGAACAACTCCGGTTTATAAAACAAGCACTCAGATGACTGTCTCAGAATTCAGGGGAACGATACCGGATATAATCCGGTGGATGGGCTATTCCGGGAATATGCAGATGGTTGTAGATCTGAAGTCTTCCAGTGGCGGGGCAGGTAAGACGATGGAGGGAAGTGTTGTTCTAAACAAAGGAAAGGATGAAACCATCTCCGTCACGCTGGGAAAAGCCGCTTACCAGAAGACAATGGATCTGACCATCCATGATGGTCGTTTGAGGGACGATAAGAATTATACACTGACGGCTCGGATCGGGGAAGAAGCAAGTGAAGGCGGCGCTGCACCGGATGTAGTAACCTATTTATCTCAAAAAGCTTCCGGTTATCAGATAAAGACTGGTAAAGTCAGCTGGTATACGCCTCTGTCCGGAGTGGTTCCGGTATCGGTTCAGGTACAGGAAGAAGGAGGGGAAGGAGAAAGTAATAGCTTTACAGTAACAGGAACCCTCACGATGAACTCAGAGGAGGAAAAGAATCTTTCTCTCACCATTGGAGAACCCCTGTATCCTGTCCGGTTCCACTTCTACTCATCCATGGTGCAGGCGGCAGAGAATGTATCCCTGACAGCCGGACGGCTGACTGGAGCTGCTTCAGAAGCTCTGGTGGAATTAAGGCAGAATGAAGGTCAGTTTGCCTTTGACGGGAAGCTGACAATCGATGCAGCAGCAGGCAATCATGCATATGCTCTGGCATATATTCCGGCCGGAAATTACCAGTTTGTGATAAATACAGGTATTGCAGGTTTAGGCAGCTCCGGCGGAAGATTTACTCTGGACAACAAAACGGTAAAGGCAGAGGCTGCCGGAACGGATATTATTGTATTAAATGCGGCAGAGACGCTGGAGGGAGAATTGGATCTTTCCCTTGGAGATATATCTTTTTACGTGGATAATGGTCAGTTGGCGATTTCCTATTCTAAAAAAGCAGCCGATTCTGATCAGGTGGTTAGTGAGAAGTTAATAGACCAGTCCTATGCTAAATGCTATCGGATCACTTCATCTGGGAATAATGTGAAGAATTATCATCTTTCCGTGAATACACCAGCTTCCAGTGAACTAAAGCTCGTATTAAATAACCTTACGATTACACCGGCACAGGCTATCGCACCGATTCAGATAAACGGAGCGTCCCAGGTGATCACCTATCTGGAAGGGGAAAACATGATTTCGATTAATAAATCAGAGAAGTTTTCTTCACCTGCCGGCATTAGTGTAGCGAAAGGTGCAAAGCTTACGATTGACAAGGAACCGGAACGGCAGGGCTCCATAGAGGTGCTCAATAAGACAAATGTAAACAAGACTGGTGCAGCAATTGGAGGAAATGGAGGGGAGGATGCAGGAATCATTCACATCAAGGGGGGAACTGTAATTGCAACTTCCGCTTCTAACGGAGCGGCTATCGGTGCTTCGGCAAGTAAAAGTGTAAAAGAAATACAGATTAGCGGAGGAGATGTAACTGCAAAAAGTAGTGGTGGTGCCGGAATCGGAACAGGAAGTGCTAATGGCCAGAAAAGAACCGGTAAAATCGTGATAGAAGGCGGAACGGTGAATGCAAGCTCGGAGAACGGTGCCGGAATTGGAAGTGGTATTGGATATGCCCGTAGTAAACCGGCGATAACTGCAGAGATTGAGATTCATGGCGGAATGATTACAGCTTATTCTGAACGGGGAGCCTGCATCGGAAGTGGTTTGGATAGTTCGTCGAAGGTGCTGATTGACGGTGGTACCATATGTCTGGATAAAAAAACGACAGGGTATAGGAAAGTAGCACATATTGGGATGGGAGAAAGTAGTAATACACAGGTACAAACTGATGTGACGATTACGGGTGGAACGATCTGTTTGAAGGAGGCGGATAGATATATACCGCGACCGATCATTTATGGCTGGGAGCAGGTAGACAAAACGTGGCAGAAGAATAATACAATAAAAGATGGGAACGGTACCCCGGTTTATTACACCACAGCGGATCTGACCGGTATCTATGATAATAATACACTGGTTGGAGATGCAAGTATTGAAGAAAGCTCCTACGGCTTTAAGGATGTCCGGACAGATTCCAGCGGAAAGCTCTATATGTACCTTCCGGCTTCGGAGGCAGTGAAAGCCTCCTTTGGCGGTGTGGAATTTACCGGAAAGGTTGAGGCAGGTAAAGATGAGAATGTATTGGAGCGTGAACAGACTTCTATTGATTATCAAAGGGAAGTCCTGAAAAATACGGCTCTGTATGAGCTCGAATATGCGGAATCCGAGAATTCTGCAACTTGGACGAAGATCCGGGCAGGAGGCGAAGCTTCTCTGACGAAAATTCTGGACAATCAGCCGGAGAATGCGAGAGAGATTACCCTGTATGTGCGAAAGGCAGCCGCAGGTTCCACAGCAGGTGAAGCAGCCGCAATAACGATTCCGGTAAGACCGGCAAAACCGGATAAGATAACAAAGATAACGAAAACCAGCAACTCTATCAAAATTGTCGAGCCGACTGATGCCAAGTATGAGTATGGAATTGCTGAATCTGAGTCTGGTGAGCTTCAATGGCGGACGGAGAAGACGTTTACGTCACCGAAGCCGGCTAACACCTATTATATAACCCTTCGCGTGAAAGCAACAGACAACAGTTTTGCATCGAAGTCGGCTGATCGCTTATCTGTGACAACGCCGGATATCTTACAGTTCAAAGGTCCCGCTGGCGACGTATCCTTTGAAGCGAATGGAACCTATGGACAGGCACTTTCAGAGATTCCGGTACGGCTGGCAGAAGGATTTCAGGTTGTTAATTATAATAGATCACCGGTTTTAGGAACATGGAAGTTCAGTGCGGATCAGAGCGGAAAGTCCGCTTCCTCCATTTATCCGGAGGTAACGGGAACCACTGCATATCAGGCAGAATTTATACCGGATGGAGCGTCGGAAGGGCAGTATGGAAATAGTTTGAAAAGAAGTGTGATTCCGGAGATATCTCCGAAAGAGTTGACCGCAGTTGTTACGACACCTATTGAAAAGCCTTATGACGGAAATACCGACATCGCATTAGCGGCGACGGTAGCGATAGGAACTCCGGGCCCAATCTATACCATCCGCGGTCTGAAAGGAAACTTTGAAGATGCCAATGCCGGAACCGGTAAGACGGTAACCATTGATTCCTCAGAGGCAAAGGTTGAGACAGGCGAGAGTGCAGTGAATCTGCAGAATTACCGTATCATATATCCAGCCCAGACCGGAACGATCCATCAGATACAGGGTTCGGTTTCGATCGATCGGCAAGCATGGACCGGAGAAAAAACCTATGGAGACGACAGCTTTCCACTGACAGGTGTGAAGAAAGTGGGAGATGGAGTTCTGAACTATACAAGCTCGGATGAAAAGGTTCTCACCGTGGACGCACAGGGACAGGTGACCATCAAAGGTGTCGGTTCTGCAAAGGTAAGCATCACCATGGCAGAGGGAACGAATTATCTCGGTACAAGCACATCGGCAGAGAAAACCATAACCATTGAAAAAGGAACCCCCACTCTTACCTTAACAGCTGTGAACCGGACGACCGGAGTACAGCTTGCGAAAGGAATTCTCGGAACAGAGAAAGAAGATTTCGACATCATTGCCAGAGTGCAGGGAGTTTACCAGGACAAGCTGCAGGGTTATGTTCGTTTCTATGATAATGAAACCCCGGATGCAGATATAGTTCCGGTTGGGGAAGATGGAACAGCCATACTCAACTGGACGAAGCCGGGAGAATCATTTGTAGGCACCCACACAATCAAAGCCGAGTTTGATTTTGGTGAATTTGATACGTGGGAATCCAGATACAACACACCGGCTCCGGCATCCCTTACATTTGAAATCAGCAAGGCAGCTCCACCGACAGAGGATAAGCCAGATAACTCCGATAAGCCAGACCAATCAGGCAGCCAGAGCGCTTCCTCCGGACGTGACAAGTCTTCCGGCAGCGGAGCGACCAGGCAGGATCCGGTGAAGGGAAGAATCAACAGCAGCATAGGTATTCTCACAGGAACTGCCAACAGTACGGCCAATGACGGAAAGAGCCACTGGATGCAGGATGAACACGGATGGTGGCTCCGCTTCGCAGACGGCAGCTACCCGAAGGCAGAAAAACGCGGCACATCGGGCATTGCATATGCATGGGAGCAGGTAAACGGCAACTGGTGGGCGTTCGATGAAAGCGGCTATATCAAGACCGGCTGGATGCGCGACGAAGACTACAACGGCTGGTTCTACCTCGATCCGGAACACGGCATGCAGATCGGCTGGGTCTTGATTGACGGCAAATGGTGCTATTTCCACCCGACCTCAGACGGAAGAAAAGGCATCCTGTATGTTGGACGTCTGACACCGGACGGCTACTATGTAGATGAAAATGGTGTGTGGGATGGGAAAGACAGACAGTAAAAAGAACATTTAGGTCGAAGTTTGACTGATTGCGGCTTCTATCTAAATCCCTTATGAAGCCGAGTCAAAATGAAATTCCAATGTGTTTACAGCTGTATTCATGAAAAAATATAATGAGCGCAGGAGAAAAGAATGCGGCTGCGAAGCAGACATATTCTTTTCTTGCGCCATTAACGAACGAACAGCCATGCGAAGCAGGGCGGTGGAGCGCGATAGCGCGGGTTCGTGAGTGGACGGGTGAGAATACGTATGATATAATGAACCCCGGGGGATCATAACCTGATTCACAAGGGGAAAACAAACCGACACAGGAGGGGGAACACATGAAGAATTTCTACACCGAAGAACAATGGAATGAGATTCTGAAACAGCAGGAATCCGTACTTTGCTACGACACATTTACCCGGAAACAGGCGCTTGAGCTGGGGCTTTTGATTGCAGAGGTCACGGAGAAAAAATATTACGGTTCGGTCGCTGTCCGCATCGTGGAGGACGAGACGACCGTCTTTGCCTACAAGATGGAGGGAGCGACGCTGGAAGCAGACTGGTGGATGACCAACAAGCTGGCAGCATCGCGGCTCACGGGGATGAGCTCGCTGCGGGCACTGACGGCATCGAGAGCCGGAGAACTGGAAGCATCCTGGAAGGTGCGCGAGGAGAACTTCTTCGTGTGCGGCGGTTGCATTCCGGTTTTCATGAGAGATGGAAGCCGTCCTTTTGCCTATGTGATGGTATCCGGCATGGAACACTGGGACGATCATCAGGTGATCGCGGATGCGATGGCGAAACAGCTGGGGGTTGAGATTCCGGAGATTCGGAAAGAGCAGCCATAAAACGATTGACTTGTAAAAACAAAGACGTTTGCAGAAATGGGAGATAGATGAGCTATCTGCATTTTTGCAGGCGTCTTTTGTGGTTTTACTGTGCCGTATGGCGATGAATTATCCGTTATTTTGTATGGCGCACTTCCCCACCTGGTGGTATAATTCAAGTATTATAAAATTTGATATGAAAAGAATATTTGCAATGACTCAGATGGTTTTTGCACAGCAAAGAAGCCTCTGAGAGATCCAGAGAATGTGAGGGATGTGGATGAGTAAAAAAGAGGTACGTCAGGCGGCTGCGGAACTGACCGAGCGCCTTTGTGAAAAAGACTTTTTAGACCGGTCGGGACTGAGCCGGAAAAATGTCATGATGCTCATGAACAAGGAACACTGGGAGGAGCAGTTTGCCCATATTTTCCCGATCAAAAAGCGGATTTCCTGCCGGGCGGTCTACGAGATCTGTGAGGAACCGTTAAGCCTTTTAGGGCATGAGCCGGAAGAGGGCTGGATGAAGTTTACCTACCAGTATGTGTGCCATATTCTCTACCCGGATGCGGAGTTTAAGAAGGAAAATGCCGCTTTTTCCGCCGGTGCGGAGTTCTATCTGGCAGTGCTTCAGTTCGTGTTTGACCGCGAGCGGGCGGTGCTTCCGTACAAACCGATGGAGGACTTTGCATTTTTGGGTGATGAGGAAGCTTCAAGCTTTGAGTGCGCGGCAGAATACAGCCGTTTCAAGAAGTTTTTCGCACAGGAATACATCTATGAGATGATGCGCCTCAATGCGGAGGTGACGCCGTTTCGGACGCTGGAACACATCGCGGGCGTGCATTACGTCGCGATGACGGTGGCACGCGGGCTTTACGAGGCGGGTGTTCCGATCGATCTGACGCTGACCTCGGGCGCGGCTGCAGGTCATGATCTCGGCAAATTCGGCTGCAAGCCGAATGAGCGGGTTCCGTATCTTCATTACTATTATACAAACCAGTGGTTTAACAATCATTCGATGGAATACATCGGTCATATCGCGGCGAACCATTCGACCTGGGATCTGGAACCGGAAAACCTGTCGGTTGAATCCCTGGTGCTGATCTATGCCGATTTCCGTGTAAAACAGAGCCGCGGCGACGACGGGCGTGAGATTACCTACATTTCCAATCTGGATGAGGCGTTCAACGTCATCCTCTCGAAACTCGACAACGTGGACGAGGTCAAATTAAACCGTTACCGCTTTGTTTATTCCAAACTGCATGATTTTGAGGATTATATGCGGTCTCTCGGTGTGGATGTGGATTTGAATGGACACCCGAAAAAGCCGGAGGTGCTGCCGGATATTTCCCTTCGGAACGCAGAGCAGACGGTGCAGTCCCTCATTTTTATGGGTATTGAGCATAATATCCGCGTCATGCATCAGATGGGGGCGGAACGCCAGTTTGGCAATCTCCTCGAGGCGGCGCGCAGCGAGAAGGATTGGAAGAGTGTCCGCGCGTACTTAAACATTTTCCGTGAATATTTTACATATACAAACGACAAGCAGAAAGAGCAGACGCTGGGCTTTTTATATGAGCTTCTGATGCACCGCGAGGGCGACATCCGCGCGCAGGCGGCGAGGCTGCTCGGACATGTGATCGCGCAGTTCAACGCCGGTTACCGCAAGGAGCGCCCGGCGGGTATGCCGGATATTGCCGAGGAGCGGGTGATGGAGATCTGGAAGCAATATCTGGAAATGATCATCCGGCCGGATCACAAGCTGATGCTGCAGCAGAAACGGCGCATCCGTTATCACCTGAAAAATGTGTTGGCATCGGTGGTTGATCATGCGACGCCGGGCGATCTGCGGGAATTTCTGGAGGCATTTCTGGTTTGGTATGATCGGGCGGATGAGCTGGATCCGGGCGAGGCATTTTCTTTGCTGGATACGGTGCATTTCATGCCGTTTGATAAGCTGAGTGAAGAGGAACTGGGGAAAATCGCAAAATTTGCCCTGATTGAGTCGCAGAGTGGGGAACCGGATGTGCGGATCGCATCGTGGCGCGCCTTCAAGCTTCTGACGGCGTACCAGCCGGATCATCCGTGCTGTGCCGAGATCGGCGTGTGCGTGAAGGCGGCGCAGGTTGAGGACAATATCACGATGACCTTCCTCAAATACCGCGTGTTAAGTAACCTCGGAGAGGACACGGCGAGAGAACAGGAACTTTTGTATGACCGCGACGTTGTCTCCGATATTTTCCTGGATAACCTCAAAACAGCGACGCCGTGGGTCATCAAGTCGGCCAATATCAAGCTGCTTGTCGATCAGATTGCGCATGGTAAACAGGAACATATGCTGCATATCGCAGCGCATCTCTCAAACCTTGTAAAAGTCAGCGAGCACGTGATCGTGCGCCATGATGCCGGAACCGCCCTGCTTCGCATCATCGGGCTTCTGACACCGGATCAGAGAAATGAGATCGTGGTTGAGCTGATGAAGGGGCTGGAAGTCGGTGAGTACGAATTTTCCAAATATATTCCGCAGTATCTGGGGCAGGCGGCGCTGTGGCTGCCGCCGGAACAGCTGGAGGAGATCGTTTCCTACCTGCATGGCATGATGGCAAATGCAAACGACCAGATAGTCTCGGTTGCGCTTGATACGGTCGGCGTGCTGCTGGAACGGTATTCGTGCTACCCAGAGCGCTTTGCGGAGGAAAAAGAGGTATGCGAGGAACGGCGCGGACGTCTGCTTGGCATCCTGCTCAGCGGTCTGGCGAATTACCGCGAGTCGGTGCGCCAGGAGGCGATGCTGGTGCTGGGGCAGACCGTCTTCGGCTCATCCTGGATGGAGTGCCGGGAGAAAAAAGAGCTGTTCGCCCTGTCCTTCCGCAAGATGCTGTTCTTATTCAATGAAAATAAGGGAAATGAGCTGACGGCATTTTATCGTGCGGCGTCCCTTTCTAATATTTACCGGTTCATCACGCAGTATCATATGACCGAGGGCAATTTAGAGATCAAGGAGCGGAACCAGGTGGCATTCTTCCCAGGCACATTTGACCCGTTTACGCTGTCACACAAGGAGATTGTCCGCGAGATTCGCGATCGCGGCTATGAGGTTTTTCTGGCGGTCGATGAATTTTCCTGGTCAAAAAAGGCGCAGCCGCATCTGATCCGCCGTCAGATCGTGAGTATGTCGGTGGCGGATGAGTTCCATGTGAATCTGTTCCCGGATGAGATTCCGGTCAATATTGCCAATCCGGCGGATCTGAAACGCCTGAGAGAGGTATTTTCCGGAAAAGAGCTGTATATCGTGGTCGGCAGCGATGTCATTGCCAATGCCTCTTCTTATAAGAAGAAACCGGTCAAAAATTCGATTCATTCGATGAACCACATCGCGTTCCGCCGCGTGGGGGATGTCAAGGCGGACAATAAATACAACCGTCAGATGATGGATCAGATTAGCGGCAAGGTCGTGGAACTGGAGCTTCCGGAGCATCTGGAGGACATCAGTTCGACGAGAATCCGTGAAAATGTCGATCTGAACCGGGATATTTCGAACCTGATCGACCCGTCTGTGCAGGAATATATCTATTACAATGGTCTGTATCTGCGCGAGCCGGAATATAAACCATATATCCGCGCGCGTGCGATCTCCTATGAGGAGGTGGAGATGCCGGATGAAATGCTTCTGGCGGAAATTTCGAATTTCGTTCTGCGGGACGAAGAAGATCGCGAGAACCTGTTGAATTCGATGAAGGAGTCGGGCGACCGGCTGCTGCTTCTTAGGAATACCGTGCAGGAAAACCGGCTGGTCGGAGTGGCACGGCTTCGTTATCTGGCGCCGGATGAGCTGTTTGCCGTTCTGGGACAGGTCAGTCTGGCAGATCAGGTGCGCCGCCATACCTACGGTGAGATTCTTCTGATTTCGGGTATCTATGTCGAGCGCGATCCGATGATCTACGACGCGGAACAGCTGCTTTTAACCGAGGCGATCGCACGGTCCTTTGAGTATAAATGCGGCTATGCACTTTTCTTCCCGGCAGACGGTTACTGCCCGGAGCGCGTGCTGTCGGCGGTGGTCCGCCAGGGCTTTGTGAAGGCGCCGGAATCCCCGGAAGACGCGCCGCTCTATCTGGTCGATATGCATGCGCCGCTTGTATTAGTGCAGAATCTGGAAACAACGTTAAAAGAACCATTTTCCAGCAATCCGCGCGTTCTGGATGCGATCTACAAGGCGCATCGGGAATTGCAGATGGCGATGACGCGCTTCTATCCGGGACAGCTGGTTCTTTCGATGTCGGCGAGCGTGATTTACCACCGTCTGGTGGAACGGATCACGGCGTTAAATGGTGTGCCGCGTGACCCAGTGACGCCGAGACGCCTCGGCGGGGCGATGTGCGTGCCCTTCGGCAAGATCCTGCGAGGAAAAGTTATTCCGAATACGGTGACGAAGACGCTGCATACAGATAAAGTGTACGATCCGGAGCTGAAAGAGAAGTCGATCGAAGCGTTCCCGTACTATTCGCCGTTGCGAAGCCAGATCAAGGCTATCAAGTCCTTTGACCGCCCGGTGATTCTGGTGGATGATCTGCTGCATCACGGCGGACGTTTCGAGGCCTTGGAGCCGATGCTGCGTGAAGAGGGCGTGGAAATCAAAAAATTGGTGTTAGGTATGATTTCAGGCTATGGGCGCGACACGATGGCGACGAAGGGCGTGCCGGTAGACAGTATTTATTATATTCCGAACCTGCGGAACTGGTTTGTCGAGTCCACACTGTACCCGTTCATTGGAGGAGATACGGTGCGCCGCGATACCGTGAAGGTGGCGGGACTGACGCCGTCGATCAATATGATCCTGCCGTATGCCGCACCGCCGGTACAGGGAAGTACGCCGGAAGCCGCGTTTGAGTTCTCTGCGTGCTGCATCCGCAATGCGCGCAACATCCTTCTGGTGCTCGAATCCGAGTACCGGGCGCTGTTTGCGAGAAACCTGACGTTAAGCCGCTTGTCTGAAGCGGTCATCCTGCCGCTCTGCCCGGATAAAGGCGAGTGTGTCAGCTACGATCCGAATCTGGCAGCGTCGGTGTATCTGGAAAATGATTTGGAGATGCTGTATCGGACGCGGAAGTGAGAAATTATGTCAAATAATGCAAAATAATATTATATAAGATATCAAAAAAGAGCAGGGGGTATGCAATATGTACTATTATAAAATTGGAGATAAAATCTGCTGTTCCTTCAATGGAAATTTATCATACGAAAAGGCAGAAATGCCGCACCCGGGCACACCGCTCACATTCTTATTCGAACGCGAGCCGGGAACCGGAAGAGATTCTTTTAAGGTAAACTCGCCGCTGCTTTTATTCCAGGAGGCAGAGAATGTTTCCTGGTTAAGCAGCCGGAAGCTGGAAGCGCAGGCGGAGACGATGAAGAAAAAGCTGGAAGAATCGACGGAAAAAGCGGCAGGCAGCGGTGCATCTGAGAGTGGCGCGGCAGAAAAGGTGAATTGCGAACTTGACGAGGCAGTCAAAGCTGCGATCATTCAGGGCGTGATGCGCGCAGTCAACCGCCTGCATCCGGATTTTGAGGCTATTTTGGCAGAAAAACCGCAGAAAACGAAGAAAAGAGTCCATGTGCTGGCGATCGGCGACGTCGGAAGTACGCTGTTGACCGGGCTTCATCTTCTGGGCGGCGACTGCATCAGTTCGATCGGCATCTGTGATATTTCCGATAAAGTGACCGCACGCTGGGAATTTGAGGAAAACCAGATCGCGTACCCGTGGGCATATGACGCGCTGCCGGAGGTCGATGTGGTAAAACCGGAAGACCTCTTTAAGTGCGATGTGTTTGTATTTGTTGCTTCCAAGGGAATCCCGCCGGTTGGTTCCGGTGTCAAGGATGTGCGGATGTACCAGTTTGAAAATAACTCCAAGATCGTTGCGCAGTATGCAAGACAGGCGAGAGCCGAGCATTTCAAGGGCTTATTTGCCGTTGTCTCCGATCCGGTTGACCCGCTGGCAAAGACGGCATGGCTGGAGAGCAACAAGGACGAAAACGGCATCCTTGATTTAAAGGGACTCCGCCCGGAACAGGTACAGGGCTTCGGACTGGGCGTTATGAATGCGCGTGCGGCTTATTATGCGAAGCGCGACGGGCGGTTTTCACAGTTTTTGACTGAGGGGCGTTCCTTCGGACCGCATGGACAGGATCTCGTCATCGCAGATTCCATTGAGAATTACAACGACGAGCTTTCAAAAGAACTGACCCAGCTGACGGTAACGGCAAACCTGCATATGCGCGCGATCGGTTTCAAGCCGTTTATCGCACCGGCATATTCCTCCGGCGCAATCTCCCTGATTCTGATGATGCGCGGCGAATGGCACTGCGGTTCCGTCTTCATGGGCGGTATCTTCATGGGCGTGAAAAACCGTTATACCGAATATGGTCTGGAAACAGAAATTCTGCCATTGCCGGATGCGCTGTATGAGCGGATTGTGACGGCGGAGGAAAATCTGAAAAGGATTGTCTGATCAATGAGTCTTATCGCAGGAAGGAAGCGAAAACAAGTGATTCATTCAAATTCAGAAGGAGATATTTATATAGAAGAAATGCCACTCCTCCTCGTCCATCTGCGCGAGGAGGAAAAAGGTGCGGATGCGCGCCTTTCGGAGGTGTTATCCTATGCGCTGGACGGCTACGTCTATGAGACAGCGACGGAAATCAGCACGTTTGAAGATTATGTAAACCGATGGAGGCGCCTGAAAAAGACACAGAATCGAAAAAATCCAGTCCAGGGACGTATCCTGTTTGCCGTGCCGCTTGGCACATCTGGTATCAACCTGGAGCTTTACCGCCTGATTCGCTTTCTGCGGGAACATCCGGATTTTCTGAACGGTTTTGTCGGCGGGCTTTTGGTGGACAGTGAAAATGACCTCTATTCCAAATCGGCGGCGAAGGATCTGGTGTTTGCCGCTAACTGCGCGGGCTGCGCGTTCGTGGGGCGTCCGCTCGTCGAAGGCACGCGGACACTTTCCAATTACACGATCGTTTCCAATAATCTTGGAACCGATCTGATGGGGGCATACCGCGAGAGCGCGGCGGGGCTGGTCAAAGAAGTACTGGGAACGGATTGCGTCAGGAAAAAATGTCCGAAAGTATTGGTATTGCACGCGTCAAGCCACAAGACCTCCAACACCTACGCGATCTGGAACCGGGTGAAAGAACAGCTCCCGGAGATGGAGATCCGGGAGATAGGGCTTCGAAACGGTACGCTTTCCGACTGCGCCGGATGCCCGTACAAGATGTGCCTGCATTTTGGCGAGCAGGGAAGCTGCTTCTACGGTGGAGTGATGGTCGAGGACGTCTATCCGGCAGTCCGCGAGGCGGATGCGATCGTGATGCTCTGTCCAAACTACAACGATGCGCTGTCGGCAAACCTGACTGCGTTCATCAACCGCCTGACTTCGCTGTTCCGGACGACGCGGTTTTATGACAAAGCGCTGTTTGCGGTGGTTGTGTCGGGCTATTCCGGAAGCGATATCGTGGCGGAACAGCTTATCGCGGCGTTAAATATGAACAAAACCTTCTATCTGCCGGGGCAGTTTGCGATGATGGAGACGGCAAACAATGCCGGGGCAGCGATGCAGCTGCCGGGGATTGAGGATCGGATGAATGCGTTTGCGGAGAGAATCCGGGAGACGCTATTATATAGGTAAAGAGGGGTTATAAGCAGGGCAGCGTCACTGGGAGAGTTTGTAACTGTTCACAGGTAGGAATTTTTTGAACTGAAAATTCCGTACGATACAGTTCCGGCAGCAGATTTTGCCGATTTGGAATGCGTAGCATCGGCAAAATCCCGTTGCTGGGCACACGTGTGTGAACAGTAACAAGAGTTTCACATCTGTTATAAAATTCTTTACAGATTTCATGAAACTAAGTATACTATATGAATATGTAAAAACTGTTTTACTCAGGCTAAAGACCATGTGAAATCGAACCGTTTAAAGAGGGAGAAAGGCAGAAATGAAATCCTGGAGACGAACATTAGCGATAGGCTTTATCATAGCGATAACTTCGCAGCTGTATTGGAACGTATTTGTCAACAATTTCCGTGTGTCAGCGTCGGTTATCCTGCTTCCGGTGCTGATTATGACAGTCGGAAGCCAGATTCACACGATGACGATCTGTACGGTGACGTCGATCATTGTTTTTTTGTTCCGAATTGTGATATATTATCTGCAGGGAATGCCATCCGAGATGCTGGTACAGCTTGCGATGCCCGGAGCATTCTTTTATATCGTGTACGGCATGATGTTCAAGCTGCAGATCCGGAATAAACATATCGCGAATCTGGAAAATGTGATTGCGGCGGCATTTTTCTGTGACTTATGCTCGAATATATTCGAAAACTTCCTGGCGGCGCTTCTTAAAAACAATGCGATGCCGGGACCGGATATAATTCAAAAGCTTTTTATGATCGCTGCAGTCCGCACACTTTTTGTGGCACTGGCACTGATCGGAGAACAGCAGTACCGGCTTCTTCTTACGAAAGCGGATCATGAGAGCCGTTATCAGCGGTTATTTCTTATGACAACGGGACTCAAGACTGAGATTTACCTGATGCATAAGAACACCGAGGAGATCGAGCGCGTCATGAGCAATGCATACAAGCTCTATGAGCAGATTCTGGAAAAGGATCTTCCACGGGAAATGCAGCAGATGGGACTTGAGATAGCGCGGGATGTCCATGAGATCAAGAAAGATTACATCCGCATCATTCAGGGCATTGAGGAGGCGATCGAGGAAGAGTCGAACGAGGAAACGATGAGCCTGCAGGATCTTCTTCGGATTCTGGAATCATCCACCTACCGGACCATGGCGGAGAAAAAGCTGGATATCCGTCTGATGTTTGACTGCCGGGACAATTTTATGACGCAGGAACACTACCAGCTTATGACGATTCTCAAAAATTTGGTAGGAAATGCGGTGGAAGCGATCGAATCGACGAAAAAAAGTGGGATGATCTGGATTCGGGAGTACAAAAAAGATGGTAATTATGTGTTTGAAGTAGCGGACGACGGACCGGGAATTTCAGAAAAACATCTCCCACGGATTTTCAATATGGGATATTCAACGAAGTTTGATGAAAAAACCGGCAATATATATAGAGGCGTCGGGCTCTGCGGTGTGAAAAACGCGGTAGAGGAGCAGTTTGAAGGTAGTATTTCAGTGGATTCGGAAGAGGGAAGAGGAACGAAATTCCATATTGAGATACCGATAGCGAAATTGGAGGAAATAGAGTAAATGGAGATTTATATTGTTGAAGATGATATGTCAGTGATCAGCGTCCTGCAGGATATTATTGAAGATAATGATCTGGGAATTGTCTGCGGTACTTCAGAGGGACAGCCGGCGGATGTGGATGATATCCTGGCAAAGAATCCGGATATGGTTCTGATTGATTTCCTGATGCCGGAAAAGGACGGTGTTCAGGTCATGCGCGAACTGCGGGAAAGAGGCTGCAAGGCAAAATGCATCATGATTTCCCAGGTGGCGGCAAAAGAATTGATCGGCAAGGCATACGATGCGGGCATTGAGTTCTTCATCAGCAAGCCAATCAATATCATTGAGGTAAAATCGGTCATCCGTAATGTGGATGAGCAGATCAAGAATGAGAAAACACTGACGAATATTAAGAAAATGTTCATGGCAGAGATCGCGGATATGCCGAAGGAGAAGAAAAAAGATGACGGTTACGGCAGAAAGGTGCTTTACATTTTAAACCGTCTCGGCATGTCCGGCGAGAAGGGCGGCGACGATATCCTTCGGATCTGCGAGTATCTGCACAACAACGGACGCCCGATCTCCCAGGTCAGCATCGGTCAGCTCTGCGAGCTTTTGAGCGATGCGCCGAAGAACATGGAGCAGCGTGTCCGCCGTGCGATCGCGGTCGGCATGTCGAACCTGGCACATTTGGGTATTGAGGATTTCATGAATGAAACCTTTACTGCATACTCCAGCACCCTGTTCCCATTCGAGGAAATCCGGGCAGAGATGGATCACATCCGCGGTAAACGCCGTTACGGCGGCAAAGTCAGCATCAAAAAGTTCATCGACAGCCTGATGCTGGCGGTAGATCGTGAGGTATAACGGGTAGATTTACAAAACTTTCCAATTTATTTATCATAAGTTAAAAAAATGTTATAAAAATTTTATGTTTTTATGATGGATCTTGTAGTTTTTTGTCGGGGCTACAGTATTATACACCTGCGAGCAAGAAAAAAAAATAGGTTGGAGGTAGTTGTATGAAGACAATCGAGCTTGATATGTATCAGGCAACCGCAGTTGCGGCACTTGTACTGTTACTGGGACGTGTTCTGGTAGCTAAAATTTCTATTCTTCGTCGGTATTGTATTCCGGCACCTGTAGTTGGTGGTTTCCTTTATGCAATTGTTCATACCATCGTAAGAGGCATGGGCATTCTGGAAATTTCCTGCGACATGACACTTAAAAACGTATTCATGGTAGCTTTCTTCTGTAGCGTAGGTTTCACAGCATCCTTCCGTATGCTGAAGAAGGGCGGCGTTCAGACAGTTGTATTCCTGGCTCTGTCAGCTGTTATGGTAATTCTTCAGAACGTTCTGGGGGCTGGTCTGGCAAGCGTATTTGGTCTGGATCCTCGTCTGGGTCTGGCAACCGGTTCCATCCCGATGGTAGGTGGTCACGGTACTGCTGGTTCCTTCGGACCGTTACTTGAGGAATTAGGCGTAGCAAATGCGAGCGTTGTAGCTATCGCTTCCGCTACTTATGGTCTGGTTGCAGGCTGCGTAATCGGTGGTCCTATCGCAACTGCTAAGATCCGTAAGTACAAACTGTCCGCAGTTGCTGAGGCAGCTACTAAGACTGAGACTGTAGAGACAGATGAGACTGGTGCAATCGATTCCGCTAGAATCCTTGACGGTCTTCTGTACTTAATCGTTGCTATCGGTGCTGGTACTATCGTATCCATGTTCCTTGGCAAGTTTATGACATTCCCGTTCTACATCGGCGCAATGTTAGTTGGTGCTATCATCCGTAACATCATGGATGTTCAGAACAAAGAGATCCCGATGGAAGAGATCAGTACACTGGGCGGTGCTTCCCTTTCCGTATTCCTGGGTCTGGCTATGATCGATATGAAGCTGTGGCAGTTAGCTGAGCTGGCTGTACCGATGGTAGTTATGCTTCTTGCACAGACAGTACTTATGTTCTTCTATGCAAACTTCGTTGTATTCAACGTACTTGGCAAATCCTACGATGCTGCTGTTATGACCAGTGGTTTCTGTGGATTCGGTATGGGTGCTACCCCGAACGCTATGGCAAACATGCAGGCAATCACCGGCGTATATGGTCCGGCTCCGACTGCATTCATGGTAGTTCCGCTGGTAGGTTCCTTATTCATCGACTTTGTAAACGCAACTATCCTGACAGGATTCATCAGCTTCCTGGGCTAATAGATGCGAATTTCAAGAGGTCTGCTTTTGGGCAGGCCTCTTTTTTTGCGTAATAGGAAATTTCTTGGAATTTTCTATCACACAAAAAGGAACGAATGTGCCAATGATACGTACTCGCGCGAAGATGCAGGTTGTCGCAAGCGGCCGCGCGAGACGCCCGAATGTGCCAGGACACATTCGTTGTCCATCCCCGAGTTATAATCAAGAACAATATAACTCCATAAGCAAATGATAATAACATCTATAAGACTATTTTTATTTGATTTTGCCGAAGAGATGATATATAATACATTACAGAAACAGAAAAGTTCACAAAAACGATTTGGAACCAGAGGGAAAATTGTACAAGATAGATGAATATATCATCGAGTATTAGTGGTAACCATAGTTGAGTGAGCTATTCAAACTTATATACATATCAGGAGGTATTATCTAATGAGCAAGTATGTTGACAGAGTTCTTGCAGAACTCAAAGAGAAAAACGCACATGAGCCGGAATTCCTTCAGACTGCAGAGGAAGTATTATCTACTCTGGGTCCGGTTGTAGATGCACATCCGGAGTACGAGAAGGTAGCTCTTCTTGAGAGAATGGTTGAGCCGGAGAGAACAATCGAGTTCCGTGTTCCGTGGGTTGATGACAACGGTGCTGTTCATGTAAACCGTGGCTATCGTGTACAGTTCAACGGCGCTATTGGACCGTACAAAGGAGGCTTACGTTTCGCTCCTTCTGTAAACCTGTCTATCATGAAGTTCTTAGGCTTCGAGCAGACATTCAAAAACAGCTTAACAACTCTGCCGATGGGCGGCGCTAAAGGTGGTTCTGACTTCGATCCGAACGGCAGAAGCGACAACGAGATCATGAGATTCTGCCAGTCCTTCATGACTGAGTTATATCGTCACATCGGACCGGACGTAGATATCCCGGCTGGTGACCTTGGTGTAGGCGGACGTGAGATTGGTTATCTGTATGGTCAGTACAGAAAACTTCGCGGTGCATTCGAGAACGGTACTATCACAGGTAAGGGAATGTCCTTCGGTGGTTCTCTGGTTCGTCCGGAAGCAACTGGTTACGGCGCTGTTTACTATGTAGAAGCTGTTATGAAACATGAGAACGATACAATCGAAGGCAAGAGCGTTGTTGTATCTGGTTTCGGTAACGTTGCTTGGGGTATCTGCAAGAAACTGGCTGAGCTGGGTGCTAAGGCTGTTACCCTGTCTGGTCCGGATGGATACATCTACGATCCAGATGGTGTTGTAACTGAAGAGAAGATCAACTACATGCTGGAGATGAGAGCTTCTGGACGTAACAAAGTTCAGGATTACGCAGACAAGTTCGGCGTACAGTTCTTCCCAGGTGAGAAACCGTTCGGCGTTAAGGCTGACATCATTATGCCGGCTGCTACTCAGAACGATGTTCGTATGGAAGAGGCTAAGAAGATCGCTGCTAACGGCATCAAGTACTACATCGAGGTAGCTAACATGCCAACTACCAACGAAGCTCTGAGATTCTTAATGGATCAGAAGAACATGGTAGTAGCTCCGTCCAAGGCTGTTAACGCAGGTGGCGTTCTTGTATCTGGTCTTGAGATGAGCCAGAACAGCGAGAGATACAGCTGGACAGCAGAGGAAGTTGATTCCAAACTTCATCAGATTATGACTGGTATCCATGATGGTTCCGCAGCAGCAGCTGAGAAATACGGCTTAGGCTACAACCTGGTAGCTGGTGCTAACATCGTTGGTTTCCAGAAAGTTGCTGACGCTATGATGGCTCAGGGTATCTGCTGGTAGTCAGTAGTTCCCCATACCATATGGAGTGAATGTATAAGTAATATAATTGCATAACGCAGTTACATAAAAGAACTGCTGATTCGGACAACCTGGTGACAGGAAGTCCGGATCAGCGGTCTTTTTTGCGTAATAGGAAATTCCTTGGAATTCCCTATTACGCAAAAAGGCACTAACGTGCCAAGGAATAATTCTTCCCTCCCACACATAAAATAGTAATGGTAATTTTTGACAGTCTATCTAAGACGTAAATGTTCAAGCAGGGAGGAGAATGAGAGAATGAGAAGAACAAAAAAGACGAAAAAAATGAGAATGCAGGGACACATGGCAGTAGCAATTTCCATGGCGATGGCGGCAGGGCTGGCGCTGACGGGATGCGGCAGTACCGGAACGACAGGAGTATCGGCAGAGACATCTGCGGGAGGTAAAAATGAAGCCGGGAGGAATACTGCCGGTAACACAGCAGGCGGACAGGAAGAAAGTCAGAGTGGGGCTGGCGCTGCGCAGGTGACAGACACGAAAAAGGGCGGAAAGGATGGCGGAACCAGCCTCATTTTCACGACGGGAGGCGATCAGGGTACATATTATGGATTTGGCGGCGTGCTTGCAGGAAAGATAGGGGAATCGACCAGCACTTCGGTGACGGCGATCACATCGGGCGGTTCACAGGCAAATATCGAGGCGCTGGATGCACATGACGCGGATTTGGGATTTGTGCAGTCGGATGTCATGGCATATGCCTACAATGGTACGAATCTCTTTGAAGAATATGGAAAAGTTGCTGATTTCTCGACCGTGGCGGCGCTCTATATGGAGCAGGTGCAGATTGTTACGCTGGATCCGTCGATTCAGTCGGTAGCCGATCTGGAAGGCAAAAATGTTTCGGTCGGCGCGGCGGGGTCAGGCGTCTATTATAATGCGGTGGATGTGCTGGGAGCATATGGATTGGATATCGAAAAAGATATAAATCCGACGTATCAATCCTTTGGGGACAGCGCAGAGGCGTTGCAGGATGGCAAGATTGATGCGGCATTTGTCGTAGCGGGTGCACCGACGACCGCAATCACCTCCCTGGCAGCGACGAAGGATGTGTATCTCGTCAGCCTGGACGATGAGCATATGGATCAGCTGATTAAAGAATCGCCATATTACAGCAAAAACACGATCCCAGCGTCCGCGTATGGAACGGATGAGGATATCAGGACGGTGGCTGTCGGTGCGGTAGTAGTGGCGCGCGATGACGTTCCGGCAGAGGATATCTATAACTTCTGCTATGGCGTCTTTGAAAATATGGATTCCATCAAGGCGGCGCATGCGAAGGGAGCGGAGCTGAACCTTGAATTTGCCACTTCGGTCACAGCGGTTCCGTATCATCCGGGAGCAGCGGATTATTTCGCAGAGAAAGGGATGGAGGTGCCGGTGAAATAAGGGGGAAACCCAGAAATGAAGTATGAAAGGGGGTTATACGAATGGGTGAATGGAAGGAAAAGAAAAACAGGGCACCAGATCTAAAATACCTGGAACGTGAAAGCCTGAAAAAGGGCGATTCGGACACAGGGACAGCTGCGGATGTTGAGTTAGTCATGAAAAAATATGACCGCGAGTCCAACACGCGCGTCTGGCAGGGGAAACCAGCATCGATCATCCGGTGGCTGTCGGTATTATTTTCCGTTTACAGCATTTATGTGACGCTTTTCAGTACCGCCTTGCCGGAAATCCGGTTGTCGATGTTTCTGGGAATGATTCTGATTCTCGGGTATCTGCATTATCCGATTCAGAAGGGAGACGGACGCATCAACCATATGCCGTGGTACGACTGGGTTCTGATGGCAGTGGGGGCGGTTCCATTTTTCTATTTTGCGGCGAACGCGCATGCGATCATTAAGCTGGCGACGCGGGTCACGAAGAATCCGGTTATGGTGCTGATGGCGATTCTGGCGGTGCTCTCGCTGATGGAACTTTGCAGGCGTTGTGTGGGAATCCCGATTCTCTGTGTGGTCGGTGCACTGCTTGTATATACATTTGCGACGGTGCGTTTTGGAAAGGTTATTTATGATTTATTTTACACGACGAGCGGCGTTATGAATACGCCGATCAATGTCTGTGCAAAATATATTGTGGTCTTTATCATTTTCGGGGCGTTTCTGGAACGGACGGGGATCTCGAATTTTTTTATCGACCTGGCGAACTGTCTCTGCGGTTCCTCGGCGGGCGGTCCGGCGAAGGTGGCGGTTATCTCCTCGGCGCTCTGCGGGATGGTATCGGGATCTTCGGTTGGAAATACTGTCACAACGGGTTCGGTCACGATCCCGATGATGAAAAAATGTGGTTACCGCCCGGAATTTGCCGGAGCAGTGGAGGCGGCTGCTTCGACCGGCGGGCAGATCATGCCGCCAATCATGGGCGCGGCAGCATTCCTGATGGCAGAATATATGGGCGTGCCGTATGCGACAGTGGCGCTGAAAGCGATTCTTCCGGCAGTGCTGTATTTTGCGGGTATTTATATCGCAGTGCATCTGGAGGCACAGAAACTGGGACTTCGTGGAATTCCGCGGGAGGAACTGCCGCAGATGCGGGTGCTGATGAAACAGATCTATCTGCTGGCACCGTTGATTGTGCTGGTGGTGCTGGTATCGACAAATACATTTACGATGCAGTTTTCTGCGTCGGTAGCGATCTTTGCCGCGATTGCGGTCGGTGCTCTGAACCGGAATAACCGGATCACGCTGAAAAAGATTGTGGATGCGCTGGAGGCAGGCGGACGCGGCACGATCACGGTGGCGGTTGCCTGTGCGATGGCGGGGCTGGTGGCTGGATGTATCACATCGACCGGTCTGGCATCGAAGCTGATCACGGCAATTGTGGCAGTTTCCCAGGGAAAACCGCTGATCGCGCTGTTCCTGACGATGTTATGCTGTATCGTGCTTGGCATGGGCGTTCCGACGACGGCAAATTACTGTATTATGGCGGCGACCTGTGCGCCGATTCTGATTGCACCGGAGATCGGGATCAATCTGGTCTGCGCGCATTTCTTTGTTTTCTATTTCGGAATCGTGGCGGATATCACACCGCCGGTGGCATTGGCAGCTTATGCGGGTTCCGCGATCGCGAAAGCGCCTCCGATGAAAACGGCGCTCAATGCGACGCGGCTGGCGGTTGCCGCTTTTATCGTGCCGTATATTCTGGCATTTAACCCGGCGATGGTATTCATCGACACGAATGCACTGCAGGTTGTGCAGATCTGCATCACCTCGCTGCTCGGTATCTTCGGGATTGCGGCGGCGCTTAACGGTTTTCTGTTTGGATGGCTATCCGTTGTAGAGCGGCTGGTTTTGATCGTGGGCGGTCTGTGCATGATGGATCCGGGCGCATGGACGGATCTTCTGGGACTTGTGTTGGTTGGCGGTGTGACATTCTGGCAGAAGAACCATGGATTGGAGAAAGATGCGGAGACGGGTGTTGGATGAATGAATTTGCATTGCAGTTTACATAACGTGTAAACTGTGATGTGAAGTGTGTGTAAACGTAGACCGCACAGGCGCAGGCATGTGCGGTCTTTTGTGGCATAGGAAACTTCGGGCGGTTTCAGCAAGGTATGTTTTTTGTTTCCGGTGGGATGTTTGCAAACCAGAGGCTGTGAATCGGGCGGTAGCGAATCGATTTTAAGATAATTTTCACAAATTCACTCTGGAAATATCGGGTGGAATATGGTTAAATAGTCAATAGAGTTTTGCCACCCAAAAGAGTGTAGAAGGAACGGAAAGGAGAAATACCAGGATGGATGAGAATAAAGAGTTGGTAGAGACAATGGAGGACTATGCCGAGGAGCTGGAGGCGTCTTTCAAGCGTCTGCATGAGGGCGATATTGTGACTGGCACGGTTGTTGCAGTGACGGACGACCAGGTGCTGGTGGATTTGAAATATTTTGCTCAGGGCGTGATTGACCGTGAGAATCTGAGCAATGATCCGGATTTTAATATGAAAGAAGAGATTCAGCCGGGCGACCTGCTCACGGCAACGGTAATTCAGACCGACGACGGCGAGGGCAATGTCGTTTTATCCCGCAAGGAGGCGAATGACAGGATGACGTGGGAACATTTCCGTCAGCTGCTCGATGAGCGCACACCGCTTGAGGTTACTATTTCCGAGGTCGTAAACGGCGGTGCGGTTGCGATGGTGGAAGGCGTGCGCGGCTTTATACCGGCGTCGAGACTGGATGCAGCGTATGTCGAGGATCTGGACAGCTGGAATGGAAAGAAGATTCCGGTGCTGGTGATTGAGGCGGATGAGGAGAAGAAACGTCTCGTCCTGTCCGGCAGAGAGTTGGCGAGAGAAAAACAGGATGCGGAGAAGAAGAGCCGGATTGCGCGTTGTGAGACCGGCGCGATCATGGAAGGAACGGTCGAGACAATCAAGCCATACGGCGCGTTTGTCCTGCTGGAAAATGGCTTAAGCGGACTGGTACACGTTTCCCAGATGAGTAAAAAGCGCGTGGAGAATCCGGGTGCAGTCGTAAAGGTGGGACAGAAAGTGACGGTGAAAATCCTGTCTACCGCAAATGGCAAACTAAGCCTTAGCATGAAAGAGGTAGAGCCGGACGAAGCGCCGGAAGAGGAAGTATTTAATTATCATGAGTCAGGCGAGGCGACAACCGGGTTTGCTGAGCTGTTAAAGGGCTTTAAATTTGACTAAATAGCAGTAAAGGAGAGGGAAAATTGAATATCCCTGAGACGTATAATCAGCTTGACCAGTGGACGACAGTCATGTTTCTGTACAATTCTGCCCTGAAAGCGATTAACACGAAAATTGAAATTCTAAATAACGAGTTTATTCATTTATATAATTACAATCCGATTGAGCACATCAAATCGCGCCTGAAAACACCGGAGAGTATCGTCAAGAAGCTTAAACGCGGTGGACATGAGGTGACGATCCCGAACATGATTGAGCATCTGAGCGATATTGCGGGCATCCGTATTATCTGCTCGTTCAGCCCGGATATTTACCGGATCGCGGAGATGATCGCGCGTCAGTCGGATGTGACAGTGCTGGTGGTGAAGGATTATATCAAGAATCCGAAGCCGAACGGCTACAAGAGTTACCATATGGTTGTGACGATCCCGATTTATCTAAGCGATGGTCCGGTGGATACGAAGGTGGAGATCCAGATACGGACGATAGCGATGGATTTCTGGGCAAGTCTGGAACACAAGATTTATTATAAATTTGAAGGAAATGCGCCGGATTATCTGGAGCAGGAACTGAAAGCCTGCGCGGATATGGCGGATATGCTGGATAATAAGATGTTTTCCCTGAATCAGGCGATCACGAAGATTGCGGAGGAACAGGCGAAGGAGAAGGAAGCTGCGAAAGTGGCGGAGGAAATGAAGAAAGCAGAGCGGGAGGATGTGCCCGCGGGGAACGAGCAGGAGCCGAAAGACGGGAAACGGAGCGGGGAATCTGCGTCCGGGAACCGGAAAGAAGCCGGAGAGTAAGAGACGAAGAAAATGAAGATACGCAGGCGGATGGGTGAGACAAAGCAGATTGTTCAGGTAAATGGGGGGAATATTCTGCTGTTTGAGCTGGCTTTCCGTTTGCTCACGCTGCCGCTTCTTTTGCAGGCAGTGGCGGCGCTGTTCCGGCTGTCGGTGCGCGCGTCTGGCTACAGTTATGTGACGGTCAGCAATCTGGTTTCCTACCTGCTGCGGCCGGTTACGATCGCGATTCTGGTTTTGATGGCAGCGATCCTACTGGTGGGAGTTTCCATCGAGGCGGCGGGACTTCTGGCGGCATATCAGGCGGCGGCACTCTCGCGGAAAATGAGCGCTTTTTCGATGTTTGCGGCGGGCATCCGTCTGACGGTATCAGAGATCCGAAAGCGGAATCTGAGGTTGTTTCTGGTGCTGGCGGTTCACGGCCTGGTGCTTCATTCATTTTTGATTTACCGGATGTTATGTCATGTGAAGGCGGTCAAATTTATCCTTCCAGCGCTTCTGGCGGAGAACTGGGGGCGGCTTTTACTGGTTGGCGTGATTGTTGGCGCGGTTGTGATTTCACTTCCGACGATTTTTATCTGTTTTGGCTGTATGCTGGAGCAGCGGTCGTTTCGGGGCGGATTTCTGCGAAGCAGGGAGCTGCTGCGCGGTAATCGGGTACAGGTAGTTGGGACGCTTGTTTTGTGCAATCTGGCAGTTACGGCGGTAACGGTGGTGCTCTATCTGATTGCGGTTGTGATTGTGGCGGTGTTTGCTGTCTGGTTTGCGGACCGGCGTCTGGAATTGATTCTGGTTTTAGAGGCGCGCGACCGGATCGAGATGGTTTTGATGCCGCTCATGAGCATCGCGCTGATGTCGGTCAATTATGGCGCATTGACGGTGTTATATGTGCAGCTGGACCGGAAACGTCAGAACAAAGAGCGCTGGAAGTTTGAAGCTGGCGAACATGCGGGTCTTCCGTGGATGAGCCGCCGCAATCGGATGGCGGCGCTGGCACTTCTGACGGCATTGAGCGCCGGAGCAATGTACGACGCTTTTTACCGGGGCAATGTGCTGGCGGCGGATCAGCTGAGGGAAGTGCAGCTCACAGCGCATCGGGGCGCATCGACGAGCGCACCGGAGAACACGATGCCTGCGATGGAGGCAGCGGTCGATCAGATGGCGGATTTTGCAGAGCTGGATGTGCAGGAGACGCGGGATGGTGTGCTGGTATTGTTCCATGACAGCACTCTGGAGCGGATCGACGGGACGCGGCGGACGATCCGATCGCTTTCCTGGGATGAGCTGCAGCAGGTAGATGCCGGTGGCTGGTATTCGGAGCAGTACAGCGGGACGCGGATTCCGAAGCTGGAGGACGTTATCGAATATGTCAGGGGACGGATGATGCTGAACATCGAGATCAAATATGCCGGCGCGTCCAGCGATCTGCCGGAAAAGGTCGTGGACTGTATCCGGGAGAATGATTTCGTGGAACAGTGCGTCGTGACATCGACGAGTCTTTCTTATTTAAAGCGGGTGAAGGCGGCGGATTCGGATATTTATACGGGCTATATCCTGTCGGCAGCATATGGAAGCTATTACGAGGATGATGCGATCGATTTTATCAGCCTGATCTCCAGTTCAGCGAACCGGAAGCTGGTCGAGCGCGTCCATGCCTGTGGTAAGGAGGTTCATGTCTGGACGGTCAATAAAAAGAGTGAACTGGAGCGAATGAAGATGATCGGCGTCGATAACATCATCACCGACCGGCCGATCCTGGCGCGGGAAGTCATTCTGGGCGAGGAAAATGCGGAGAATCTGCTGGCGCGGCTGAGGGCGCTGCTGCGGTAAAGAAAGATTACAGGAAAAATAAAAATCAGGAGAAAAACATGAGATTTGTACTACAGAGAGTCAAACACGCGAGTGTAAAGGTAGACGGCGAGCTGATCGGCTCGATCGGCCGTGGATATATGGTGCTGATGGGCGTCAGCGACACCGACACGGAGGAAATCACCGACAAAATGGTGGATAAAATGTGCAAGTTGCGTATTTTTGAGGATGAGAACGGCAAGACGAACTGTTCGCTGGCGGATGTGGATGGCGAGATCCTGCTGATCAGCCAGTTTACTTTGTACGCGGACTGCAGCCACGGAAACCGCCCGGGCTTTACGGGTGCGGGAAATCCGGAACTGGCGAACCATCTCTACGAACACGCGCTGGCGCGCTGCGCCGGACAGGTGCGGAAGGTCGAGCACGGTATTTTCGGGGCAGATATGAAGGTCGAGCTTTTAAACGATGGACCATTTACGATTCTGCTGGATAGTGATACGATAGTGAAAAAGAAATGATTTGCAAAAGGAGGAAGGATATGTCAGTAGCGAAAGAACAGAGAGAAAAACTGATCTGGGAATTTCCTAATATTGGAAAGAAAGCCCCGGAGCAGGAGGAAAAGGCATTTGCGTATTGCGAGGGATATAAGGAGTTTTTAAATGCGGCAAAGACCGAGCGCGAATTTGTGCGCGAGGCGGTGCTCCGCCTGAAAGAGGCTGGTTATGAGGAGTTCGAAGAAGGAAAAATCTATCAGCCGGGCGACAAGGTATACCAGATCAACCGCAAGAAAGCGCTTCTGATGAGCACGTTCGGAAAACGTCCGCTGGAGGACGGCGTCCGCATTAACGTGGCTCACATCGATTCCCCGCGCCTGGATCTGAAACCGAACCCGCTGTATGAGAAGGCAGAGGCGGCATATTTCAAGACCCATTATTACGGCGGTATCCGCAAATACCAGTGGGCGACGATCCCGCTGGCGATGCACGGTGTTGTGATTTTAAAGGACGGCACATCGATGGATATTTGCATCGGCGAAAAAGAGGGTGATCCGGTCTTCTGCGTGACCGATCTGCTTCCGCATCTTGCCGCACAACAGAATGAGCGGAAACTGAAGGACGGCATCAAGGGCGAGGAATTAAATATCATCGTTGGATCCCTGCCGTATCCGTGCGAGGAAGAAGACTCGATCAAGGAGCCGGTCAAGCTGCTGGCGCTGTCGCTCTTAAATGAGCGCTTTGGCATGACGGAGAAGGATTTCCTGCGTGCAGAGATCGAGTTTGTGCCGGCAGTAAAGGCAACAGATGTTGGTCTGGACCGCAGCCTGGTCGGTGCTTACGGACAGGATGACAAGGTGTGCGCGTACACGGCACTGACCGCAGAGATGAAAGCCAAGTCCCCGGAATATACGACTGTTACGATTCTGGCAGATAAAGAGGAGATCGGTTCCGTTGGAAATACTGGCTTAAATTCCGATTTTACCCTGCATTATATCGAGGGACTGTGCAAGGCAGGAAATGTGGATGTCCGCAAAGTGCTGAGGCATTCTCTGTGCCTGTCGGCGGATGTCAATGCGGCGTATGACCCGACGTTTGCGAGTGTATTTGAAGAAAAAAACTCCTGCTATCTGAATAAGGGTGTCGTTTTGACGAAATATACGGGTGCGCGTGGCAAATCCGGCAGCAACGACGCGAGCGCGGAGACGATGGCGAAAGTGATCCAGATCATGGATGAGGCAGGCGTATACTGGCAGATCGGCGAGCTGGGCGCAGTAGACGTCGGCGGCGGCGGCACGGTTGCCCTGTTTGTGGCTGGCATGGATGTAGACGTTGTGGATATGGGTGTTCCGATTTTATCCATGCATGCCCCATTTGAGCTGGCATCGAAACTGGATATCTATAACACATATCTGGCATTTGCAGCATTTTGCAGCTAAAAAATAGCCAGAAAATTCCGTCAGGAAAGACAAAACGTTTTTTTCTGGCGGAATTTTTTATCAAATAATTCATATCCGGTTTCCTTAAATTGGGAAAAGTGATGAACTATGAAAAAAGAGTTGCTGAAAATATAAAATATTGAAAAATCGCTTTTGCGACAGGCTGGTTTGTGGTATGATGATTGGTAAGACATACGTGCAGATATATCATATGTGCGTTTGAAAGCCAGGTGCCGGATGGCGCAGGCAGGAAATTGAGAGATAGAGGACGACTAAATGAAGAAATGGAAAATAGCAGGCATCTGTCTGGCGGTTGCGGTAGCAGCAGCGGCATCTGGATGCGGAAAAAAGACAGGGACTGAGACGACCGCAGCAGAGAGCACGGCTGCAGAGACAGAGGAGTATGTCGCAGAGAGCAGCGTGAAGCTGGGCGAGTACAAAGGCATCGCTGTGACCGTGACCGAGGCATCCGTGACGGACGAGGAAGTAGAAAACCAGATTCAGCAGGTGTTGAATTCAAAGGCCGAGTACCGCGAGGTAGATCGGGCAGCCCAGACGGGCGATCAGGTCAACATTGACTATAAGGGACTTTTAGACGGTGAGGCATTTGAGGGCGGTACCGCCGAGGGATATGACCTGACACTGGGATCCGGCAGCTTTATCGATGGATTCGAGGATGGGCTGGTCGGCGCTGTGAAGGGTGATCAGAAAGACTTAAACCTGACCTTCCCGGATCCGTATCCGAAAAACCCGGATCTGGCAGGTAAGGCGGTTGTATTTGAGGTAACGGTCAATGCGGTCAAGGAGCGCTCCGTTCCGGAACTGACGGATGAGTTCGTTGCTTCCGTATCACCGGATGATGGAACTGTGGAGAAATACCGTGAATCCACCCGTGAGAACCTCTTAGAGCAGAAACAGCTCTCGATTGACAATCAGAGAGATACGGATATTCTGAATGCGGTCGTGGACAATTCAGAAGTTGTATGCTCGACTGCATCGATCGACGAGGCATATGATACACAGTTAAAGGCATACACCAACATGCTTTCCTCCTACGGCGTCGATCTGGCGACCTATGCGGGCATGATTGGAAGCGACGAGGACAGCTTCAAGCAGGAGATCCGCCAGGAAGCCAAGGAAATGGCGAAACAGTCCCTCGTTTTAAATGAGATTGCGAAGCAGGAAAATATCACGATCGACGATTCGGACAAGGAAGCACTGGCGAAACGCTACGGCTACGAGAGCCTGGAGACGATGCTTCAGAACGATAACATCGATCAGAAGATGGTGGACGATACGGCACTAATGCAGAAGACACTTGATTTTCTGGTAGAAAATGCCAAGATCACCGTCAGCACTGAGGAGAACAATGCGGCGCTGAATACAGAAGCAGCCGAGGACGAGGCGGAGTAGAAAGCGTCTCATAAAAATACAGATAAGGGGATAGACATATGCAGATTTTATACGACAGAATCCGTAAAGATGGAATCGTAAGAGCAGGAAATGTATTGAAAGTGGATCGTTTCCTGAATCACCAGATGGATATTCATCTGTTCCAGGAGATCGGCAAGGAGTTTAAACGCCGTTTTGAGGGTGAGGAGATCAACAAGATCCTGACGATCGAGGCGTCGGGTATTGGTATTGCCTGTATCGTAGCCGAATATTTTGATGTTCCGGTTGTATTTGCCAAGAAAACAAAGACGAAAAATATTGCCGGAGAAGTGTATACAACGAAAGTTGAATCGTTTACCCATGGCACTGTATATGATATTATTGTGTCCAAGGAGTTCCTTGGAAAAGGCGATAAGGTTCTGGTTATCGATGATTTTCTGGCAAAGGGCAAGGCATTAGACGGTCTGACCACTTTGATTCAGGATTCGGGAGCAGAATTAGTTGGTGCGGGCATTGTCATTGAAAAAGGTTTTCAGGACGGCGGCAAACGCATCCGTGATAAGGGCATCCGCGTTGAGTCACTGGCGATCGTAGACAGCATGAATGCAGAGACTGGGGAGATCGTATTCAGAAATGAAGATAAATAAAAAAGCATTGTTTTTTGATATTGATGGAACATTGTTTAGTGAAAAATTAAGGCAGGTACCGCAAAGCGCGGTGCT
This sequence comes from Clostridium sp. AM27-28, assembly GCF_003480955.1. Lineage (NCBI taxonomy): Bacteria > Bacillati > Bacillota > Clostridia > Eubacteriales > Clostridiaceae > Clostridium > Clostridium sp. AM27-28. Next base: position 85,354 of record NZ_QUJT01000002.1, read on the forward strand.
TGCCTTAAAAAAAACAATGGAAAAGGGAAATTTGACATTTATTAATACGGGGCGGACCTGGTGCCAGACGTCCAAAATCCGGGAGGAAGCGCCGGTAAACGGGCTGCTCTGCGGCTGTGGTACCTATATTTCCGTGGATGGAAAGACACTCTATGACCAGAGAATTTCGCCGGAACGGGCGGAGAAACTGAAAGAGGATATTCTGCGGTTCCGGATGGATACAGTGATGGAGGGCGTGGACGCCTGCTTTTTCCGGCCAGATGGGGTGCAGACCGAAACGATGCGGGCGATCCGCTCGATTCTCGACCAGAGCGGCTCGGTTTCGGCGAAGAACTGGTCGGATCCGTCCTTTTCGATCAGTAAATTTTGCGTGGCGGTCGGAGCAGACAGTGATCCGGCGGGATTTTTTGAGACACTTCGGGATTTTGAGGTGATTGACCGGGGCGGCGGCTTCTATGAGTGTGTGCCGATGGGGCATTCTAAGGCGAGTGCGATCGAGTGGATTTTGAAGCAATATGGGATCGCGCTGGAGGACGCGTGGGTCTTTGGAGACAGCATGAACGATCTGTCGATGTTCCAGTATGTGCCGAATGCGGTTGTCATGGGAAAACACGATGCCGGGTTGGAGCCGTATGCGACGTTTACGGCGAAGACCGTGGAGGAAGATGGGATTTACCGGGCGATGGAAGAGCTGGGGCTTTTGTAAGGAAGAAATGGTTTGGTGTTTGATATATATGTATAAAGAGTGAAATTTGTGTGGATGTGTGGAGTTCAGAGAAACATCCTGTGGAGAGAGGTTTCAGGAAAGATTGAACTGGTGGATGTCTGAGACTGGAAATGCTCAAGATTGTGGATAGTTGAGACAGAACTAGAATGAAAGGGTGTTGGATAAAGATATATGAATTATGAGAAATCGGAAAAATATGAAGTTCTCAAGCGGTATTTCGGATATGACAGTTTCCGAGAAGGACAGGAAATGCTGATTGATGGGATTCTTGATGGGCGTGATGTGCTGGGAATCATGCCGACGGGCAGCGGAAAATCACTGTGTTATCAGGTTCCGGCATTGATTCTTCCGGGAATCACGCTGGTGGTGTCACCGCTGATTTCTCTGATGAAGGATCAAGTCACGGCACTCAATCAGGCGGGCGTCCACGCGGCGTATCTGAACAGTTCGCTGACGACGGCACAGTATTATAAGGCGCTTGGGTATGCGCGCGAGGGGCGTTATCCAATCATTTATGTGGCGCCGGAGCGTCTGATGACGGAGGCATTTCTTGATTTTGCGATGCACGTGGATATTGCGATGCTGGCGATCGATGAGGCGCACTGCATTTCCCAGTGGGGACAGGATTTCAGACCGAGTTATTTGAAGATTGTTGATTTTATCGAGAAGCTGCCGAGGCGTCCGGTGGTCAGTGCTTTTACGGCGACCGCGACCAAGGAGGTCCGGGACGATATCATCGACATTTTGCAGTTACAGAACCCGGTGATGCTGACGACGGGATTTGACCGGAAAAACTTGTATTTTGCAGTGGAGACGCCGAAGGACCGCTATGCGGCGATCCGGGCATATCTGGAGGCGCACCCGGGGCAGGGAGGGATTATTTACTGTCTGACCCGCAGGAATGTTGAGGAGATCTGTGAGAAGCTGATCCGGGATGGATTTTCAGTGACGCGTTACCATGCGGGACTTTCCGATGCAGAGCGGCAGAAGAATCAGGATGATTTTATCTATGACCGGGTTCCGGTGATGGTGGCGACCAATGCGTTCGGCATGGGAATCGACCGGTCGGATGTACGGTTTGTCCTGCACTGCGGGATGCCGAAGAACCTGGAAGCCTACTATCAGGAGGCAGGACGTGCCGGGCGTGACGGCGAACCGGCGGAGTGCATCCTGTATTATAGCGGGCGGGATGTGGTGACGAACCAGCTCTTTATTGAGCGGAACCAGGACAATCAGGAGCTTGACGACTATACGCGGCAGGTGGTGCTGGAACGTGACCGGGAACGCCTGAAAAAGATGACGTTTTATTGTTTTACGAATGAGTGCCTGCGTGATTATATCCTGCGGTATTTCGGCGAATATGGAAGTAATTACTGCGGAAACTGTTCGAATTGTATGACGCAATTTGACACGATCGACATTCAGGCGGCGGCAGAGAGTCTCTTAGGCTGTGTGCAGTCGTGCGGACAGCGCTATGGAACAACGGTGATTCTCGACACGGTGCACGGGGCGAATACGGTTAAGATCCGCAATTACCGGATGGATGAGAATCCGCATTATGGGGAGCTGGCGAAGGAGAGCGTCGTGCATCTGCGCCAGATGTTTAACTTCCTCCAGGTGGAGGAGTATCTGTTTGTCACGACGGATGAGTATTCGATTGTCAAATTGACGGAAAAAGGTGCTGCTTTCCTGGAAGCACCGGAACCAATCGAGATGAAGATGGCGAAGGAGCGGGAGAAACAGACAGCTGGAAGCAGCAAAAAGAGCCGCCGGGGCGCGAAACTTCCAGCCGGGGCAGACGAATTTACGGAGAAGGAAGAGACGCTCTTCGAGGCACTCCGCGCGCTGCGCCGCGAGATCGCATCCGAGGGAAAAGTGCCGCCGTATATCGTATTTTCTGATAAGACGCTGACGCATATGTGTATTTTAAAACCGGTCACGAAAGCGGAGATGCTGGAGGTGTCCGGCGTGGGTGCGTATAAGTTTGAAAAATATGGAGAACGGTTTCTGGAGTGCGTGCGGAAGTTCTTAGGACAATAAGCGGGAATCCTCGGCAATTCAATTACCGAGATGAAAGCGCAGTAGTGTGCATATCTGCACAATGCAAATAGTATAATAATTCTCATCCTTTGATAGTAATGCCGTAACCGGCATACAATAAAAACGAAAATACGTTCGAATAATGGTTGCGCATTACATTTCGATATGATATACTATATGTATGAAAGAAAATCTTATACATTATAGGACTTGTGTGTGTAATATTAACTACCATATGGTTTGGTCGGTGAAATACAGACGGAAGATATTAACCCCAGAAGTTGAGAAATACCTACAGGAACTCGTGCAGCAGATAGCTGACGATAAAGGTTTTACCGTTCATTTATTTGAATGTGGTGAAGGTGATCATGTTCACTGTTTTGTATCAGCTCCACCAAAGCTGTCAATAACAGCCATTATCAAGTATCTGAAGGGGATCACAGGCAGGAAATTATTCGAACGTTTTCCGGAAATAAGAAACCAGTTGTGGAAGGGAGAACTGTGGAACCATTCCTATTATGTGGAAACGATCGGATCCGTATCTGAGGAAAATATTCGCCGTTATATTGAACATCAGAGCAAGTCGTATTAATTCAATGTGAATTGTAAATATTCATATGCATGGCTGTCTGAAGGGGGGAGGAGAATGCTGTTGTCTCACAGAACATCGGTTAATATCCGGCCGGAATATTCTAATATTATAGGGCATATGTGTTACGCTGCTTCCAAGCTCTGGAATGTCTGCAACTATGAACGTCGTCGATATAAAGAATTGGGGCTGGAGAAGTATCCTGACTGGTATTATCAGAAGAAAGCGCATAAAGGAGATCTGTGGTATAGACAGCTTCCATCCCAGACAGCGCAGGAGACCTGCAAGCAGCTGGATAAAGCCTGGAAATCATTTTATGCCCTTAAAAAGACCGGTGGGATCAAAGATCCAAATCCGCCGCGATTTAAACAGGACAATATACCAATCACTTACATGCAGATGGGAATCCGGCACGAGAAAGGTTCCGACCAATTACGGCTGTCTCTGTCAAAGGATCTGAAAAGCTATATGGAAGAAACTTACGGGATTCATGAAAAATTTCTATATCTTGAAAATAAGATTTTCAGGAACATGGATCACATAAAACAGCTGCGGATCTATCCACCGGAAGATGGAAAATGTGACCTTATCGTTATTTATGAGATCAAAGAGCCAGAACCGCTTTCCCTGAATGGTCATTATTTATCAATTGATCTTGGAATTCATAATCTGATGACCTGTTATGATTCCGGAAATGGAAGGAGTTTTATTCTAGGAAGAAAATATCTTTCGCTGGAAAGATACTTTCACAAAGAAATCAGTAGGGTTCAATCAATATGGTATGCACAGCAGGTGGAAAACGGCATAAAATATCCCCGATCATCGAAACACATCAAAAGGATTTATCGGAAAAAACAGAACGCAGTAAAGGATTACCTTCATAAGGTGACCAGATGGCTTGCAGAATACTGTAAAAAAGAAAGGATAAGCTGTGTAATCATAGGAGATATCCGAAATATCCGTAAAGGAAAAGATATAGGGCACAAGACAAACCAGAAGTTTCACGGACTGCCGTATAATAAACTTTATATCATGTTGGAATATAAACTAAAACTGTATGGAATATCACTGACAAAACAGGAAGAAAGCTATACCAGCCAGTGCAGCCCGTTTTCACCAGAACTATCAAAAAGATATGCAGAAGCATCAAACAGAAAAGAGCGTGGCATGTATATAACGGATGGAGTAAGATATAATGCGGATGCAGTAGGAGCATTTAATATCCTGCGTAAATATCTTTCCGTATCCGGAAAACAGAAAGAACTGTCCGTAACCGGACTAAAGAATCCAGAAATAATAAAAGTAGCTGTATAGCCGAAAGGTAAGCAGTAGTGGTGTCATGGACGCACCCTGAAAAAAGGCGGTATCCCGCCAGATTTCAGATGCTCTGGTAACTTAGTTACCGAGTAGTTCACAGTCTTAGTATCGGGTGTGTGTTCTGTTTGTGAGAAAAAAATGCCTGGAGAAAAGACAGAAAAATAAAAAAATATACATATGATGACAGATTTTATCTTGTTAAACGCCACATTTTCTAGTATAATAAGGGTATCAATCCATGGATGGAAGTGACTGTGAACATGGAACTTTTAGAAGCAGTTTCAAACATTTATGAACACCTATTTAGATGGAGAAGGGGGCGTTTTTATGGAGAAAAGTTATACAAAGATCTACACAACTGGAGCGACAGTACCGTTAAAGATTCGGCCAGGACATTTCGCAACAAACCATGCACATATCAATTATTACATTGATGTGACGACCCTGAAAGCGAGAACGAAAGAGGCGGAGGAAGTTGCACAGGCGCTGGTTGGCATGTATCTGTATGACACCGTGATCGACACGATTGTCTGCATGGAGGGCACGGAAGTTATCGGTGCTTTTCTGGCGGAGGAGCTGGCAAAGGGCGGTTTTCTCTCGACGAACGCGCACAAATCTATCTATGTAATCAGCCCGGAGTTTAACAACAACAGCCAGATCATTTTCCGTGACAACCTGATTCCGATGATCCGCGATAAACATGTGATGATCCTGATGGCATCCGTGACGACGGGACGTACCTTAAATAAGGCAGTTGAGAGCATCCAGTATTACGGTGGTATCTTACAGGGCGCATCGGCGATTTTCAGTGCGATGGATTCGCTGGATGGTGTGCCGATCAAGTCAGTCTTTGGCAAGAAGGATTTACCGGATTATACGTATTCAGATTACCGTGACTGCCCGCTCTGCAAGGCAGGAAAGAAGATTGATGCGCTGGTAAATACGTTTGGATATTCGCCGATGGGGTGATGCGGCGATCGGAAGTTGCTTCGTTTGATGAATACAGGATTTGTAAAAGCCGGATCGTTGAAATGAAACGCGATCCGAATGCGGGTGCTGCATGGCGGCATAGAAAGCATTATTGAGAAAGAGATAGATTTTACAAGGTTTGAGAACAGATAGTGGATACCGCAAAACCACAGAATCCGTGCACTGACCTGTCAGAAATAAGAAGATGGGGAGCAGAGGGATGGGAAAAAGGTTTTGCGGTATCTCTTTTTGTGTCAAAGGTGCCAAGGCACATTAATGAAAAAAATAACAGAAACAAGAATAAAGAAGGGAAAGAAAGAGGGATAAAAATGGATACACAGCAGATGTTTCAGGAACTGGATCGCCTTTATGCGCAGGGAAAACTGGACGAAGCGGAAGAGAAAATGATGGGCTGGATGAAGGAAGGGCTGGATTCAGGGAACAAAAGCCTTTGCCTGATGATGTGCAATGAGATGGAAGGACTCTACCGGAATACCGGACGGGTTGCACAGGCAGTCGATATGGCGGATATGGCGCTGTCCCTGATTGCGGGGATGGGACTGGATGGTTCGATCCACCATGGAACGACACTTTTAAATGCGGCAACCGCGCGCCGGATGGCAGGAGATGTGGAGAAAGCGCTTTCCCAGTACCGGGAGGCGGAAGCGATTTTTAAGAATCTTGGAAAAACGGATGGCTATGAGATGGCAAGTCTCTACAATAATATCAGCCAGATTTATCAGGAACAGGAGGAACATGAAAAGGCGCTGGAATCGCTGGATAAGGCGCTGGAACTAATTAAAAAGATGGAGAACAGCGAGGCGGAGGTGGCAACGACCCATGTCAACCGGGCGCTATCCTTGATGGCGCTGGGACGGCTGGATGAGGCAGACGAGGAGTTAAAGGAAAGCCTGACCTTTTATGCGTCCCCGGAGGGCGTGCAGTCGGGACACTTTGGTTCGGCGCTGGCAGCAGCCGGGGAGCTGGCATGGCGGCGCGGCAATTATGATCAGGCGATCGGGCTGCTGGAAAAAGCGCTGATGGTAACGCAGTCCCGGTTTGGCGAGAGCGATGCGTGCGCGGTGATCCGCCAGAATCTGGAGATGATCAAAAAAGAAAAGGAAGAAAAAGGCATTACCGGAGCTGCAGACAAGAAGGAAGACAAGGGCGGAAACCCGAGCCACTGTGCGAGCTGTCAGTTCAAGGATGCGAAATTCTGAGACAGGACAAGAAAAAAGCGTTTTTTGAAAAGTTTTCAGATGGAAGATTTGATAAAAAGCGTGCAAGAAACGCGCATGAAAAAAAGATACTGAAAATAGAGAAAACGTAGAAATAGAAAAAACCATAAAATCAGGTAGGGGGATTAGATGCAGGGACTAGAACTGGCAAAACGATATTATGAAGAAGTCGGGCGTCCGATGCTGGAGCGGGATTTTCCAGAGCTTCTGCCGCGATTGGCGGCGGGACTGGTGGGCGAAGGTTCGGAATGTCTGGGATTTGACGATGCGATATCGCAGGATCACGATTTCGGGGCGGGTTTCTGTCTGTGGTTTTCGGCGGAAGATTATAACCAGTACGGAAATGCGCTTCAGGATGCCTATGACCGTTTGCCAGGGGAGTTTGCAGGTGTTCCGGCACGCCTCACAAGTGCGCGGGGCGGCGGACGTGTCGGTGTGTTTGAGATAGAGGCATTTTACAGCCGTTTTATCGGGATGGAACAGCCGCCAAAGAGCCTGATGCGCTGGCTGCATCTGCCGGAAGATAAGCTGGCGGCAGTCGTGGGCGGGGCAGTATTTGAGGATGGACTGGGAGAATTTTCTGCGATCCGCGAGGCGATCCGGAAGTATTATCCGGAGGATGTCCGGATCAAGAAGATCGCGGCGCGGGCAGCGAAAATGGCGCAGTCGGGACAGTATAATTATGGCCGCTGTATGCGGCGGGGCGATACGGTTGCGGCGATGCTGGCGCTCGATGAATTTGTGCGGCAGGCGATTTCGATGGTCTATTTACTAAACCGGACGTATATGCCTTACTATAAGTGGATGTTCCGGGGAATGGAAAACTTTCAGATTCTGCCGGAGGTGGCGGAAAAAATCCGGGAGCTTTCGGTGATGGGAGATACGAGCGAGATGTGGAAGCCGCCGTTTCCCCCGGGATGGAATCCTTATGTAAACCAGTTAGATCCGCGTGTGGGTCGGATCGAGGAAATCTGTCAGGCGGTGGTTGAGGAACTGCGAAAACAGGGACTGACTGACAGCCGGGATGCATTTCTGGAAGCGCATACGTGGGAGATCATGAAACGGATTCAGGATCCGGAGCTGAAAAAATGTCATGTGATGGAAGGATAAGCCGCGGATAGACACATCAAAATGGGAACGCGCATGGACTGTAACTGAAAGAAAAGATGCAGGAAATTGATTTGGAAGGGATCTGGCAAGCGAAAGGGAGGACAGCGTATGACGAAACAGGAGAAAATAGAGAAACTGATTCAGATGGAGTGGGAAGATTTTCAGAAAGTCAATAACGAGGGCGGACGTGCTTCTTGTCAGGACGATCCGGAGACATTTTTTATCATGCGACGAAGCCATTTTGCACCGTGGACAGAGGAACTCATAGACTGCGTGCAGGCGGATATGGACCGCGCCCATGAGCAGGGGCGCAATCTGGTAATGGAGAAATATGCGTGGATGATGGCGAGCACCGCACCGGAGCAGTTTAAGAAACTGCATCATTTTCTGATTGATCCGACGCTGGCGGGCGAACAGTGGAGTGATGCGATCGTGAAACAGCAGCTTGCCTGGATGGAAGAGTACCAGGCGAAATATCCGGTGCTGGCGTCTGGAAACCGGCTTCTCTACAGTTCTGAAGATACGCTGTATGATACTTCCTTCCAGACGTACCTGCTTGGAGAACTGCGGACTTACTCGGACAGCACTCTGCATACGTACTGGCAGTTTATCAATGAACTGAAAAAGGAAGGAAAGAGTCTGGCACTTCTGACGATGGAGGCGGAAGTGAAGGCGTATGGATATGAGGGGCTGGATGCGGCGGAGAAGGCGCTCTCTAAATAAAAATTAGAAGGATGCATATTCGAAAATATATGGAAATGATTTCAAAAAAAGTGAATGTATAATAGCTAATATACAAGGAAAGTTGAAAAAAATCGGAGAGAATGAATGATCAAAGTTCCTCTCCGGTTTTTCTTATATCAGCACATTCTTTGTTTCCGATTTTTACGAAAACCGCCGAACCACCCGCATCACCTGTTCCACCGTATCGCTCAGATTCTTCCGGGCGGAGGCCTGCATCCAGCGATCCATGTTTACGATATCTTCCCTGGAAGCGCCTTTTTGCGGACCATAAATAGATTTCGGCAGGATCGAAGCAGCGGGACTGTACGGAAAAATACATGATGGGAACTCCTCTTTGCTGGTAGCTCACATTGTCGTCGGATGATCAGAAAGTGTTGTAGTTTCTATTTTCGTTGTTTAAACAACTGAAAAAATGTCCCAAAGCATGTATACTCCTTCTTGTAAGCGGCACAATACATATGAATGGCAGGAGAGACTAGAGGTATGCTTGTCCATATGCAGAGAGCGGATGCTAGAAACATGGACATGTAGTATAAGCCGGAGAAAAAAGGAGAAATGAGCGTATGAGCAGAGAGGTAAATCCAAGAAAAGCGGCAGTCATCGGGTGCGGATTTGTGGGTTCAGCAACGGCATTTACACTGATGCAGAGCCGGTTATTTTCCGAGCTGGTTCTGTTAGATGTAAATATGGAAAAGGCGGACGGCGAGGCGAAGGATATCGCGCACGGGATTCCGTTTGCAGGGCAGATGAAGATCTACGCGGGCACGTATGACGACGCGGCGGACGCGGCGATCATCATTATCACAGCGGGGGCGAACCAGAAGCCGGGGGAGACGCGGCTTGATCTGGTGCAGAAGAATACGGCAATTTATCAGAGTATCATCCCGGAGATTGTAAAACGCGATTTTGGCGGGATTCTGCTGATCGTATCGAATCCGGTAGATATTTTGACGTATGTGGCATTGAAACTGAGCGGGCTGCCGGAGAACCGGGTGCTCGGTTCGGGTACGGTGCTTGACACGGCACGGCTTAAATATGCGCTGGGCGAACACCTGGGCGTGGACAGCCGGAGTGTACATTCGTTTATCATCGGTGAGCACGGGGACAGCGAGATCGCGGCGTGGAGCAGTACGAATGTATCGGGCATTCCGCTGAACGATTTCTGCGAGATGCGCGGACATTTTAACCACGATGCGGCGATGGACGCGATCGCGGAGAAGGTCAAAAACAGTGCGTACGAAATTATTTCGAAAAAACAGGCGACGTATTACGGAATTGCAATGTCGGTAAAACGCATCTGCGAGTGTATCGTCCGCAATGAGCGCTCGATTCTGCCGGTGTCTGCGATGATGCACGGGGAGTACGGCATCGAAGATATCACTCTGAGTATGCCGGCGATCGTGGGAATCGGGGGTGTGGAGACGCATGTGCCGATTGCATTGAGTGAGGAAGAGGCGGAGAAGCTGGTGGAGTCGGCTAAGAAACTGAAAGAGGTAGCGAAAGGGCTGATAGAATGATGCCAGATGGGCTGCCGTACATTGGCACGGCAGCCCATCTGAACCAATCGGTTTTACTATAAAATTCTTTTCTATCAGTAAAGGCCATCTTTTAGGCAGCCGCCTGATTTTCTTTCTGGGTCAGTAAGGAGACAACGATCAGGGTAAGGAAAGAAACCGGAACTGCAACCAGGATGGTTGCCAGACCGAACGGATGTCCCATAACTTCCCAGGCAATCGTAGCAAAGGTTCCGACAAACATGGAAGCGATGCCTCCGCTTTTAGTTTTATTCGAATTGATTGTGATTATTATACTGCAAAGCACAGGCCGCTGCCAGTGAATCCAATCGTGTAAAATGAATGTTTCAGTACATATAATAGGAAACGTCACATGAAATATGATAAGATAGTGAAAGCAATTTTCATAGAACGTCCCAATCGTTTTATTGCGCGGGTAAAGATTGATGGCTCGGAAGCGGTAGAATCGGTTCATGTAAAGAATACGGGACGTTGTCGTGAATTACTGCTGCGGGGGGCGGAAGTGATTTTGGAAGATTGCATAGAAAAGAATCCAAATCGAAAGACTCGCTATGATTTGATTGCAGTTAAGAAGAATAAGATATGGGTTAACATTGATTCTCAGGCACCGAATAAAGTGGTAAAAGAATGGCTGATGACACAGGGGTATGATTCTATTAAACCAGAGTATACCTTTGGAAATAGCCGGCTGGATTTCTATATGGAAAAAGGAAAGCAAAAATATCTAATGGAAGTCAAAGGCTGCACCCTTGAGATAGACGGAGTTGGATATTTTCCAGATGCCCCGACGGAAAGAGGAGTTAAGCATTTAAAGGAACTTGCAGCTGCGTGCGGACAAGGATATAAATGTTTGATAGCATTTGTGATTCAAATGGAAGGCATTAGTGAAGTCAGGCCGAATACGGAAACGCATCCCGAATTTGGCGCTGCACTTCACGAGGCAAAGGCAGCAGGTGTTGAGGTGCTTTTCCTGAAATGTCATGTTGGGATGGATAGGTTGGAAATCATAGGAGAAGATGAGTCTTGAGGGCAAGGTTCTAAAGGAGAGAGAAATCTATGATACGTGAAATTGAGAATAGAAGAAGTATAAGAAAATATAAGCCAGATGAGATCGAAAGGAAGTTAATTGACGAGATCATATACAGTGCTTCCCTTGCACCATCTGCTAAAAACAGACAGCCTTGGAAATTTATTGTATATCAGGGGAAAGAAAAAGATAAACTGGTTGATGTCATGCGTCATGGTATAAATTCAGAAAAAATGACCCATGAACTTATGCCGGAATGGGCATTTGCCATACCGGATGCTGAGAATACCGTTAGAATCATGCAGGAGGCCCCATGCCTTATAGCAGTGCTTAATACCAACCAGCATACTCCATTTGCAAGCATTGAAAATGAAAAGCGAATTGTTGAAATATGTGATTCACTGTCCATAGGTGCGGCGATTGAAAATATGATTCTGACAGCAACGGGATATGGATTGGGTACCTTATGGATTGCCAATACTTGTTTTGCCTATAATGAGCTGATGGATTTTATCGGAACAGACAGCCAATTGACAGGAATTGTTGCGATTGGATTTGCCAATGAAGCTCCGGCTAAAAGACCAAGGAAACCTTTCGAAGAAATTGTTGAGTACAGATAGGTAAATCGTAATGAGTTAATCGTGTTATAATCAGGTTGGATGGAGAATAATCGTTATGATTAGAAAGTTGCAGAAGGTAGATATAAATAGAGTCGCTGATATATGGTTGAAAACTAATCTGAAAGCACATTTTTTTATTCCTGAACAATACTGGATAAGTAATTATGAATTCGTGAAGGAAATGCTGCCACAGGCGGAAGTTTATGTGTATGAAGATGATAAAATGATTCAAGGCTTTATAGGAGTAAGTGATGAATACATAGAAGGTATTTTTGTTTCTGACGAAATGCAGTCATGTGGCATAGGTAAAATGTTGTTGGATTACATCAAGGATAAAAAAGACAAATTACAGTTAAAGGTATATCAGAAGAATGTCAGGGCAATGTCTTTTTATCAACGAGAAGGATTTACTATTCAGAGTGAAGAGATGGACGAATTCACAAGAGAAAAAGAATATGTGATGAATTGGGAATCGTCTGGAATTTGAATACCCATGGCAGGAGGGGATGAACCGCCTGTTTGTTTACAAGATGGAAGATGATTCCCATCGGATGTAGTATTTTGCAGCAAGAATGCCGATGAGATTCTTCACCAGAATAAAAATATCTGAAGGGAGGCTTTTGGTATGAAAAATAGAAAATACAGTCTTGTTTTTATAATGCTTTTGTGTATGATAATGGCAGTTTCAGCATTTCCGATGACAGTCAATGCCGATATGGGACCAAAGGCCTCTGTTCGGATTCAGTTTGAGCATATGGGGGATGAGCTCTGTTATGGAACTTTGCTGTCGAAGGAGAAATCTACTGGTCCGGCAAGTGCCTGGGATGGAAGAACGGAGAGTGCCCAGAAAGAGTACATGGATCCTGGTATCTGGGAGATCTTTGTGAATTACAAGGATCCGGATGGATACTATTTTCTGCAGCGGAGCTGGAAGGTAAGTGAAAGCAAAGAGCTTGCATGGACCTATTATCCGCCGGGTGATTTTAAGATTCTTCTGTATTATCCGGAAACGGAAACCTTTGTATCCAGTGGAATTTATGCTCGTTATGCATTTGATACGTATTATACAGTGGATATGGATGGTGTGGATATCGGTTCGGTGGAATACAATGATGATTTGAGTACCAATGAGCGGATTGAGGCCTACCGTTCGTATAATTACCGGCAGGAGATGCTGGCTCTTGGAGCAAGGATCGTCCTTACTATTTTAATCGAAATGCTGGTGGCGCTGCTGTTTGGTTTCAGACAGAAAAAACAGCTGTTGATTCTGGCTGTTGTCAACATTATTACGCAGATTATCTTAAATGTGCTGCTCAATGTGATTAATTATAATTCCGGCCCTCTTGCATTTACATTTTTCTATGTACTTTTTGAGCTGATTGTATTTGCTCTGGAGGCAGTGTTGTATTGCACAATTCTTAAGAGGATATCAGAAAAGAAAAAGGAGGATGCATATTATATCCTGTATTCCTTTGTGGCCAATCTGATCTCATTTGGTGCTGGATTATTCCTGGCGGCGAAACTGCCGGGCATGTTTTGATATAAAGATAGGGTAAGGTAACTCCTTAACGTGGTGAAATAGAAATACATACGGCAGGAGACAAGATATGGAAAAAAGATATTCAATTATATTCAGCAGTTTAACTGGAAATACAAGAAAGCTGGCCGATCAGATTCACGAGGTGCTGCCAGCGGAAACATGTGATTATTTTGGAGAAGCGAAGGGGGAGGAACCATCTTCGGAGGTTCTTTATGTTGGCTTCTGGACCGATAAGGGAAATGCAGACGGAGATTCCCTTAAACTCCTTGCGTCCTTGAGAAATAAAAAGATTTTCCTGTTTGGAACTGCTGGTTTTGGTGTCGATGAGGCCTATTACCGGAGGATCCTTACAAATGTGAAACAGTCGATAGATTCCAGTAACACGGTAATTGGTGAATATATGTGCCAGGGTAAAATGCCGATGGCAGTGAGAGATCACTATGTAAAGCTGAAGGAACAGCCGGAGTATCCGGCGAATCTGGATGTTCTGATTGAAAATTTTGAACGGGCGCTTTCACATCCGGATAAGGATGACTTAGATAAGCTTAGAAATATCGTTTTATCATAAAAATAGACCCAAAGGAGTAAATTTGTGTTGACAAACAGAATCAATGAATCCACCTTGAAACGTTTTGATATCAGTGCGGCGGCACTGCATATCATCGCCATGACGCTTATGCTGATGGATCACCTTTGGGCGACGCTTCTTCCTGCTAGGGAGTGGCTTACCTGTGCCGGAAGAGTGGCATTTCCTATCTTCGCTTTTATGGCGGTGGAGGGGTACTTCCACACCAGAAGCTTTAAAAAGTACATCCTTCGGATGCTGCTGTTTGCAGTGCTTTCAGAAATTCCCTTTGATTTGATGTACGGCGGTACCTGGTTTTATCCGGTTCACCAGAATGTCCTCTGGACATTCCTGTTGGGCCTTTTAGGTATCTGGCTTATGGAACAGGTACGGAAAAAAGGAAAAACCTGGATGTATCTGCTGGTGTGCGTTTTGGTTGTGCTGGCAGGTCTGGTACTGGGAACTCTTTGCATGGTGGATTACTACGGAGTCGGTGTTCTGACGGTATTTGTGTTCTATTTCCTCCATGGGCGGAAATGGTGGTGCTTCTTGGGACAGCTGGCTGCCCTATACTGGCTGAATGTGGAACTGCTGGGCGGTCTGATGTATCCGGTTCAGCTATTTGGCATGGAATTTGAACTGTGCCAGCAGGGGCTTGCGCTTCTGGCATTGATCCCCATCTGGCTGTACCGCGGCAGACAGGGCTACCACAGTAGACCATTCCAGTATCTTTGTTATGCATTTTATCCGGTTCATATGCTGCTGCTTGTGGTGGTACTGAATTTCATCAACCGATGATAAAATTTTACAATCCCCGCCATTCATGGTATCATAACAGGTAGTAAAATTGCCTGTGAATATCTTGAATGGCGGGGATTTCCGTCAGTCGGTTTACCGGGCTATCCGTCATGGCCTGATGCAGGCACATTCGATGCTTTTGGAGCCATTTTATGCATTTCATCTGACGATACCGGACAAGATGGTAGGACGTGCAATGACGGATCTGGAACGCCGGTTTGCGGTTTTTGAAGGACCGGTTCTGGAGGATGGACAGGCGATACTTACCGGTCGTGCACCGGCTTCATCCTTGGATGGATATCAGACAGAAGTAACGGTTTATACCAGCGGCTTAGGACAGCTTGTCTGTACCCTGGATGGATATGGACCCTGCCATAATGAGGAAGAGGTCATCGAAGCAGCCGGTTATGATCCGGATGCGGATTTGGCAAACCCAAGCGGCTCGGTCTTCTGTTCCCACGGAGCCGGTGTCTACGGTGAGACTGCCGCACATCGGAAGTCCGGAGGATGTAATATCCGCAGCTCTGATTATCGCTGATAAGACGGATGTACGAAGAAGCCGTGTTCGTGAAAAAGAGAGAGCCACTTTTGATATCCACGACCGTGTGAATTATGCGGTAACAGAGTCCAAACTTAAGATTGAAAAGGATCGTTCAGTTATTGCCCTGAATCTTCAGGTAGATGAAAAGATATGTTCCATGTATGATTATTTTGAGATTTTCCTGGGAAGAATGATGCTTTGCCGGAAGTCGGCGGAGATACTGGGAACGACCTTTAAGCTGACAGTAAATGGACGGAAGGTGCTGTAAAAATCAACGGTGAATGAATAGAAAAATGCTTAAGGTGTTTTTGAATATACAATTGTAAATGAGGCGAGAAGTGC
Organism: Clostridium sp. AM27-28; assembly: GCF_003480955.1. NCBI lineage: Bacteria > Bacillati > Bacillota > Clostridia > Eubacteriales > Clostridiaceae > Clostridium > Clostridium sp. AM27-28. The sequence continues at coordinate 101,056 of NZ_QUJT01000002.1, forward strand.
AGTGACGAGAAGCACTTCTCGCCTTATTTTAGTCATATGATGCCGGAAAAGACTGAAAATCTTGTTAAAAACGACAAATACATTAAACATACAGACAAAAATGCGATTATAGATTTGTACACTGAGCACAATGAAAAATAATACAAGGTTTTATAAAATAATTGCAACAAGAAAATATTTACAGCAAGGAGGAATGGGAATGGATTATCAGAAATTTGTAAACAATGCTAGTTTTACAATCTTTGTTGCCGTTGTTTTGGTTTTAGTTACCATTGTCTGTATCATTTTTTTGAAAAATGGTTGGAAAGAAGCAGAAAGGTTGGGAGTAAGCAAGGAAGAGCTAAAAAAAATTGTTATTAATTGCATTGGAATCAGTTTGGTTCCATCTATCCCGATTGTGCTTAGCGTAATCGTAATGGTTCCAGTTCTTGGTGTAGCATTGCCGTGGCTTAGGACTTCTGTTATAGGCTCAGCAAATAATGAATTAATTTCAGCAACAATGGCAGCAGAAGCAATGGGAGTTGAGTTTACATCGACGACAATGACGATCGAGGCATGGATTAATGCTGCATGGTCGATGACATTAGGATGTTCAGTTGCATTGCCAATTGTCTTAGTGGTTTTAAAACCAGTTTGTAAAACCTATGATGTTTTCCGAAAAAAGGATAGCCGTTGGATTGGTATTTTCAGTCTTTGTGCATTAGTTACAGTAATTGCTGCGTTTGCAATTAATAGTGGAAAGAAAGGAATTGTTCCGAGTCTGGTTATTATTGGATGTTTTCTGTTTTCATATGTATGTAATTTGGCAGCGAAAAATCCAGCACTAAAATGGTTGAAAGATTATGCTTTTCCGTTAACAATTTTATTTGGATTAGTATTATCAATGATTATAACACCGCTCTTAGCATAATTAGGAAAGGAGTGAAGTCTAATGACTGATTTTGAAAAGAAAATGCATCATGATGGAAGATTATATGGATGGGCAATGTTGATTGCAATCTGCGCATTTCCGTTTTTTGCTTCAGTACGTTCTGGAATATGGCCGGATTTTAAAATAATATGGCCAGGAGTTTTAACAATGTGGATTTTGATGGCTTCGTATGTTTTAAGTGAAATGATTGCTTTTCCACCTATTTTAGGACCAGGAAGCCTTTATTTGACTTATATTACCGGAAATCTGCAGAATCAGAAAATTCCTTGTGCGTTGTCAGCAATGAGTATAGCTGGTATAGAAGCTGGAAGTGAAAAAGCAAATGCTGTATCAGTTGTGGCAGTGGCAGTATCCAGTATCACGACAACGGTAATTATTGCATTGGGAATCGTTTTGATGCAGCCATTGACCCCAGTGTTAAATTCTGCAGTTCTTGCTCCGGCATTTAGTAATGTCGTTCCTGCAATATTTGGTGCTTTAGCTGGACTATGGCTTTTAAAAGAATTCAAGGTTTCAGTTGTTTCAGTTGTTCTTTGTTTATTAGGAATACTAGTATTAAAAATTGATCTTCAGTGGGTATTGTTAGGAGGAATAGCGCTTACAATTATTATTGCCAGATTCATGTATAAAACAGGTATTATAAAACAGGAATAAAAATGGAGGTGAAGGATTTATGAGCACTTTATTATTTAAACATGTGAATGTAGTTGATGTTCGAAATCAGCAGATACTTTCAGATGTGGATGTTTGGATCAAAAATGAAAGAATAGAGAAAATAGGAAGAGATATTAAGAGTTCTGCGGATCAGGTGGTAGACGGTGAAGGAAAATATTTATCACCAGGAATTATTGATATGCATGTGCATAGTACATGGGACGGAAGCGCTATTTCAGAAGATATGGATGAAATGTACGGTCCATATCAAGCTTTTTTGAGAAGTGTACATAATGTTGAAAATTCTTTAAAAAAGGGAGTTACAACCATACGAGAAGTAGGAAGTCCTAAGGATTTATCAATTGAAACGGCGTTTGCAGTTGAAAAGGGATGGATTAAAGGTTCGAGAGTTATTCCATGCGGTTCTGCAATTCAGAGTATATATGGACATGTTCCATCAATTGGAACGATTGCAAATACGAAAGATGAACTTTTGTATGCAATACGGGAAAAAAAGACTTTGTTTGTAAAAAAAGGAATCCGTTGCCAGTGGATTAAAATTATGGATACTGGTGGTGCAGCTGGACTGGAAGATGTTGGACCAAGCATGTACGATTTAGATCAGCTTAAATTTATTGTTCATGAAGCACATCGTCTTCATATGAAGGTTGCTGTTCATGCAGTTTCGCAGGAAGGAATTATTGAATGTATCAAGGCAGGAATTGATACGATTGAACATGGACCGGACATTCCGGATGAGTATTTAGACATGATGAAAGAAAAAGGACTAACTTTGGTTCCAACATTGGCTATTTATAAAATATTATCGGAAAACAAGGGTGTGTTAAGTGATTTTATGGTGGAACGTTCTGCTCTTGTAACAAGACAGCAGAAAAGCACTTTTGCGAGAGCAATGGAAAAAGGGGTGAAGATTGCATTAGGAACGGATGCGGGTTCTCCGTGTTTTGGTTCACAGCCATCTGCATTTAAGGAAATGCTAGTTATGCAGGATTATGGAATGCCTCCAGAAAAGATTATTTCTTCTGCAACGTTAACATCGGCAGAAGTATTAGGGATGTCAGAAGAAATTGGAACGATTGAGCCAGGTAAGATTGCTGATTTAGTGCTTTTGGGAGAAAATCCATATACTAATTTGAAAGCATATACGGATTGCTTGATTCAGGTATACAAATCAGGAGAAATGGTTTAAGATAAAGACAATTAAAACTGGAACTAGAGAGGTGCTGCGCTTGTAGTGCCTCTTTGCTAATTGTAGAAGTAGGTGAGAAAATATGAAGCTTTCCGTTTTGATAGAGGCATTATCAGCTGAGAATATAGAAGAAATTCACATAAAAGATAAGTCTCAGAACATTTGCCAAGTCTGTAATCTTTCATTGACGTCTGTAGCATTCACAAAAAATATTATTTATGTGGTAACAGCTCCGGTATTGTTAGAGGTAGGAGATGGCTGTCTGGAAGCCCCATCTATATTTATTCTTTTAGGAAATTTGAATGATTTTATTGATATGCAGAAACCAGAGAATTATATAATATATCAGAGTGATGCTCCGGGAGAAGTGTTTACAGCACTTTTATCGAAATTAAATTTGGAAAGTCGTATCTTGGAGGCAGAATTGGCGATCAGTCGTGCTTTGTTTGATTGTACGTCTATAAAGGATTTATTGGATGTTGCTGCTAGTATCCTTGGAAATCCTATTTTATTACAAGATTTTACAACAAGATTATTGGTACATTCGGCAAATGAAGTAATGGCTGCAGATGACGAGATATTAAATAGTGTATTTCGAATGGGATATGTGACAAGTGAACTATTTCAAAAATACGATTACGCTAACGTTCTGGAGCAAATAAAAAATACACCGCAGACGTTTCTTTTGAAATCACCCAAAAAAAGAGAACGTTTAATTTGCCGATTGATTGTAAATCGAAGATATTTTGGCTGGTTTTTAACGGTGGCTTATAATCATCCGTTCAAAGATAGTGATATCGAAATTATGAATTTTTTGTGTGGAGCACTTCAACTATTTCTTGAAAAAGAAAATATTTTACCTAATACAACACGAAGTGAAAATCTATTGCAAGAATTAATTCAGGATGCAAAATACTCAGAAGCAGAGTTCAAAAAACGGGCAGAAGGTTTTTCGTGGATGCTTCATGATCATTACTATATAATTGCTATTTCTGATAAAACCAGAAAGGCAGAGTCACGAATGATGATGTCATATAGAAATCATTTGTCGCTGATTTTCCCTGAAGCCATTATTCTTGAAGTCAATAGAAAACTGATTTTATTTTTTGATACAAAAGAGGTTGGAATATGCTTGAATGTGTTGGAAGCATTTCTGGAAAAATATGATTTGCTAGCAGTATGCAGCAATCAATTCCATAAAATTACAGATTTTGCATATATTCTTAATCAACTATTAATGGTTATAGGACTTGAAAAAAGTCTGCATTTTAATAAAAGCCTGATTCATTATCAAGATTATATTATGTATTGTGCTATAAAGAAGATTGGAAGGGAAGGACATATCCAATACTTTTGTATGCCTGAATTACTAGAGGTATTTAGATATGACCACAAATATGGTACTTCATTCGCATATTCTAAAAGAATTGCTTTAGAACTTGCTAGTGTAACAGCAGCTGCACAGAAATTGGGAATTCATCGAAATACAATGGAATATAGATTAAGAAAATTTAATGACTTATCAGGAATTTCAAACTATACGGCAGATATTGTAGAAAGGTTGCTATTTACATATAAAATATTGGATTTATATCCAGAAATACTAGAAGAAAAGGATATTTTGTGAGGGAGGAAAAGACAGGACGTGTTGCAATAAACAATATCTCCTGTCTTTTCTATAAAATATTAGAAATTTAGCAAATAATGAAATCCATTATGAATACGTTTCCGTCTTGATAAAGGAATCCATATATTTGATATACTCCTCTTTGGTAAAGATGGGCTGATAATTCGCTACAATCTCTTTTGCTTTCACAGCCCCGTCCCGAAGCAGGCGGTAAGCGGAGAGGGCGAAGATTTTTGCAGTGACCACATAGGCAAGCTCATCGTCTACGATATCGAAATCAACGGAGTGGAGACCGCTTACCTTACCGCCGGTGTTGAAGGTAAGGACCGGCTGCAGATGCTGTACATCCCCCACATCGGTGGAGCCGCCGCTGTAGGCGTGGGTATCTTCCTGGACGATCTGGTAATCTTTTTCACTGGTTTGTGCGGCAATCTCAGCGGCTGCCAGGACTGATTCATCGGCTTTTTCACTCAGAGCCGGAAGGTATCCGGGCATAGTGGTGATTTCGCAGGAAGCACCGACGGCGATGGCACCTGCCTTGAAGGCACGGTCTGTTTTGGCAGCAGCATCGGCGATGGCATCCTTGTTGGCGGCACGTACCAGAGTTTCGATTACCACCTCATCCGGTACTACATTGACGAGATTTCCGCCTTTTGTGATAATGGGATGGATTCGGACATGGTCATCATCCCGGAAGGTTTCGCGCTGGTAAGCCAGGGCAGAAAGTCCGAGGGAAGCTGCATTTAATGCATTGACTCCCAGATGCGGGGTACCGGCTGCGTGGGCAGCCAGTCCTTTATAACGAATGACCTTGGAGACGAAACCATTGTTGGAGTGGGAACCCACACTGATATCCTTGTCACCGGTGTGGTGGACGATATCCAGGTCGATATCATCAAAAGCACCGATGCGGATGAGTTCACATTTTCCGCCGCCATATTTGATTTTTCCCTGGGCGGTCAGGGAGTTCTTGAATTCAATCTCACCATATTCCTCTGCCGGTACGGCGAAGAATACAACCTGTCCGTCCAGCTCTTTTTTAACATCTTCATTGGTCAGAGCCAGGGCTGCACCGATGACACCGGCCAGCTGGGCATGATGTCCGCAGCAGTGAGCTCCCTGAGTCTCCGGATTGGCATATTTATGTTCCGGGATGCGGAGCGCATCCAGTTCCCCGATGAGGGCCAGACTTACATTCTTTTTCTCTTCTTCATTTAAGTAGGCTTTGACACCGGTGACAGCCAATCCTTCCGTTGTCTCAAGCCCCAGATTTTTCATGAAAGAAGCAAATTTTTCTGCAGTTCTGTATTCTTTATAACCCAGCTCTGCATGGGTGTAGATATCTTTGGCGAATGCAATGATCTCGTTGCGGTGTGCGTCGATGATATCGACAATTTTCTGTTCGGTTTTATCTAAAATGAGAGCCATGTGAAATCCTCCTGTTTCCTGCTGGTGCCTTCCGATGCTGTTTCCTATTAGTTAAACAGTTCCTCCGGAACAAACCATAAACCATTGTTATTCTTGTCTAAATATTCTTTGAATTCATCGGAGTGGTAAGCAGCAACGATATCTTTTGCCCACTGAGCATCTTTATTTTCCTCTTTTACAACGACCTGCAGAATCAGATGCGGCAGAATGTCTTCCTGAAGAAGGGCAGTGGATGGATCGATTCCTGCATTGTATACAATACTTCCGGTGATAACCGCATAATCAAAGTCATCTAAAACAGCTGGAATATTAGTGGAGTTCATTTCGGTAAATTCGATGTTGTACGGGTTTTCCGTGATATCTGCCTGGGTGACAGTGGAGAGATCTACATCCGGGTTTAAAGTGATCCATCCGGCTTTCTGTAAGAGTACATAAGCGCGGGCTGTGTTGGCGGCATCGTCCGGAACGGCTACTTTGGCACCGTCTTGAATGGCGTCCAGAGAGGTTTCGGTGGCAGAAAAGATGGCAGCCGGAACGGTCGGAATCGGGGAAATCGGGACCAGGTTACCCTTCTGGGCTTCGTTGAAATTTTCGGCATAAGCGGTATGCTGCTCTACATTGAAATCGATCTCGCCGTCATTTAAAGCAAGGTCATTCTGGAGAAGGTCAGAGAAATCAACCTCGGTGAGTGTATAGCCCTCTTTTTCCAGAATTGGTTTGATGGCATCCTCAAATAAGACAGTGTACGGACCGGCAGCTTTTCCGTATTTGAGCTCCTTCTTATTAGAATTGGAAGCATCGGCGGAAGCAGCAGATTCGGTGCCGGAAGAAGCAGCGGCAGTATCAGCAGCGGAGCTTCCAGCATCACTCTTTGAGCAGCCTCCCAGAACAGCAGCTGCGAGGATCAGACCGGCGGTCAGGGTGGTTCTTACATAGGCTTTTACGTTTTTCATAATGGGGTTCTCCTTTTTTCGTTTTGTTATTTTGGATATAAAATAATTTAATAGCTTTTATGATATGATTTGGTTTACTGATGTGTCCGTCTCTTCTGTGACAGCCGGTTTCCCAGACTCTGGATGATCCAGACAAATGCAATCAGGATGAAAACGGTCGCAAACATCAGCGGGAAGTTAAAGGTCTGATAGCCGTAGGTCAGGGCGATGTTTCCGATGCCGCCGCCTCCGATGTAGCCGGCCATCGCAGTTGCTCCGATGAGGGCGATGGTGCCGGTTGTCAGAGCCAGGATAACCGAAGCAAATGCTTCTGGAAGCACAAAATGAACGATAATCTGGAACGTGGTCGCTCCCATCGACTGGGCTGCCTCGATGATGCCGCCGCCGACTTCCAGAAGCGATGTCTCAAGAAGTCTTGCTAAAAATGGGGCGGTATAGATAACTAATGGCACGATAGCCGCCCTGGTACCGATCCGGGTGCCGACGATGATTTTCGTAAAGGGCATTACACATACCAGAAGGATGATAAACGGTGTGCTTCGGATGATGTTGATGAAACCGTTTAAAATCGTGTAAAGCAATGGATTTTCCTTGAGCCCGCCTTTGCGGGTCAGCCATAAGACAATGGCGATGAAAAATCCGACGATGGAACCGATAATCAGGGAAAAACCGACCATATACAGGGTTTCCCAACCGGCCTTGATGAGTTTGTCCGGCGAAATGCCTAAATACTGCTGAATCATGGTAATACAACCTCCTTATATTCTTCGTTTGATTCGAGAATGTAGCGCTCGGCTTTTTTGATTTCCTCGTCGCTTCCGATGAAGAGAACGAGCATGATGCCGACAACTATGCCCTGAATAACGTTGATGGTGGAGTAGAGAATGTTGGTTTCCACCTCAAACCGCCGATTGATATCCCAGAGAAGCGGCTCGGTGCTGTCTGTATTTTCCAGCTTGATGCGGAGCAGGCGGCTGTTCCGCGTTTCTCGGCGGATGCTCTCGACGAGCGGTTCCGGAATAACGTCGTGGATGAGATTGCCGACAAACCGTTTGGCGATATCGGACTGCGGGTCTGAGAAAACCTGAATGACAGAGCCCGTTTCTACGACTTTACCGAAATCCATGACGGCGACTTTATTACAGATTTTCTGGATGACATTCATCTCATGTGTGATAATCACAATTGTAATATGAAGAGTTTCATTAATCTTCTTTAGCAAATCGAGAATGGAATCGGTCGTTTTCGGGTCGAGGGCGCTGGTCGCCTCATCGCAGAGAAGAATCGACGGATTATTTGCAAGTGCCCTTGCGATACCGACGCGCTGTTTCTGTCCGCCGGAGAGCTGTCCCGGATAGTAGGACTTCTTATCGGAAAGTTCGACGAACTCCAGCAGCTCATTCACACGCGCTTCGATGTCTTTTTTGGGGGTGCCGTTTAGTTTCAGGGCAATCGCGACGTTGTCGTAAATTGTCTTGGATTCCAGGAGGTTGAACTGCTGGAAAATCATTCCGATTCCCTTTCGGAGGCTGCGAAGCTCTTTTGCACTCAGGCTTCCAATGTCCTTATCTTCGACGAAAATCTTTCCGGAAGTCGGTCTTTCCAGGGCGTTTACCATTCGGATCAGGGTGGATTTTCCGGCACCGCTATAACCGATGACGCCGTAGATATCGCCCTTTTCGATTTCGAAGGACACATCCTTCAGTGCTTCAAATGCACCGTCTTTCGTCTGGAATGTTTTACTTAAATGTTCAAATCGAATCATTTCTGGTCTCCTTTAACTTTGTTTATCTGGGGAAGCACATTTTTAAGGGATAATTCCTGAAAAATGACTTCTGTATGTGTCGCGTTTTTTATACGAATGATATATCTAAATGCAATATAAATATTTAATTTTGCATACTGAAATATAAATGGGTACAAAAAAGGAGGTCTGGTTGTCCAGACCTCCTAAATTGGATTGTATCTATCACTTTCCAGTGAAAGCAAGATGAGAAAAACCTCATGAAGATATCATCCAGTTATCTGTCTGCACAACAAAAGTAAGAGTGTCACAGCAACAGCAGCACATACACTCCATACAACAACACATAGCAGACATAACTGAATAAGATGTTCTCATGATGGTTTCCTCCTTTCCTTAAAATTCATAAACGATTATAAAAATATATTTCCTACTTGTTTTGTGGGTTTTAAATGATAGTTCTTATTATAGCGCGGAAATGAGATTTGTCAATCATTTTTTTATTTCATAGGAAATTGCGTCCTAAGAAATAAAAAACGCTCCGCGAGAATGTGCCAAGGCACATTCTTTTTCATATCATCCAATACCGCCCAATGCGATGCCTAATATTAATACCAGCACACATACCGGAATATAAATATAGCGGCACACCGGTACAAACCATTTTGAAAATTTCTTTTCGCGACCTTTGTTGACCTGCGTTTCTGCATAGTCTTTTCCGAATACCCAGAAGAACATGATTCCGGCGAGTCCGGCACCGAGAGGGCAGATGTAGATGGAGAGAACGTCCATCCAGTCGGAGACGATGCCCTGGATTAACAGGGAGACGGCAGCTCCGATGATACCGATAACTGCGCAGGCAGGGACGCGGCCGAGGTGGAGTTTTTCCTGGACGGTGGCGATCGGTGCTTCGTAGAGATTGAGCAGGGAGGTCATCCCGGCGAAGAGAACGGCTACGAAGAAAATAATCGCGATCAACGTACCGCCCGGCATTGAGCGGATGAGGTTCGGGAGGTAGATGAAGAGAAGTCCCGGACCACCCTGATCAAGTTTTGCGCCGGTGGTTGCCATTGCCGGGATGATGACGAGGGCGGCGAGAATCGCGGCGATCGTATCAAACAGGGCAACCCGCGCGGCGGATGCCGGGATGTTTTCCTCATCGGAGAGGTAGGAACCGTAGATTAAGGTTCCATTTCCGGCGACGGACAGGGAGAAAAATGCCTGCCCCAGTGCGAAAATCCATGTTTTTGGGTCTGCGAGGATCTCAGGATCGATGCGGAAAATGTAGCGGTAACCCTGCATCGCACCCGGCTGGAATGCTACGTAGATGCCTAAAAAGACAAACAGGATGAAGAATACCGGCATCATCAGCTTGTTGGCGTTCTCGATTCCGCTTCCGACGCCGAACATCAGAATCAGAATGCAGAAGAAGAGGGCGGCAAGCTGCCAGCCATTGTTTCCAAATGCGGACGCCATCGAGCCGAAAGCAGAGGCAAAACCGTCTGTGTCGGCCGGGGCAAGCGTGGCACCGGTAAAGGCTCCGATGGCATATTTTAGGATCCAGCCCATGACGACGGTATAGCCGATCGCCATCGCGAGGGAACCGGCTGCCGGGATGAAACCGAGCGCGTCACCCAGTTTGCGCCTGCCGCGTGTCTCGCAGGCAGCGCCGAACGCGTCGATTGGACCGGAGCGGGTGCCGCGTCCCAGGCACATTTCCCCGATGACACCCGTGGAGCCGATCAGGGCGACGAAGATAAAGTACGGGATCAGGAACGAGCCACCGCCGTACAGGGAGACGCGGGTGGGAAACATCCAGAGATTTCCCATACCGACCGCCGAGCCGATACAGGCGAGGATGAAGCCCCACTTACTGTTGAAAGATTCTCTTTTTTCCATGAAATTGTAACTCCTCAAACATTATATAAGATTTGCCGCAAATATCTAGAAGTCCGCCGATTGGAAGCGGTCAGGCAGATGTTTGCATAAGTCCATCTATTATACCAGAAGAGAGGCATTGCTTTCAAGTGGCAGAGCGCGCGAATCGTATGTTTTAGGGGAAAAGGCGATCTAAAGTAACTGCCGGTGAACCGTTACAGGGAAATACCTTGATTTATAGGGTGGAAAGATGGTATTCTATAGAGGACGGCAGCGGCGGGCTTTGGGAGGGTGGCGCCGCGGCAGAGCAGATTCGAAAAGGAGAAGGTAGCACAATGAAAAACGCAAACAGGATTCCGGAGACGTTTCAGACGGATGCGGAATACAGACAGTGGATGGAGCGCTGGCAGCAGGAGGCGCGGGAGGCGACGATCGAGGGATTTAAGCAGAATCGTAAGTTAAACGGCATGACACAGACGGAGCTTGGCAGAAAGGCGGGGATTTCCCAGCCGAATATCACCCGCTTCGAGAGCGGCAGCTACAATCCGTCGCTGGATTTTATGGTAAAGATCGCAGCGGCGATGGGGAAACGGGTACAGATTACATTGGTAGATGAATAAGAGGCGTGCGCCGAGGCGCACAGGGACCATTTGGGGAATAAACAGGGGAGACAGCGGTGTGTGTGAGGCTGTCTCCCCTGTTTTTAATGAGTGCATTTCAGCGACGATTCAATAAACCGTGAAATCATATTCCACTCATAGCTCTGTTCCAGCCACGCAAATTTGATCGGGTACCGCGCTTCTTCCCCGAGCGTAAAGACATGGAGTGTATCCAGCTGTTCCTTGCTGAGAATAGAAAATGCGAGGTTTTTTGGGCTGATGCAGGCACCTTTTCCCATCGCGCAGAGGGCAAGCAGGGTAGCGATGTTGTCAGAGCAGGCATGAACCGAGGGGACGAAGTTGTCTGTCGCGAGGATATTCCGCCCGATGCGTCCGACTAGATCATGTTCACGGTTTAGGAGAAACGGACATGGAGCCAGAAGGGAGTAGCGGTGATGGCGGCTGACTTCCTGGATAATGGCTTCGGTCTGTTTGCCGTAAATGTTCTGCAGCAGGGCAGTGGAGACGATGAGAACCATCTCTTCCTCATAGAAATCCCGCAGAATGATGCCGGGAATGCGAACTGAAAAATTGGCGATCGCCAGATCAATTGTGCCGTCCAGCAGGTATTTTTGCAGCACATCGTTGGAAGATTCGACGAGTTCCACATCCACGCCGGGATATTCCTTTTGAAAGGCGGCGATCAGCTCCGGCATGATGGCGTGTCCGCGCGTGAATGCGATGCCGATCCGCAGTTTTCCTGTCTGGTTATTTAAAATATCGCCAAATTCGTGAAGCATACAGTCATATTTTGTATTAAATTCCGTTGCATAGCGCAGAAATACCTCCCCCGCATAGGTAAGCTCCAGCGGGATGTGACGGATTAGGAGCGGACATCCAAGCTCCCGCTCGATTCCGGCGATATGGGCGCTTAATGTCTGCTGGGTAATATGCAGCGCATCGGCGGCCCTAGTGAAGCTGCGGTTTTTCGCAACCGCGGCAAAATATTCCATTGATTGAAAATTCATATTCGAATGACTCCTCTTTTCCCAAAACTTTCATCTTAAGTTTCTAAAAAGCATCTGACTATAAAAGTGGCCCTTCTAACTCAAACACTGTCCGCTGCAGCTGCGCGATCAGCAGGCTGGCAGCTGGGGACGCTTTTTTGGCTGACGGAATCCGGACACCGAGCACGCGCTCCATCGGCGGATTGAGCGGCAGCCGGACAACATTTTTAGAAATATCACGGACGACCAGCTCCGGCAGGATGCAGACGCCCAGGTTGTGGCTGACCATCGCGAGCATGGAGTAGGTGTTCTGCGAGGTAAACGACGGCTTTGGCGGTGTGATGCCGAGCTGCTGGAACTGGCGCAGCAGGTCATTTTCACCTTTTTCTTCTATATAAGAAACCTTGGGGAGATCCTTTAAGTCAAAGCGCTCATATTCAGCATAAGGGGAATCGTTCGCGCAGACAGCCAGGTAGGGTTCTTTTTTCAGGGGAAGCCAGTCCATCTTTCCGTCCGGGTGGGGGCCGACGATGCCGAAATCGATGGAGCTATTTTCCAGCCATCCTTCAATCTCCTGTGAACACCCCTCCAGCACTTCAACGGTCATATCCGGGTAATCGGTAAGAAACTTTTTGAGGGCGGGCGGCAGCCATTGGACGGAAGCGCTTAAGTAAGCGCCGATCCGGATGTGCCCGGTCTGGACACCCCGGATGGAGGCAGCTGTCTGATCAAAATATTCCGCCGCCGCCAGCGTCCGCCGGATCGGGGAAAGCAGAGCCTCGCCGTTCCGCGTCAGGGCAAGTCCTCTCTGGGAACGCGAAAACAGGGAAAACCCGAGTTCTGTTTCAATATTTCGCAGCATATGGCTTGCCGCCGACTGCGTGTAACCGTTTTTCTGGGCGGCACGCGTCAGGTTATTTTCTTCTGCAATGGCTAAAAAAAGCCGCATATCTTTGAGATCCAAAAAATACTCCCTCCATTTTCGTAATAAGCGTTCGGTCTGATTCATAAAATGTACAGAGCTGACAGATACCAAAGGAGGATGAGAAGATTTGTAAGAATTATGTAGAATACGAATCTGATTCATACGGAATATCCGGGCGGATTACATGGGTGCGTGTGCGGCGGACATTCATTCCGATGGCTCTGCCAAGTGTCCCTAGTATATCATATTCGTGAAAGAAATGGGAGAAAAAGATAGAAATATGCCTACGATCTCAAATACAACATAAAAAATTCATCTAAATGAAACACACAAAAAGTTAAAAAATAAACAAATGGTAAACAAAATTCATGAAACTCCGAAAGAAAATGGACAAAATTCTGAACGGGAGTCTAACGGAAAATGGCGCAGTTGTAGACAAAATATCATGATATCTTGTGCATTTATACTAATTGACGCTCGAAAAAGTGCAATTTATTTCATGAAAAAAACAGAGGGATTCATGATTCTATGCTATATCATGAAAACTCTGCATAATAAATTCAAATAATTTTGTTGAACAAATTTCACTTTAGTGATATAATTTTTTCAAAAGCAAGAAGTTTTTTGAGCGAATTGAAAAACTTGCTTAGCCAGCGCGCGGCACTACATCAAATAAAGGGGGAACTTTATATGGAAGCAATTAACAACATCGTCAGTATGTTGAACGGACCCATTTGGGGCGTTGGAATGTTAGTTCTGATTGTTGGTAGTGGTTTATACTTTACAATCCGTCTCGGCTTTTTCCAGTTTGTTCATTTTAAAGATATGTGGAGCCGAATCATTGACAAGTCGGAGTCTGAATCCGGTATTTCTTCATTCGCATCCTTCTGTACAACCATGGCGATGCGTGTTGGTACCGGTAACGTAGCCGGTGTAGCCGTAGCTCTTTACATGGGCGGACCTGGCGCACTCTTCTGGATGATCATCGCTGGTATGACAAACTCTGCTGTTTGCTTTACTGAGTGTACATTATCCGTACTTTATAAGAACCGTATCGATGGTCAGTATCGAAGCGGCGGCGCTTACTGTGCTGAGAGAGGTCTTGGCTGGAAAGCTTATGGTACCTTCTATGCAGCATTCTTCGGACTGGGCGTTGTATTATTCATGCCGGCAGCAGCTACCTATACAATCTGCGATGGATTTAAGAACGCTTTAGGTATTCCGATGTGGATTACGGCTCTGGTTATCGCACTGGCTATGGCAGTTGTAGTTATGGGTGGTGTTAAACGAATCAGTTCTGTAGCATCTATGCTGGTTCCGCCGATGGTAGGCATTTACCTGATTGCAACCGTTGTTATCTTAATCGCAAACGCAGGTCAGATTCCGAGCGTTATCGCTCAGGTTGTATCCTGTGCATTTGGTTCCAAAGAAGCTCTTCTGGGCGGCGGCGTTGGTATCGCTATCCAGCAGGGTGTTAAACGAGGCACATTCTCATCTGCATCTGGTATGGGTGAGTCCATGCCGACCGCAGCAGCAGCAGAGACCAGCCACCCGATTAAACAGGGTATGGCAAACGCAGCTGGTGTTTGGCTGGATACCGTTATCGTATGTACCGCTTCTGGTCTGATGATGCTCTTAAGCGGATGCTACAATACACAGTTTGGTTACATCGGTGGTACCGGTGCAATGCACGATCAGATGGCTCAGTTAGCAGCAGATGGAACATATGGCGTTATCTTCGTTCAGAATGCCTGCAGCACCGTTATGGGAAGTATTGCTCCGCTGTTCGTTGCTATCATGCTGGCTCTGTTCTCCTTTACATGCTTAATCAGCTACTATTACGAGGGCGAGACTTCGGTTCTTTACCTGTTCCAGGGCGATGATAAAGCAGCTACCCGTAAAGTAGTTATCAGAATTATGCAGATTGTTATGCCTATCCTTATCTTCATCTGGGGCAATATCGATTCCGGTCTGGCTTGGAACCTTTCTGACCTTGCACTTGGTGGATCTACATGGATCAACATGTTAGTTGTACTGCTTCTGTCTCCGAAGGTATTTGCACTGTACAAAGACTACGAAGAGCAGATGAAAGCAAAGAAAGACCCGTACTACAACCCGGATAAGCTTTGCTGGAAGGGCGTAGACGTTGAGATGTGGAAAGACATCAACAAAAAACGTATCGCAGAAGATAAATAATCGAATGTGAATCGTTACATATTATTAGATATAGAGCTTAACTCTTAGAGTCTAATATAAAAGGCAGTCCCTGTCGTGTGGCAGGGGCTGCTTTTTTGCCATTATATAGATAATGTCTATGATAGAAATGGTAATTTTTTGTAAATTGTCATTGACGATCCAGCCGCCGCGCGATACAATCAACCGCGAAAGGCGGTAATGGTATGGTACAGAAAGTGATTCGGGATCGCCTGGATGCGATCCTTCATTGGAATATATCCCTGGTCGGAGGATTTCTCGGAGCCTATGCGATTTTGCTTCATGCCGGAAACTTTGGCTCTGCTCAGACAGGCAACCTGATGGAGATGGGAGCGGAACTGGTATCGATGGAATGGTTTAACGTCCTTCTGCGTCTGGCTGCGCTGGTGCTGTTTGGACTGGGCGTGGCATCCGCATATCTGCTCACGAACTTTACGAAGATAAACATGCGGAAACTTGCCCTCTGGGTGGATGCGGCTGCGCTGGCACTGGCGTCGATGCTGCCGCTTGAACCGGCGCTGGTCGGAATTTATCCGATTTTCTTTGCATCCGCATTTCAGTGGGGCGTCTATTCCGGTGCCGACGGATTTAACAGCGCGACGATCTTTATGACGAACAACTTCAAACAGTCGGTGCTTGGCTGGCTGCAGTACGGTCTGACAAAGGATAAGGAATTTAAGAGAAAAGCAATTCTTTATACCTATACGGTCATCAGCTTTTTCCTGGGCGTGGTACTCGGAGCGTGGGCGGTCGGTCAGTTCGGCATCTACAGCGCCTATGTAGGCTTTTTGCCATTGGCGGCTGCGAGAACCTTTATCGCGGTCGGTACGGCTCCGCTTGAAAGCGAGACTCCGGAGGAGACGGCAGTCGAGGCGGCAGAGGAGATGGAAGAAGCAGAGAAGCTGGAGAAGGAGCAGAAGCTGTAAAGTCTGTTCCCTGCAAGTTTTCTACAAGATGCAGGAAAGAAAAGCGGCAGGAAACAGGCTTTGGCGGGAACAGGATGCGGAAAAATGCAGGCGCTTAAGAACAGCAAACGTGAAGCAGTGGACAGATTGCTTTAATGCTGGTGATATTGCTGCTGTAGGAATTTTCCCAGTATTCCTACTCCTTGATATAGCGCCGCAGACATAATACATAAAAGAATAATACTCATCACAACCATATCCATCTGGAATACCTGTGAGCCGTAGATGATCAGATATCCGAGTCCCTGTTTGGCAGCGAGAAATTCACCGATGATGACGCCGACCAGGCAGAGACCGATGTTGACCTTCATGTTGGCGAGAATCAGCGGGATTGAGCCTGGCAGCAGGACTTTGGTTAAAATATGAATCCGGTTTCCTCCGAGGGACCGGATTAATTTGATCTGGTCGGGATCTATCGAGGAAAATCCGTTGTGGAGTGTCAGGATCGAGCCGAAGACAGCGACCGAGATGGAGGCAACGATGATCGTGCGGATGTTGCTCCCAAGCCAGACGATGAGAATCGGGGCGAGGGCGGATTTCGGCAGACTGTTGAGCATGACGAGATACGGCTCCAGAATCTCTGAAAGATTCCGGCTCGACCAGAGGAGAACCGCGCCGATCAGCCCGCAGAGGATGACCAGTGTAAAGCTGATCAGCGTTTCATAGAGCGTCACGCCGGTGTGGATGAGGATGCTTTTGTCCTGCATCATCCGCAGGAAACAGCGCACGGTGCGTGACGGGGAACTGAAAATAAACGCGTCGATGAGCCCCAGTCGGGCGCTCATTTCCCAGCATATTAAAAAGAAAACGAATAAGAAAATCCGGCAGAAGAGAACCAGACGGCGCCGATGGAGCTGGCGGCGGAGGTAGGCTTTCTGGGCGGTGGACTCTTTCTTACATTTCATACTTTTTGCCCTCCCCTTGCAGTGTCTTCCATAGTTCATTGAAATAAAGAGAAAAAGCCGGATCATTCCGGCGTTCCAGCGGTCGGTTAGCGGACAGAGGGAAGGTAACCGGCAGGATGCGGCAGATGGTTCCGGGGCGTTTAGTCAGAACCAGGATGCGGTCGGCGGCACTCACGGCTTCGGAGAGGTCGTGGGTGATCAGAATCGCTGTTTTGCGGCGCTCCCGGATGATGGTGCTGATATCGTCGCAGACGGTTAAGCGTGTCTGATAATCGAGCGCCGAAAATGGTTCGTCGAGAAGCAGAAGCTCCGGTTCTAGCGCCAGTGTCCGGATCAGGGCGGCGCGCTGGCGCATTCCACCGGATAGTTCGGAGGGGCGGGAATGCTCAAATTGTTCCAGTCCGTAGATTTTTAAGAGCCGGTGGAGGCGGTCTTCCGCGGCATGATCCATTTTTTTCTGAATTTCCAGCCCGAGGGCAGCATTCTGGATGATCGTCCTCCACTCGAAAAGCTGGTCGCTTTGCAGCATATAACCGATGCGGCACTGGCTTTTCGAGAGCGGAACCCCATTTATAAGAATGGAACCTTCTTCCGGCGGCAGGAGCCCGCTGATTAAGGAGAGTAGCGTGGATTTTCCACAGCCGGACGGTCCGACAATGGCGATAAATTCGCCGGTTTCTACCTGAAATGATATATCAGAAAGGGCTTTCGTCTCCCCGGATATCGTGTGGTAGGAGTAGGAAAGCCCGGAAACTTCCAGAATGGGCGGCATAAGCAAATACCTGGGTAACTGTGTATCAGTGGGACAGTTACGCTCCTTGAAATATTCTTACTTTAATAATATGCGGAAATGAAAAGCCGGGTTACTGTACACGGGTAGGCACTTTTGGAACCGAAAGTGCCGTAAGAAAACGTGGTGGCAGCAGGAATTTGCCGTATTGAAATGCGAAGCCACGGCAAATTCCGTTACTGGACACGCATACGTGCCCAGTAACAGCCGGGTTACAGGTTGTGTGAGAAGCGCCTTGCATTGGTTGACCCGTGTGGAAAAGAGATGCTATAATAAAATATAGGTAATTGTGGAGAGAAAAGCGCTTATAGACAGGATACAGGGGGTATTTATGATACGCAGATATACAGTGGCATTGATGCAGATGGATACACAGAATGATAAAGGAAAGAATCTGGAGACGGCATGCGCCTGGATTGACGAGGCGGCGGCAAAAGGGGCGAAGCTTATCTGTTTCCCGGAGGTGATGAATCTGATCGGCAAAAATATCGGTGAAGGCGGCGGACGCGAGGAAATTCCGGGGTACACGACCGAGCGCCTCTGCGCGAAAGCGAAGGAACACGGCGTCTATATTCACGGGGGCAGTATCACGCAGGCACTTCCGGGGGAAAAACGATCGGCAAATACGAGTGTGCTGATTTCGCCGGAGGGGAAGATTCTGGCGACATACAGCAAACTGCATATGTTTGACATCACGCTGGCGGACGGCACGCCGTACCGGGAGTCGGACCGGGTCAAACCGGGCGATTCGATTGTGACGGTGGAGACGGAGCTGGGCGTTTTTGGAATGTCGATCTGCTATGATGTGCGTTTTCCGGAGATTTACCGGCTCATGGCGCTTCGCGGGGCGCAGGTTATCTTTGTTCCAGCGAGCTTTACGATGCCGACGGGAAAGGATCACTGGGAGGTTCTTCTGCGGGCGCGGGCGATCGAGAACGGCTGTTACATCGTGGCACCGGGACAGATTGGACAGAAACCGGCGTATGCAGCATACGGCAACAGCCTGGTGGCAGATCCGTGGGGAACGGTGATTGCACGGTCAAAGGATGCACCGGGGATCACCTATGCGGAGATTGATTTAGATTATCTGGATAAGATACGGAAGCAGATTCCGTCGCTGGAAAACCGGCGGAGTGATTTGTATGAAGTGAGTGAGAAGAAGTAAGGTGTGAATATTTTCAGCCGGCAAAATGGCGTCTGGACGGAAATGAAAAACGGGTGTATTCGGGCAAATGGATAAAAAGGACAGAGAAAAATGGAGTCCAGGGGGGAAAACCATGGTAAAGGTGTTTCTGGTAGAGGATGAGGTGATCATCCGGCACGGTATACGGGATAATATTGACTGGGCGAGCCACGGATTTGAATTTGCGGGGGAGGCGGGCGACGGCGAGTACGCGTATCCGCTGATATTGAAGGCACAGCCGGATATTCTGGTAACGGATATCAAGATGCCGTTTATGGACGGGCTGGAGCTGAGCCGTCTGGTGAAAAAGGCGCTTCCGCGCACGCGGATCATCGTGCTCAGCGGCTATAATGAATTTGAATATGCAAAAGAGGCGATCAAGATAGGAATCAGCGATTATCTGCTGAAGCCGGTATCCTCGGCGGGACTCATCGATGCGTTGAAAAAGGCGGCGGACGAGATCCGGGAAGAGAGGGAAAAATCAAAGCTTCTGGAGAGGTATTTTGTCAGCTACGAAAAATATACGGAATTTCTGGACAAAACGGATTATAGCGGCGTTGACCGGAAGCTCATCAACGATTTTTTAAAGCTCGGCTCAGTCGAAGAGTGCAGTCCGTTTGTCGAGGAGTATTTTGCAGCGATCGGTGAACATAATTACAAATCGCTCTTGCTGCGTCAGTATATGACGATGGATATTTTTTACTGTGTGCAGGAGTTTTTGAAGAAATTGAAAGCGGAGCCGCCGGAGGTTCCGGAAAGTGCGGTTGACATAAAACGGGTTCCGAAGGTGATCGAGAGCGTGGAGATGACGAAAGCCTATCTGGTCGATGAGTTTACGGTTGCCCTGCAGGCGCGTGACCGGGCATCGAACGACCGTTATGGCAGCGTGATCCGGGATGCAAAGGAATATATCCGGGCAAATTTCAGCCAGAGCGACCTGTCGCTGAACCGGATTGCCGCGCATATTGGCGTCAGTCCGAGCTATTTCAGTTCGATTTTCAAGCAGGAGACGGGGCAGTCTTTTGTGGAGTATCTGACGCAGGTGCGGATGGAACGGGCATGTGAACTTTTGAAATGCACCTCCTACCGGACGTCTGAGATCGGGGAGCAGGTGGGATACAACGATTCACACTATTTCAGCGCGGCGTTCAAAAAAGCGATGGGGCAGTCGCCAAAAGAGTATAAGGCGAGCCAGACGCGGCAGGAGTAAGGAAGGTATGTACTCTCGGAGTCTTTCTGCACTTGCTTTTGTGGCTGATTTTCCGCCAGCTGCACCCGAATTTCATCAACGTACGTACCGCGTACGCCTCAGAAATTTGGGCACAACTGACAAAAAATCATCTCACAAAATCAAGCACAGAAAGATTCCGAAAGTACATAGGTGTTCAAAAAGGGAGGAAAGATATGGGAGTGGAGCAGGGGCAGATTGGAAAAACAGAAGAGATGGCAGATTTGAATAAAAATCAGGATCCGGGCGTTGATTCGTTATCCGCTGCCCGTCCATATCGCCCTCTTTCTCTCCGCGCCCGTCTGATCCTTCTCCTCTTCGTGATTGCCATTCCATTAACAGGCATGGCGCTCGGGTTCCAGAAGATGATCGCCTCCTATTCTGCTTCCTATGACGCGATTCTGGCGAATCTAAAGACGGCGAATGAGTACAACATAAAGTTCAAATCGGATATGGAGTATTCGATGTACCGTGTTATGATCGGGCTGATTGACGCGGAACAGTTCGAAAATGGAGATATTGTCGAGGGCGAGACGAAGTATGCGACGGTGGTCAAGAATCCCCACAGCCTGATTGCGTCGGCGAGACAGGCGTTCGGAACGACGATCGAGCGGGAACCGGGGTCGGACTGTGATATCAAGATAAGAGGTATCCTCTCCTGTCTGGATTCCCTGGAGCGGGCAGTGGATAAAATGATTGGAAATGCCGCCGCCGGTGGATATTACGATGAAAATGTCAATATCTGGGAGAATGACATCCAGGGTCTGTGCTCGATGATTCAGGATTACATCACGCAGTATACCTATTATGAGATGATCAACATGGAGCAGCTTCAGAAAGAGCTGAAGGTGCAGATGGCGGATCAGATGCAGAGCTATCTGGCGCTTCTTCTGGTGGTGCTGGTGGTCGGTATGTTTCTGGCAGTCACGATCACGAAATCCATCACGGAACCGCTGCAGCAGTTACAGAGGACGGCAGAACAGCTCGGCCGCGGGAACCTGAATGCGAGGGCGAGAACGGGCGGACTGGAAGAGATCAACGTGCTGGCACGGGCGTTTAACCAGATGAGCGACCGCATCCGGCGGCTGCTTGATAAGACGAGGCAGGAGCAGAAGAACCTGCGGGAGCTGGAGCTGCGCCTCCACCAGGAGCAGATCAGTCCCCATTTCCTCTATAATACACTTGATTCGATCGTATGGATGGCAGAGGGCGGCAACAACCGCCAGGTCGTGGAGATGACGACGGATTTAAGCGACTTTTTTCGCACGGTTTTATCGGGCGGGCGCGATTTCATCACGATCGAGGAGGAAGAATCACACATCCGGAGCTATTTAAAGATTCAGAAGATCCGGTACGAGGACATTCTCGACTATTCGATCGAGATCGAGCCGTCCATCCGGCACCGGATTGTGCTGAAAATGCTGCTGCAGCCGCTGGTGGAAAATGCCCTCTACCACGGCATCAAAAATAAGCGCGGCGGCGGATGCATTGTGCTCCGCGGCTATGAGGATCGGAATGGGCTTGTCTTTGAGGTGGAGGACGATGGGATTGGCATGGATGAGGCGGAGCTTGCCGCCGTGCGCGCCAAGCTGACACTGGAGCCGGAAGAGGAACTTGCCCCGATCGGCAGCGGCGGATTTGGGTTACATAATGTGGTGCAGCGGATTCAGATGTATTATGGCGATCAGGCTGAGATCCTGGTTGAATCTGAAAAGAATATCGGCACCTGCTTTAAGGTTTATTTGGGAAATCAAAAAAAATCATAACTTTTTCGAAAAAAATTGTAATTTTTTAAAGACATACCCGGAAAAACACAGAAAACGACAAACATCGCAAAAAAATAATATACCTTTTTCCAAAGATGCCCCGTATCCATGATGCGGGGTACTTTGTTATAATAAATACGCAAAAACAAATATATTGGGTCTTATAAGGAGGAAACAGTATGAGAAAAAGATTAGTGTCCGCAGCTTTAGCAGCAGCAATGGCGTTATCCATGACCGCTTGTACAAGCAATCCGGCTGAGAAAGAGACGGAGGCAGCAGCTCCGGCTGATACAGAGGCAGCAGAAGAGGGTGAAGAGAAAGAAGCGGCAGCAGACGGCGATCTGATTACCGTAGGTTATGCACAGGTTGGTGCTGAGTCTGACTGGAGAACAGCCAACACCGAATCTTTCAAATCTACATTTACTGAGGAAAATGGTTACAAACTGATTTTCGACGATGCACAGCAGAAACAGGAAAATCAGATTAAGGCAATCCGTTCTTTCATCCAGCAGGGTGTTGACTACATTGTAGTTGCTCCGGTTGTTGAGACTGGATGGGAGACCGTTCTGGAAGAAGCAAAAGAGGCTGGTATCCCGGTTATCCTTTCTGACCGTCAGATGCAGCTTTCTGATGACAGCCTGTATGAGGCATGGGTAGGCGGAAACTTCGTAAAAGAAGGCGAGACCTGCGGCGACTGGCTGGCTAAATACTTAGAGGATCAGGGACGCGGCGACGAAGAGATCAACATGGTTACCATTCAGGGTACCATCGGTGCATCCGCACAGGTTGGTCGTACGGAAGGTATGGATAACAAGCTGAAAGAGCACTCCAACTGGAAGATGCTTGACAGACAGTCTGGTGAGTTCACCCAGGCAAAAGGACAGGAAGTTATGGAGTCCTTCTTAAAGAGCTATGACGACATCGACGTTGTTATCTGTGAGAATGATAACGAGGCATTTGGTGCCATCGATGCTATCAAGGCAGCTGGCAAGACCTGTGGTCCGGACGGCGACATCATCGTTGTAAGTTTTGACTCCGTAAAGGCAGCTTTCGAGTCCATGATCGCTGGTGACTTAAACGCAACCTTCGAGTGCAACCCGCTTCATGGTCCGCGTGTAGCTGAAATCATCCAGAAGCTGGAAAAAGGCGAAGAGGTTGAGAAGATTCAGTACGTAGACGAAGCATACTTCGATACAAGCATGGATCTGGAAGAAATCTTAAAGACAAGAGCTTACTAATTCGATTTTGAATGGTATTTTTAAATGTAAATAATCGGACAGGCAATCGCTTTTGACCGTAAGTGAATGAGTGTCAGACCGGAGGTTTCGGCGGACGGCAGGCACTTGGCAATCAGGAGGCGCGGGGCTGGAGGCTTAGGTTTCCGTCCCTGCGCTTTCTTTTTCAAAAAATAAGGAGGCAAAGCTTTTATGGAAAAGGATTCCGTTCTTGAGATGAGGCATATTTATAAGACATTCCCGGGTGTAAAAGCTCTGCAGAATGTGGATTTTACCTTAAAAAAAGGCGAAATTCATGCCCTGATGGGGGAAAATGGCGCAGGAAAATCCACGCTGATCAAAGTCCTGACGGGTGTAGAGGAGTTTGAAACAGGGGAAATCATGATAGACGGCTGCGATCATGCGATCATCAACCGCAGCCCGCAGGAGGCACAGAACCGGGGCATCAGCACCGTGTATCAGGAAGTCAATCTCTGTCCGAACCTGACGGTTGCAGAGAATCTGTTTATCGGACGCGAACCGCGAAAAGGCGGATTGATTGACTGGAAAACAATGAATAAAAAGGCCAGCAAACTGCTGCAGGACCTTGACATACATGCAGATGTAACACAGACGATCGACAATTATTCGATTGCAATTCAGCAGATGGTAGCGATCGCCCGTGCAGTCGATATGTCGGCAAAGGTATTGATTCTTGATGAGCCGACTTCATCTCTCGATGATGGGGAGGTAGAAAAGCTCTTTAATCTGATGCGCCGCCTGAAATCCGAAGGCGTCGGCATCATATTCGTTACCCATTTCCTGGAGCAGGTGTATGCAGTCTGCGATAAGATCACCGTTCTTCGGAATGGGCAGCTGGTAGGACAATTTACGACGGCGGAGCTTCCGAGAGTCCAGCTGGTTGCCAAGATGATGGGAAAGGATTTCGATGATCTGGCAGCGATCAAGAATTCCAAGAGTGAGGAGAAACACGGCGAAGAGGACATCGTCATCAAGGCGGTGGGACTCGGAAAGAAAGGATACATAAAACCGTTTGATCTGGTGATTCACAAGGGTGAAGTTATCGGATTTACCGGGCTTCTGGGTTCGGGACGTTCTGAGACGGTTCGTGTCCTCTATGGAGCGGAAAAACCGGATGAGGGCGAGCTGAGCGTCAAGGGCAGACCGATCGCGGCGCGCCACCCGCTGACTTCGATGAATGCCGGCATGGCATATCTGCCGGAGGATCGGAAAAACGAGGGTATCATCGCGGATCTGTCCGTGCGTGAGAACCTGATCATGGCCCTTCAGGCAAAACGTGGTATGTTCCACCTGCTCAGCCGCAAGCAGCAGGAAGAATTTACCGATAAGTATATTGATATGCTGCAGATTAAGACCGCCAGCCGTGAGACACCGATCAAATCACTCTCCGGCGGCAACCAGCAGAAGGTAATCATCGGACGCTGGCTTCTGACCAACCCGGATTTCCTGATTCTGGACGAGCCGACCCGTGGTATCGACGTCGGAACCAAGACAGAGATTCAGAAACTGGTCGTAAAACTGGCAGAACAGGGCATGGCAGTCGTGTTTATTTCTTCCGAGATCGAGGAGATGCTCCGTACCTGCGACCGCATGGTCGTTATGCGCGATGGCGCAAAGGTAGGAGAACTTTCCGAGGATGAGATGAACCAGTCCAACATTATGTCAACCATTGCAGGAGGACAGTAGCTATGAAAAATATGACGTTCAAAAAAATTACCTCGCAGAGGCTGTTTCTCCCGATTTTCTGCCTTGCGCTGGTATTGCTGGTAAATATCGTCACGACGCCGAACTTCTTCGCGATCGAGGTGCGGAACGGCGTTCTCTACGGATACTTAATCGATATCATCAACCGTGCGTCAGAGCTGGTGATTCTGGCAGTCGGCATGACGCTTGTCGTATCATCCTCCGCTGGAACGGATATTTCCGTCGGCGCGATCATGGCGGTCAGTGCGGCAGTCTGCTGCAACCTCTTAACCGGCGGCGAGCGCGCAGCAACTGCATATGCCAATCCGCTGATTCTCGGCTTCCTGGCAGCGCTCATCGTCGGCGCGGCGATTGGCTGCTTCAACGGTTTTCTGGTTGCAAAGTTAAACATCCAGCCGATGGTAGCGACTCTTATCATGTTTACCGCCGGGCGCGGTATCGCCCAGCTGATCACGGATGGACAGATCACATACGTGCGCGTGGACAGCTACCGTACCCTGGGCGCTTCCCTTCCGGGATTCCCGGTTCCGACCCCGTTTATCGTGGCGGTCGTCGTTGTGGCGCTGACTTCATTACTTTTGAAGAAAACGGCACTGGGTATGTACATCCAGTCGGTCGGTATCAATAAACGGGCGTCCCAGCTTGTCGGCATCAAGTCGGTTATGATTATTTTCCTCACCTACGCGTACTGTGGACTCTGTTCCGGTCTTTCCGGTCTGATTGCTTCCAGCCGTATCTACTCGGCGGATGCGAATAACATCGGTCTTAATATGGAACTGGATGCGATCCTGGCAGTTGCCATCGGCGGAAACTCCCTCGGCGGCGGTAAATTCTCGCTGGCAGGTTCTGTCATCGGCGCGTATACAATTCAGGCGCTGACGACCACCCTGTATGCGATGCACGTATCCTCGGATCAGGTTCCGGTTTACAAGGCGATCGTGGTTGTCATCATCGTAGCACTCCAGTCACCGGGATTCGCCAGATGGAGAAAATCTCTGGCACAGAAAAAAGAACTGGGCGCGGCAGGAAAGGAGGCGGCATAAATCATGAAAGAAAAGAAGAGATTAAATCAGAACACGTTCCTGCTTCTTGTCACGATCCTGCTGTTCTTCGTGATGTACGCGATCGGCTGCGTGCTCTTTAATGCACAGGGCTTTGCCAAGACACAGAACTTCTTAAACCTCTTTATTTCCAATGCGGGTCTGATTGTCATCGGTATCGGCATGACGATCGTCATGATCACCGGCGGTATCGATATCAGCGTCGGTTCCTTCGTGGCGATGGGCTGTATGATGTTGGCATGGATGATGGAAAAAGGCGGTATCGGTGCGGTTCCGGCGGTTCTCATCGTGCTGGTGACCGGGATTGTCTTTGGTCTGGTACAGGGATTCCTGGTTGCCTACATGGATATTCAGCCATTCATTGTTACCCTGGCGGGTATGTTCTTTGCCCGCGGCATGACTGCGATCATTTCCAAGGACATGATCAGTATTACGAATGAAACTTTCATGGCATGGGCGAAGATGAAACTTTATATTCCGTTCGGCGGCTATCTCAACAAAAAAGGCATGATGATTTATCCATATATCTATCCGACGGTTGTGATTGCGCTGGTTCTTCTGGTTCTGGCATTTATCATGCTGAAATATACGAAATTTGGACGCAGCATTTATGCGATCGGCGGCAACGAGCAGTCAGCGCTGATGATGGGCTTGAATGTGCGCCGGGTAAAACTGAAAGCCTATATCCTGGACGGTTTCCTTTGCGGCGTCGGCAGTGTCCTTTTCTGTCTGAATACGCTGGGCGGCTTCGTTGAGCAGGCAAAGGGCTTCGAGATGGATGCGATAGCTTCCTCTGTTATCGGCGGCACGCTCTTGACCGGCGGCGTCGGTAATGTATTCGGAACCCTGTTTGGCGTCCTTATCAAGGCGACGATCGAGGCATTTATCACTTTCCAGGGAACCCTTTCTTCCTGGTGGACCCGTATCACGATCGCGGCGCTTTTATGCTTCTTCATCGTGCTTCAGTCGATCCTTGCGATGGTAAAGAAGAAAAAGTAGAAATTCTCTTCCGGAGACAGACAAACCGGCATGAATGTCTGGTATGACAGCATCAAGATAGAACAGTCAAAATGACGGGAAATATCCATGCAAAGAGAGAGAAGACATCTGAAAAAAGTACAGTACATATTAGAAACAATATAAAGCTGTATTCTCTTGATTCGACATAATTCGAGAGGAAATCAGCAAACCTATACATGATGCATAAATATTTAGCGAAAACAGCCGCTTTGATTTATGCATCATTTGTATTTCTGCTAAAATGATGTCAAAATCAGGCGTTAAATTTATAACAATATACAAAATAAAATACAACTTTATGAAAAAATGCTCTTGTATTTACTTGCACAATTTGTCCTGGATTGTTATAATAAAGTTACTAAAAGTTGTGAAAAGCAACAAAGCAGTGCGGCTGGGGTGCCGCTTGCAAAGAAAATTTTATGGGAGGTAGTTAGAATGAAAAAAATGTTCAAACGTGCCGCTGCATCCGTGACAGCAGCAGCGATGGCAGTGGGCATGACCGCATGCGGCGGCTCTGGAGCAGCAAATGCGACACAGGCAGCAGATGCTTCTGCAGCAGAAGGAAGCGGGGCAGCAGCTTCGACGATCGACAACAAAGACATTAAGATCGGTGTTTCCATCTGGTCCTCCACCGATGTACTTGGTTCCCAGTGCAAGCTGATCATCGACGAGGCAGCAAAGGCTCTGGGCGTTCAGGTTCAGTATGTTGACCAGGGTCATGTGTCGGAGAAAGTTACCGCATCCGTAGAGCAGTTAGCAGCAGCAGGATGCCAGGGTATCATCATCTGCAACTCTTCTGATACAGAGATGACATCCGCTATTAAGACATGTAATGACAATAAAGTATATCTGGCACAGTTCTTCCGTGTTATCAGCCAGGAGAACAGCAAGGATATCTATGATTTAGCAACCGCATCACCGTACTACATCGGCGCTGTTCATGAGAACGAGCCGGAGAACGGTGAAAAATTAGTTCAGATTCTTCTGGACAAGGGCGACAGAAACATCGGTCTGATCGGCTGGGAGCAGGGCGACGCTACCTGGCTTGGCAGATGGGAAGGCTACAAAGCTGGTGTTGAGAAGTGGAACGCAGAGCATCCGGATGATCAGGCAAAACTGTCTGAGCCGCAGTACGCAGGTACTTCTTCTGAGGGTGGTTCCAAGGCAGCAGAGGCTCTGATGTCCGCAGATCCGACTCTGGATGCACTGATTCCGGCAGGCGGCGGCGGTGACCCGCTTCAGGGCGCTATCGCAGCAGTTGAGCGTGCAGGCAAGACTCAGGATATCGACATCGTTTCCACAGACTTCCTTCCGGATCTGGGCGAGAGACTTGAAAATGGTTCTATGGCCGGTGAGTCCGGTGGACATTACTGCGATCCGCTTATCGCTTTCATGATGGTTTACAACGCAATCAAGGGCAACTACACAGGTATCGAGGGCAACTTCGAGGATGTTCCGTTCCCGTATCTGTATGTATCTTCTCCGGACGACTACAAAGCATATGAGCAGTACTTCGTAGATCAGCTTCCATACACCGATGAGGAACTGGTAGCTATGTCCGAGCTTAGCCTGGATGACCTGAAAGCAACTGCAGCTGGTATCTCCATCGAGGATGCTGCACAGAGAGCAGGCAACTAATTAGTTCAGAAACTGATTCAAATTATAGAATTTTAAGAGGCTGAATGTAATAGAAAAGGCCGGTATCGCACGGCGCGATGCCGGTCTTTTCTTTAAAAGAAAAAAGAAACTGAGCAGTTATGAATGAGGTATAAAATATGGGTTCTTCTGTTGTTGAAACAACCGGAAAGAAAAAACTTTCGGGAACTGCCAAGGGTTATATCATCCTGGTGGGTTTGGTAGTGCTTTCCTGGGCGATTTTTAAAGCTTTGACGCCGGGCAATTTTGGTTCTCCGGCCAATATGCTGAGTTATTTTCAGGCCAGCCTGATCGCGACGGTTGGCGCTGTTGGTTTTTACTTTGTTATGGTTATGGGTATGTTCGATTTCTCCATCGGCGCGAACATCATGCTTTCAGCGATTGTAGGCTGTGTATTTGCCTCTCGTTTCGGCATGGGATATGCCGGTCTTATCATCGGCAGCGTGCTGACTGGTACGATTGTCGGACTTTTAAACGGTGTTTTTTATGTAAAACTCCGTATCCCGTCCATGATTGTAACGACGGGTCTGGCTCTTATCTATGAGTCGGTTGCCAACTACATCGCAGGCGGCGTGGAGCAGACGCTTCCGTCCAACCTCCGTGCATTCGGACAGATGCCGTGGAACATTATTCTGGCACTTCTGGCATGTGTGGCAGCTTACATTTTCTTAAATTATACAAAGATTGGTACGTATACATATGCGATCGGCAGCAACGAGTTCGTAGCGAAAAACATGGGTATCAATGTTAATAAGTACAAAGTACTTGCATTTATCTTGAGCGGCGCATTTTTAGGCGTTATGGCGATTTTAACGATCAGCTACGGTTCCTCCATGGTAGCGGTAACCGGTATGGCGTCGATGAGCCGTAACTTCGTTCCGACGATGGGATGCTTCTTCGGTCTGGCATTTAAGAAATATGGTATGCCGCTGCAGGCGATTGTCATCGGAGAGTTCGTTATCAACATTATTTTCTTTGGTTTCATCGCGATGGGCGCACCGACAGCAATTCAGGACGTTATCACGGGTCTGGCACTGTTAATTATCATCACGCTGACCACAAAAGCAGAAAAAGGCGAGATTGTCAAGTAAATCGAGGGAGGAAATGCAATGAGCGAGGTAAGATTACAGGTAAAAAATCTTTGCAAGTCCTTCGGTATCACGAAGGCAGTTCAGAATGTGTCTTTTAATGTCAATAAAGGCGAGGTTCACGCGCTGATCGGAGAGAATGGTTCCGGTAAATCGACGCTGACCAACATGCTGACCGGCATCTACAGTATCGGAAGCGGTACCTTCATTCTGGATGGGAAAGAGATTCATCCGAAGAATCAGGTAGAAGCCAACAACGAGGGTGTTTCTATCATCGTACAGGAGTTAGGAACCTTGTCAGGACTTACAGTAGCGGAAAATATATTCCTGGGACACGAAGATCAGTTCGTACATATGGGAATTAAAAATACAAATGCCATGAATAAAAAGGCGACGGAGCTTCTGAAACAGTACGGCTTCGAGCGTATCAAGGCGGCAGACATTATCGACAACTACAATTTCGAGGACCGGAAACTGGTCGAGATCGTAAAGGCGACCTACTTCAATCCGAAGATTGTTGTCATTGATGAGACGACCACGGCACTTTCCCAGGAAGGTCGTGAAGAACTTTACAAACACATGAACCGCATCCGTGAGAGCGGCAACACAGTCATCTTTATCTCCCATGACCTTCCGGAGATTCTGGATAAATCCGATACCATCACAATCCTGCGGGATGGTGTTTATATCGACACTGTAAAGAGCAAGGATGTGACCGAGGACGATCTGAAACGTCTGATGGTAGGTCGTGAGGTAACCGGTGATTATTACCGTGCAGACTACGGCGAGAAGGTATCGGATGAAGTGGTTCTTTCAGTGAAAAATGTGACGGTTCCGGGACTGATTGAGGATGTGTCTTTTGACCTTCACAAGGGCGAGATCCTTGGCTTTGGCGGTCTGTCTGAGTCCGGTATGCATGAGATCGGCAAAGCAATCTTCGGCGCATCCTATGACAGAACCGGTACGGTAGAGCTGGCAGACGGAACGCAGATTAACGATATCCCGAGCGCGATCAAGCACAGCATCGCGTATACATCGAAGGATCGTGATAATGAGTCGGTCGTTTTAAACCAGAGCATTGGCGACAACATCTGCCTGCCGTCCCTGGATTCGCTGGCAAACAAGATTCACCTGTTGAGCGATAAGAAATTAAGAGAATTTTCCAACCAGTTTGCAAAACAGATGTCCGTCAAGATGGTAAACGTAAACCAGTTTGTTTCGGAGCTTTCTGGTGGTAATAAGCAGAAGGTCGTTCTGGCAAGATGGATTGGAAAAGATTCCGATATTGTCGTTCTCGACAGTCCGACCCGTGGTATTGATATTAAGGTTAAACAGGACATTTACCAGTTAATGAACCAGATGAGAAAGAATGGAAAATCGATTATCATGATTTCCGAGGAGCTGATGGAGCTGATTGGTATGTGCGACCGCATCATTATCATGAAGGACGGCAAGATCAGCGGTGAGCTGGAACGTGATGAGGCGATGGATGAGAACAGCCTGATCACGATGATGGTATAAGGAGGATGCAATGGAGAATCAAGTTAAGACAAGTACGGAAAATAAAGAGCAGCAGCTCAAAAAGTTATCAAAAATGACGATGATCCGTTCGCTTCTGCCGATTGCGGGACTGATTATTATCTTTCTTATGTTCAATGCCCTGACGAATTTCCGGATGATGAATAACCTTCCTCTGGTACTTTCCCAGGTGTATGTCACTATGATTTCGGCAACCGGCGTATTCTTTATCATGACGATGGGCGGTCTGGATTTCTCCCAGGGTTCCATCCTTGGTATTGCATCGATTGTTGTCTGCATGGTTTCCAAGACCAGCATTCCACTGGCGATTGTGGCAGGTATCGCGGTTGGTGCAGCGATCGGTGCCATCAACGGTTACTTCTATGTATACCGCAAGATTAAATCCTTCATCGTTACGATTTGTACGATGTTCTTATTCCGTGGATTTATCAAATATCTGACGACCAACGCGCCGGTAGCCGGCTCTGCGATGTTAATCAACTTCGACAGCACTGAATTAAAGCTGGCTTGTACGTTGGTGGTCCTGATTATCGGATTTATTTTATTCCGCTTTACCAAGTTTGGTACTTATTTAAAGGCGATCGGAGCAGGTGAGAAAGCAGCGATGTTCTCCGGCATCCGTACCGACCGCATGAAGTTCCTTATCTACACACTGGCAGGTGCGATCACAGGATTTGCCGCATTTATCAATGTTATCAAGGTTGGTTCGGTTACTTCTTCCGGTGGTAACCAGCTTGAGACCCAGATCCTGATTGCACTGGTACTGGGCGGTATGCCGATTTCCGGTGGTGCGAAGGTACGTTTTGAGAATATCATCGTTGGTTCTCTTCTGTACATCGTCCTGAACAGTGGTCTGACGATGATGGGCTTTACCACACAGATGATGCAGCTCATCCAGGGTGTTGTATTCCTGATATTCGTAGCTGTATTCGCAGACCGTCAGTCTCTGCAGGTTATCAAATAGGACAGACAAAAGCGACATCTGGAGGTTACAGTATGAGGGAGAACAGCAGCCGGAATCAGGGTGGACTTAAATATCAGAAGCTCTACAACTGGGGTCGGACGCTGATTATGAGCGGGGTGCTCCGGAATATGGACAAGTTTCCATCCGAGCATATGCTCCAGAATAAATTTGGATACTCCCGCCAGACGGTCCGCAACGCGCTCGACCGCCTGGAGCAGGACGGGCTGATTGCCCGGGTCAAGGGAAGCGGCACATACGTTTCCTATGCGCCGGAGAAGGATAAGGAAGAACGTCCCCGCATCGGACTGATTCTCAGTTATTTTTCAGATTACCTGTTTCCGCAGGTGTACGAGGGAATCGAGTCCGTCCTGCGGGAGGAAGGTTATGAGATCAGCGTTTCGGTCACGCGTAACCGCTTAAATGATGAGGCCCTGTATCTCAAGGGGATGCTGGGGCGCAATGTGTCCGGACTCATCATCGAGGGGACGCGTTCCAGTTTCCCGAATCCGAATCTGCGGCTTTACAAGGAGATACGGCGGAGAAATATTCCGACGCTGTTTATTCACAATCATTACCAGAATGAGACGTTTGACAGCGTGGAGATGTCGGATGCGCGCGCGGGCTATGAGTTGACGCGGATTTTGATACAGAACGGACATACCCGGATCGGCGGTATTTTCAAATACGATGACTGGCAGGGGATCGAGCGTTACCGCGGCTTTATCGAGTGCCTGTCGGATTTCGGGATCGATTTCCAGGAGGACTGGATCCGCTGGTATTCGACCCGGGATATGGAAGAAAAATTAAGCAAAAAAGGTCTTCAGCGGATGTACCGCCGGACGAAGGACTGTACCGCGATGATCCTCTACAACGACGAGGTAGCGGGCAGCTATATGGATTTTTTAAAGGACCGCGGACTGCGCGTGCCGGAAGATATTTCCCTGGTATCGTTTGATGATGCCGGACCGGTGCAGGAGGGGGATCTCACGATCTTGTCCGTGATTCATCCCAAGTACAATCTTGGGCGGCTGACAGCGCGCAATCTTCTGCGGATGATAGAGGATTCGGACTGGCAGGAAAAGAAGTATTCGTACCGGTTTCCGGTGATGTTTAACAACGGAAATTCGGTTCGGGATATACATTGAAAATGACAAGGAGGCAGATTAAAATGAAAAAGTTATACTTTATTGTGGGTTCCCAGGACTTATACGGAGAGGAATGCCTGAAACAGGTTGCAGAAGACAGCCGTCAGATGGTTGCATTCTTAAACGAAAAAGTGGGCGATCTGGCAGAGATCGAACTTCTTCCAACCGTAGAGACTTCTGAAATCTGTATTCAGGATATGCGGAAAGCTTCCAATGATGATGACTGTGTCGGCGTTATCACATGGATGCACACCTTCTCCCCTGCAAAAATGTGGATCAAGGGTCTGCAGGAATTAAGAAAACCGCTGCTTCATTTACATACACAGGCAAATGAAAAGCTTCCGTATGATGAGATCGACATGGATTTCATGAACCTGAATCAGTCCGCACATGGCGACCGTGAGTACGGCTTCATCGTTGCCAGAATGGGTATTCCGCATGAGGTTGTAGCTGGATATTACAAACATGATGATGTGGTAGCAAAGATCCGCCAGTTTGCATCCGTTGCAAAGGCTATCTCCTACTCCAAGTCCTTAAAGGTGGCTTCCTTCGGCAACAATATGCGCGAGGTGGCGGTTACCGACGGCGACCGCGTAGAGAGTCAGATCAAATACGGCTGGGAGTGCAACTATTACGCACTGGGCGATCTGGTTGGCATCATCAACCAGGTAACCGAGGAAGAGATCGACGCGAAGATGAAAGAGTATACCGATAAGTATACAATGAAGACCGACCGAATTGATTCTGTCCGCGAGCAGGCTAAATATGAAGTAGGTCTGGAAAAATTTCTCTCCGCGAACGGAATCGGCGCATTCGCTGATACATTCCAGGATCTGCACGGCTTAAAGCAGCTTCCGGGTATCGCAGCACAGAACCTGATGGGCAAAGGCATCGGCTTTGGTCCGGAGGGCGATTACAAGATTTCCGCTCTGTCTGCAGTCCTGATGAAGATGTCCGAGGGCAAAGAGGGAGCAACCGGCTTTATCGAGGATTATACCTACGATCTGACTCCGGGACAGGAGTTAGAGTTAGCTTCCCATATGCTGGAGGTTCCGCCGGCATTTGCAGCAACCAAACCGGAGATTGATGTAATTCCGCTGGGTATCGGCGGCAAGGAGGATCCGGCAAGACTGATCTTCGACGGCGTGACCGGCGATGGTATCCAGGTAACGATGGTAGATATGGGCGATCATTTCCGCATCATCTGTGCAGATATCGAGCTTGTAAAACAGCCGAAACCGATGCCAAAACTTCCGGTAGCGAGAATTATGTACCGTCATAAACCGAACTTCCAGATCGGTACGGCTGCATGGTGCTACGCAGGCGGCGCTCATCACTCCGTTGTATCTACCGCTCTGACGAGAGATGACATCGCTATGTTCGCGCGTCTGACCGGTACCGAGTTAATTACAATCGGCGAAGATACGACAGAGGCTGATTTACAGAAATTCTTTATGAAATAATAGGGCGTTTGAAAGATAAAAATTTTTGAAAAAGACGTAACTGCATAAGTTTTTGCCACAACTGTGAAAATAGAATAGTTATGAATGACGGGGCGTGCCGCAGCCAAGGGGATGAAAATTCCGGCGGCGGTGCGCTTTTTGCTACAATGAGGAGGATGGATATGGGCCGCAGTGCGGAAGAGATCAAGAAAGACATAGAGAGCGGAAATACAGCGCTCGGAATTGAATTTGGTTCGACCCGAATCAAGGCAGTCTTGACGGACGGCACGACCGCGCCGATCGCGCAGGGGAGCTATGAGTGGGAAAACCGTCTGGAAAATGGTATCTGGACCTATTCCCTGGAAGATATCTGGAAAGGCTTAAAGGACTGCTATGCGGATCTGGCTGCCGATGTGAAGAACCAATACGGTTTAACGCTTAAAAAGGTTGGTGCGATGGGCGTCAGCGCCATGATGCACGGCTATATGGCATTTGATGCGGACGGAAAGCTGCTCGTTCCGTTCCGTACCTGGAGAAATACGATGACCGCCGAGGCAGCAAGACGCCTGACGGACCTGTTTAACTACAATATCCCGCAGAGATGGAGTATTGCACACCTGTATCAGGCGGTGATCAACGGCGAGGAGCATGTATCCCGCGTGCATTTTCTGACCACCTTAGCCGGATATGTACATTGGAAACTGACCGGTAAGCAGGTACTTGGCGTCGGCGATGCTTCGGGTATGTTCCCGATCGACCCGGCAACCGGACAGTATGATGCTGAAATGCTGGATAAGTTCGAAGAAATGATGGTTCCGAAGGGATATCCGTGGAAGCTGCGCGACCTTCTGCCGGAGGTTCTGAGCGCTGGCGATGAGGCGGGAACGCTGACTGAGGAAGGCGCGAAGCTGCTGGATGAGAGCGGCAATCTGGAAGCTGGCATTCCGCTGTGCCCGCCGGAGGGCGATGCAGGAACCGGTATGACGGCAACCAATAGTGTGGCAGTCCGCACCGGTAACGTATCTGCCGGAACCTCCGTATTTGCAATGGTTGTTCTGGAAAAGACTCTGGAGACGGTTCACCAGGAGATTGACATGGTAACTACGCCGGACGGTCATCTGGTCGGCATGGTCCACTGCAACAACTGTACCTCCGATCTGAATGCCTGGGTAGGTCTGTTTGAAGAGTTCTATGAGCTGATGGGGCAGAAAACAGACCGCAACACCCTGTTTGGAACACTGTACCGCAAGGCGCTTGAGGGCGATGAAGACTGCGGAGGACTGATGTCCTACTGCTACCTCTCCGGCGAGCCGATCACCGACTTCGAGGAGGGACGCCCGCTGTTTATGCGCCATCCCGACAGCAAGCTGGGACTGGCAAACTTCATGCGTACCCACTTATACAGTTCCCTGGCAACCCTGAAATATGGTCTGGACATTCTGTTCAAGGAAGAGCACGTGACACTGGATAAACTGATGGGTCATGGCGGATTCTTCAAGACCAAGGGTGTTGGACAGCGTATCATGGCGGCAGCGGCTGACGTGCCGGTATCCGTTATGGAGACAGCCGGTGAGGGCGGTGCCTGGGGTATCGCGGTTCTGGCGGCGTACCGCAAGGATAAGAAGCCGGGACAGAGCTTGTCCGATTACTTAAATGAACAGGTATTTGCAGATGCAAAGGCGGAGACGATGGATCCGGATGCAAAGGATGTCGAGGGCTTCAATGCGTTTATGACAAGCTATATCAATGGTCTGGCTGCCGAGAGAGGCGCCGTAGAAGGAAGGTTTTAATCGATGCTGGAAGAATTAAAAAAAGAAGTATACGAAGCCAATATGCTGCTTCCGAAATACGGTCTGGTTACTTTTACCTGGGGCAATGTTTCCGGGATTGACCGTGAGAAGGGGCTGTTTGTCATCAAACCGTCTGGCGTGGACTATGACAAACTGACGCCAGATGATATGGTTGTCATGGATCTGGAAGGAAACCGCGTTGAGGGAACGCTGAATCCGTCCTCTGATACAAAAACCCACCTGATTCTTTATGACCGTTTTCCGAAGATCGGCGGCGTGGTTCACACGCACAGTCCGTGGGCGACTTCCTGGGCGCAGGCGGGACGCGACATTCCGTGCTACGGAACGACCCATGCAGATTATATTTATGGTTCCGTTCCATGCGCGAGAAACTTAAATGAGGAAGAATTAAAGAATTATGAGTGGAACACAGGCGTGCTGATTGCAGATTTGTTTGAGGAGAGGAAGCTCGACCCGATGGCGGTGCCATGTGTGCTCTGCAAGAACCATGGACCGTTTACCTGGGGCAAGGATGCGCATGAGGCGGTTCACAACGCGGTTGTACTCGAGGAGGTTGCCAAGATGGCGGCGCGCTGCGAGATGATCAATCCGGATGTGAAGGAAGCGCCGCAGTGCCTGCAGGATAAACATTATCTGCGGAAGCATGGTCCGGGGGCGTATTACGGACAGGGAAATTTGTAGTTACTGTTCCCGGGCAGGCACTTTTGAAACCGAAAGTGCCGTAAGAAAACGTGGTGGCAGCAGAAATTTGCCGTATTTAAATACGAAGCCACGGCAAATTCCGTTACTGGGCACGTATGCGTGAACAGTAACAATTTGTAAAATATAGATACAAGTATGGAAATAGATGGGACAAGTATGGTATACTTATGTATAGTAGATATAGGAGATACTGGCTATCTATCTTATAAAAATTAGGAGGATATGGGAAATGAAATTTTTTATTGATACCGCGAATGTTGATGAGATCCGTGAAGCGAATGATATGGGTATTATCTGTGGCGTTACCACAAACCCGTCTCTGATTGCAAAAGAAGGCCGTGATTTTAATGAGGTTATCAAAGAGATTACCAGCATTGTAGATGGACCAATTTCCGGTGAGGTTAAGGCTACGACTGTGAAGGCAGAGGATATGATCGCCGAGGGTCGTGAGATCGCTAAGATTCATCCGAACATGGTTGTTAAAATCCCGATGACTACCGAGGGCTTAAAGGCTGTGAAAGCTCTGTCCGCTGAGGGCATCAAGACCAATGTAACCCTGATCTTTACTGCCAACCAGGCACTTCTGGCTGCAAGAGCAGGCGCTACATACGTTTCTCCGTTCTTAGGCCGTCTGGATGACATCTCCACCAACGGTACAGACCTGATTTACGATATCGTAGAGATCTTTGACAATTATCCGGAGATTTCCACCGAGATTATCTGTGCTTCCACCAGACATCCGATGCACATCATCGAGTGCGCGAAGGCTGGCGCTGACATCGCAACGGTTCCGTTTAAGGTTCTGATGCAGATGGTAAAACACCCGCTGACCGATGCTGGTATCGAGAAATTCAAAGCAGATTATGAGGCTGTATTCGGTAAATAAAGAGAAACAATAGGAAATACCTCTTGAACTTCCGAAAAAAGCATGTTATACTAGGCACGATAACATAATAGACTGACTGGAAAGAGTGGACAAAAAAGTCCACTCTTTCTAATTTCATAGAAAGGTGGTGGGGGTGTGGCAAAGGGAGAGCAGTACGAAGCACGGGTAGAGGCGTGGATCACGCCGGTTCTGGAGCAGCATCAGTTTGAGCTGGTTGATGTGGAGTATGTCCGCGAGGTCGGCGTCTGGTATCTGCGGTGCTACATTGACAAAGAGGGCGGTATTACCGTTGATGACTGCGAGGTAATCAGCCGTCTGCTTGGTGAATGGCTGGATAAGGAAGATTTCATCGAGGACAGCTATATACTGGAGGTGAGTTCTCCGGGACTGGGACGTCCTCTGAAGAAAGAGAAAGATTTTGCAAGAAGCATCGGCAAAGATGTGGAGATCCGCCTGTATAAAGCGATCGACAAACAGAAGGAATTTACAGGAACGCTTACGTCCTATGACGCGGATTCCGTGACACTCACGATGGAGGACGGCAGCGAGCGTACATTTGAAAAATCAGAGATTGCTTTGATTCGTTTAGCCTTTGATTTTTAGACGGTAGGAGGAGATAAAATAAAATGAATAAAGAGTTGATTGAGGCAATAAATCTGCTGGAAAAAGAAAACAATATCAGCAAAGATGTTCTTTTAGAAGCAATTGAAAATTCTCTGCTGACAGCATACAAAAACAATTATGGCCGGGCAGATAATGTCAAGGTAAACATCAACCGTGAAACAGGAGATTTTTCCATCGTGGCAGAGCGTGAGGTTGTGGAGACCGTAGAGGATCCGATGACCCAGGTAAGCCTGGCAGAGGCAAAACTCTTAAACAGCAAGTATGAGCTGGGCGACATCGTTCAGTTTTCTGTCAATTCCAAGGAGTTTGGACGTATCGCCGTTCAGAACGCGAAGAATGTTATCTTACAGAAGCTTCGTGAGGCAGAGCGCAACGCCCTGTATGAGGAGTGGCACTGCAGAGAGAAAGATATCGTAACGGGTATCGTACAGCGCTATGTAGGACGCAACATCAGCATCAACTTAGGCAAGATCGACACGATCCTGAACGAGAGTGAGCAGGTAAAGGGCGAGGTATTCAAACCGACCGAGCGTATCAAACTGTATGTCATCGAAGTAAAAGAGACACAGCGCGACCCGCGTATCACCGTATCCAGAAGCCATCCAGATCTGGTAAAACGCCTTTTTGAGTCTGAGGTTGCCGAGGTCCGAGACGGTACCGTAGAGATCAAGGCGATCGCACGTGAGGCAGGTTCCCGTACGAAGATGGCAGTCAGCTCCAACGACCCGAACGTCGATCCGGTCGGTGCATGTGTCGGCTTAAACGGCGCGCGTGTCAGCGCGGTTGTCAATGAGCTGCGCGGTGAGAAGATCGATATCATCAACTGGGATGACAACCCTGCATTCCTGATTGAGAACGCGTTAAGCCCGGCAAAGGTTATCCTGGTTGCAGCAGATGAGGAAGCACGCGAGGCACAGGTGATCGTTCCGGATTACCAGCTTTCCCTGGCAATCGGTAAAGAGGGTCAGAATGCACGTCTGGCAGCCCGCCTGACCGGATTCAAGATCGATATCAAGAGCGAGACACAGGCAAGAGAGTCCGGTCTTTTAGATGAGCTTGAGAGCGGTTATGAGGAAGGCTTCGAGGGCTACACCGATGACCCGCTGATCAGCGTGGCAGAGGAAGACGCAGCCGAGGCAGCAGAAAATGAGGCGGCTGAGGGCACAGAAGAGCCGGCAGCGGAGCAGGAATAATCCTGACAGATAATGTGCGGGGATGCTGATTTCGGGCGGAACGAGCAGATTTGGCAGAAAGAAAGCAGCAGAACCGGGATTTGACAGAAATGGAAGTGATAGACAGTGGGAGCAAAGAAAGTGCCGCTCAGACAGTGCATCGGATGCGGAGAAATGAAGAGCAAAAAAGAAATGATCCGCGTTTTAAAGACAGCCGACGATACGATCGAGATTGACGCGACAGGCCGTAGGAATGGACGCGGCGCCTACCTCTGTCCTTCGATGGACTGCTGGAAAAAGGCGGTAAAGAGCAAAGGACTGGAGCGGTCGCTCAAGATGGCGATTCCGAAGGAAGTCTATGAGGCGCTGGAAAAGGAGATGGAGCAGTTTGGAGAATCGTAAAAAGGTGCTGAATCTTCTGGGACTGGCGACGCGCGCCGGTAAGACGGCAAGCGGCGAGTTCATGACCGAGAAAGCGATCAAGAGTGGAAAAGCGTATCTGGTGATCGTGTCAGAAGAAGCGTCGGATAATACAAAAAAGATGTTTGAAAATTCATGTGCATACTACAAGGTTCCCGTGTACCAGTTCGGCATGAAAGAAGAGCTGGGACACGCGATGGGAAAAGAGATGAGAGCGTCTCTGGCCGTTTTGGATTCCGGTTTTGCAAAGGCGTTAAGAGAGAAGTTAGATGATTAACGCTTTTCTGGGCAGGCTCTTTTAGGAGCTTATGCAGAACGGGAAGGCAGTGCCGGAACGGAGGTAGCAAAACATGAGAGTTAATGAGTTGTCAAAACAGATTGGCAAATCAAATAAAGAAGTTTTAGAGATACTGCAGAAAAATCATTTTGACGTAAAAAGCCATTCTTCCAAGGTGACGGAGGAACAGGCAGAAGCAGTCAGACGCTTCCTTGCAGGAGCAAAGAGACAGACGACAGCGTCAAAGACAGATACAGGAAAGGCGGAAACAAATCGAGTGGAAGATATAAAGAAAGAGCCGTTAGAGGCAGAGAAGAAAGAGGCGGAGAAGACAACTGAGCCGCCGAAAAAGCGGATTGCAGCGGTTTATCGTCCGCAGAACAGCGTACAGAGAGGAAACCGTCCGGCAGGCAAGGGTAATGCAGGAAACGCAGCCAAGACCGGCGCACCGGCAAGCCGTCCGGCAGCAGCAAGTGCAGAGCAGACCGCAGAGCCGGCTAAGAGCGCAGCTCCAGCGGAGAACCGTGATGGACAGAGAAGCGGCTATCAGGGAAACCGCGACGGCCAGAGAAGCGGCGGCTATCAGGGAAACCGCGACGGCCAGAGAAGCGGCGGCTATCAGGGAAACCGCGACGGCCAGAGAAGCGGCGGCTATCAGGGAAACCGCGACGGCCAGAGAAGCGGCGGCTATCAGGGAAACCGCGACGGCCAGAGAAGCGGCGGCTATCAGGGAAACCGCGACGGCCAGAGAAGCGGCGGCTATCAGGGAAACCGCGACGGCCAGAGAAGCGGCGGCTATCAGGGAAACCGCGACGGCCAGAGAAGCGGCGGCTATCAGGGAAACCGCGACGGCCAGAGAAGCGGCGGCTATCAGGGAAACCGCGACGGCCAGAGAAGCGGCGGCTATCAGGGAAACCGCGACGGCCAGAGAAGCGGCGGCTATCAGGGAAACCGCGACGGCCAGAGAAGCGGCGGCTATCAGGGAAACCGCGACGGCCAGAGAAGCGGCGGCTATCAGGGAAACCGCGACGGCCAGAGAAGCGGCGGCTATCAGGGAAACCGCGACGGCCAGAGAAGCGGCGGCTATCAGGGAAACCGCGACGGCCAGAGAAGCGGCGGCTATCAGGGAAACCGCGACGGCCAGAGAAGCGGCGGCTATCAGGGAAACCGCGACGGCCAGAGAAGCGGCGGCTATCAGGGAAACCGCGATGGCCAGAGAAGCGGCGGCTATCAGGGAAACCGTGACGGCCAGAGAAGCGGCGGCTATCAGGGAAACCGTGACGGCCAGAGAAGCGGCGGCTATCAGGGAAACCGCGATGGACAGAGAAGCGGTGGCTATCAGGGAAACCGTGACGGCCAGAGAAGCGGCGGCTATCAGGGAAACCGCGACGGCCAGAGAAGCGGCGGCTATCAGGGGAACCGCGATGGCCAGAGAAGCGGCGGCTATCAGGGAAACCGTGACGGCCAGAGAAGCGGCGGCTATCAGGGCGGCCGTGATGGTCAGAGAGGCGGACGCGATGGACGCGGCGGTTTAAATATTCCGAAGCCATCCTTCGACAGCCCGGTTGTACAGAAACCGCAGAACAACAAGCAGAATAAGAATAATTACAAGAACGATAAATACAGCAAGATCGACCATGAGGAAGAGATGCACTCCAAGGGAAGAGGCGGAAAGAACGTAAAGAGCGCTGTTCAGCCGCCGCAGAAGAAGGAGGCAAAGGTTGAGGAGATCAAGACAATCACGATCCCGGAGGTAATCACCATCAAGGATCTCGCAGACAAGATGAAACTTCAGCCGTCTGTGATTGTAAAGAAGCTCTTTTTACAGGGCAAGGTTGTCACCATCAATCAGGAAGTAGATTACGAGCAGGCAGAAGAGATCGCGATGGAGTTTGACGTACTCTGTGAGAAAGAGGTCAAGGTTGACGTCATCGAGGAACTTCTGAAAGAGGAAGAAGAGGATGAGAAGGACATGGTAACCCGTCCGCCAGTTGTATGCGTTATGGGCCATGTCGATCATGGTAAAACCTCCCTTCTGGATGCAATCCGCCAGACCAATGTAACTGCAAAAGAGGCAGGCGGTATCACCCAGCACATCGGTGCGTACATGGTAGAGATCAACGGACAGAAGATCACATTCCTCGATACGCCGGGACATGAGGCATTTACCGCAATGCGTATGCGTGGTGCAAAATCCACTGATATTGCAATCCTCGTTGTTGCAGCAGATGACGGTGTTATGCCGCAGACCATCGAGGCGATCAACCATGCGAAGGCAGCAGGGGTTGAGATCATTGTAGCGATCAACAAGATCGATAAGCCGAGTGCCAATATTGAGAAGGTAAAACAGGAGCTTATCGAGTACGAACTGGTTCCGGAGGACTGGGGCGGCAGCACCATCTTCGTTCCGGTATCTGCACATACCAAGGAAGGTATCAAGGAACTGCTTGAGATGATCCTTCTGACCGCAGAGGTCAAAGAGTTAAAGGCAAACCCGAACCGTAATGCGAGAGGTCTTGTCATCGAGGCGGAGCTGGATAAGGGTAAAGGTCCGGTTGCAACCGTCCTGGTACAGAAGGGTACCCTGCATGTCGGTGATCCGATCGCGGCAGGTGCCTGCTACGGCCGTGTCCGTGCGATGATGGACGATAAGGGACGCCGCGTCAAAGAGGCTGGTCCGTCCACTCCGGTCGAGATTCTGGGTCTTAATGACGTGCCGAACGCCGGCGAGGTATTTGTACAGCCGGAGAACGAGAAAGAGGCAAGAAGCTTTGCAGAAACCTTTATCTCTGAGAGCAAGAATAAGTTAATTGAAGATACAAAGATGAAGCTTTCCCTGGACGATCTGTTCTCCCAGATCAAGGCAGGAAATGTAAAGGAACTTCCACTGATCGTCAAGGCAGATGTACAGGGTTCTGTCGAGGCAGTAAAACAGAGCCTGATGAAGCTGTCCAACGAGGAAGTTGTAGTCAAGGTCATCCACGGCGGTGTTGGTGCGATCAACGAGTCCGACGTCAGTCTGGCAGCCGCATCCAACGCGATCATTATTGGTTTCAATGTGCGCCCGGACGCAACCGCGAAGTCCATCGCAGAGCGTGAGAAAGTAGACGTTCGTCTCTACCGCGTCATCTATCAGGCAATCGAGGATGTCGAGGCAGCGATGAAGGGTATGCTTGACCCGATCTACGAGGAGCAGGTAATCGGTCACGCCGTTGTACGTCAGACCTTCAAGGCTTCCGGCGTTGGTACTATCGCTGGTTCCTACGTCCTGGATGGTAAATTCCAGAGAGGCTGCAAGGCACGTATTACCCGTGACGGCGAGCAGATCTTCGATGGTCCGCTGGCATCCTTAAAGCGTTTCAAGGACGACGTGAAGGAAGTTGCTTCCGGATACGAGTGTGGTCTTGTATTTGAGAAGTTCAACGATCTGCAGGAAGACGATATGATCGAAGCATATGCGATGGTAGAGGTTCCGCGCTAGAAAGGCAGAGGGATTCATGCGTAAAAATAGCATTAAAAATACAAGAATTAACAGTGAAGTACAGAGAGAGCTGAGTTCCATCATCAGCCGTGAGCTGAAAGATCCGCGGATTCATCCGATGACAACGGTTGTCTCCGTGGAGGTAACTCCGGATCTCAAGTACTGCAAGGCGTATATCAGCGTGTTAGGCAACGAGGAAGCGGCGAAGGATACGATCCAGGGACTGAAAAGTGCTGTCGGATTTGTCCGCACCCAGCT
The DNA here is from genome assembly GCF_003480955.1 of Clostridium sp. AM27-28. NCBI lineage: Bacteria > Bacillati > Bacillota > Clostridia > Eubacteriales > Clostridiaceae > Clostridium > Clostridium sp. AM27-28. The sequence goes on from NZ_QUJT01000002.1 coordinate 145,569, forward strand.
TGCAAAACGCATTAATTTACGGAATACGCCGGAAATTACATTTATTCTCGATCAGTCGATTGAGTACGGTGTACACATGACCCGCCTGATCGATGAAGTAACTGAAAACCTCAGAGACTCAGAATCGGGAGATGAGGAAGAAAATGAGTAAAAATATCTTAGAGGCGTCACTGGAAGGGGCGGAGCACATCGTACTGCTTGGTCACATCCATCCAGACGGGGACTGTATCGGAACGACTCTGGGACTGCTTAACTATCTGCGGGAGAATTATCCGCAGATAGAGGCAGAACTGTTTCTCGACCATCCGGCTGCTAAATTTTCTTATATGAATGATTTTGAGAAAATTCATACCGAGATTGTGCCGGAAAAACAGTTTGATCTGTGCATTACGCTGGATGCCAGCGACAAAGAGCGTCTGGGCGGCTACGCGGTCTATTTTGACAGCGCCGCCAAGACACTCTGTATCGATCATCACAGAACCAATACAGGATTTGCAGAACAAAATTACATCATTCCGGACGCAAGCTCCTGCAGCGAAGTGTTATACACGCTTCTTGATGAGGCAAAGATCAGCAGGGAGGCGGCAGAGTGTCTCTATACCGGAATTGTGCATGACACAGGTGTATTTAAGTACAATTCAACGACCCGGAAAACGATGGAAATCGCGGGCGCGCTGATGGAAAAAGGCGTGAACGCGGCGAAGATCATCGACGACAGCTTTTACCGCAAGACCTACGCACAGAACCAGATTCTCGGAAAAGCGCTGCTTGGCAGTACACGGATTCTGGATGGAAGATGTATTTTCAGTGTGGTTTCCCAGAAAGAAATGGAGTTTTACAGTGTCGATACGAACGATCTGGATGGCATTATCGATCAGCTCCGGATTACCGAAGGAGTGGAATGTGCCATTTTCATCTATGAAAAGGCGTTCAACGAGTACAAGGTCAGCCTTCGTTCCAACGACTATGTCGATGTGAGCAAGGTGGCGGCGTATTTCGGCGGCGGCGGACACATCCACGCGGCGGGCTGCACGATGCAGGGACATCCGAGGGATGTGATCAACAACCTGACGGGACATATTGAGAAACAGATGGATGCCCGTAGGGAGGAATAGGAGGTTCTGTTGCTGATTGCGCTGCCTGCTTTCAGGTGCACAGCGCATGGACGGTAATAGTTCTGATTTTTTAGGAGATTTTATGTTTCACGGTGTGATAAACATTTATAAAGAACCGGGGTTTACGTCCCACGATGTGGTGGCGAAGCTCCGGGGCATTTTGAGACAGAAAAAGATCGGTCATACGGGTACGCTCGATCCGGCAGCGGAGGGCGTACTCCCTGTATGTCTGGGGAAGGGCACGAAGCTGTGCGACCTTTTGACGGATAAGAGAAAGACGTATCAGGCAGTTCTTTTGCTGGGAACCGAAACCGATACGCAGGATACGACAGGAACGATTCTTTCGGAGAAACCGACGGAACAGCTGACAGAACCGGCAGTCCGCGGGGCGGCGGAGAGCTTTGTTGGTCCGTATATGCAGGTACCGCCGATGTATTCGGCGCTCAAGGTCAACGGAAAGAAGCTCTACGAGCTGGCGAGAGCCGGAAAAGAGGTAGAGCGGGCAGCACGCCCGGTGGAAATCTATGATCTTCAGATAGATGCGGTGGAAATGCCGCGTGTGACGATGACCGTGACCTGTTCCAAGGGAACCTACATCCGTACCCTGTGCCATGACATCGGTGAAAAGCTGGGATGCGGCGGCTGTATGGAAAAACTGATCCGCACCCGCGTCGATCGATTTGCGATCGGGGACAGCCTGCGCCTGTCCGAGGTGGAAGCGCTGGCGAAAGCCGGTCAGATCGAGGATAGGATTGTGCCGGTGGATGGAATGTTTGAGGACTGCCCGGCGTATGTGTCGGAGAGCGAAGTTCTGGATAAGCTTCTGCAGAATGGAAATCCATTCCCGAAGGGGCTGGGACCGAGAGACGGCTGCTTGGTGCAGATCGGAAGCAGTTTGGCTGAACACCAGGTTTCTGCGGATGGAAACTCAGAGATGGTACTTCCGGATTCTGGAATCATCCGCGTCTATGACAGCGCAAACCAGTTTATCGGTCTCTATGCCTATCAGCCGGAGAAGAAACAATGGAAACCACGTAAGATCTTTCTGGGAGGAGAGTAAGATGCAGTATTTTGCCGGAACCAGAGAATTTCAGATAAAAGAGCCGACTGCGGTCACGATCGGTAAGTTTGACGGTCTTCACAGAGGGCATCAGAAGCTGCTGCGGGAAGTGATGCGGTATCGGGAAAAAGGATATAAACCAGCGGTGTTTACCTTTGAGACGGCACCGGGAACCTTGATCCGGGGAAAGCTGCAGACGATGATCACGACCAACGAGGAGCGCGAGGAGAACCTGCGCGAGGCGGGGGTGGAGTATCTGGTGGAATATCCGTTCAACCAGGAAGTCGCACATATGGACCCGGAACAGTTTGTTGCCGAGATTCTGGTCGGCAAGATGGGCGCAAAGGCGATCGTGTCCGGTCCGGACTGCCATTTTGGCTACCAGCGGAAGGGCGATGCTGAACTGCTTCGGAAACTGGCACCGAAATATGGATATGAGGTATCGATCGTTGAAAAGGCGATGGATGGAGAACGCGAGATCAGCAGCACCTATATCCGGGAAGAGCTGGAGAAGGGAAATATCCGCAAGGCGAATGAACTGTTGGGATACGAGTACCGGATCAGCGGACAGGTGGTACACGGGGAGCATTTAGGTTCCACCCTAGGGTTTCCGACGGCGAATATCCTGCCGGGAATCCAGAAACATCTTCCAGCGTTCGGGGTATATCTCTCCCGGACGGTGATTGATGGTGTTTCTTATGGAAGTATCACAAATATTGGAAAAAAACCGACGATTGCCGGGGAACGACCGGCGGGTGCGGAGACATATATCTATGATCTGGATGAAAACCTGTATGGGAAAAAGATAGAGGTTCATTTTTTAGATTTTATGCGGCCGGAGATGAAATTTTCCGGGGTGGATGAGTTGAAGATGCAGGTTTTGAAGGATAAAGAAACCGGGAGAAAAATGCACGGAGCGGAACGATGAGAGTTCAGCTTCGTGCATTTTTTAAATATGATTCAGGTAGGCAGCTGCTTCCTCTGCCGCCAAATGGATATATTCATTCATTGGTAAATTCTGTGTTCCTACTAAAATATGGCGGCAATAGGAGCTTCCACTGACAGGAATCAGGATTTTCTGGGCGCGGCTTTGTCCGATGGCGGCTGCCATGGCGGGGGTGATTTCTCCTAAGAGGGAGTCTGCAATGACGATGCCGATTGGTCCGATGATTAGGTCGGCATCTCGGCAGGCGACGAGAACGGGGTTTTCTCCGGTGGCGCCCATGGCAGCTCCGGCTTTCATCATCGCGGCAGTGGCAGTAGTGTTGGCACCGAGCGCGAGAAGCGGCTGTCCGGGACAGAGTTTCTGGATTTCTTCTACGAGGGCGCGCCCCATGCGTCCGCCCTGACCGTCGATGATGACAACTTTTTTCATAATGGATAACCCCTTTCCTTTTCGTAGGATTTTCGTAGGACAAGATAATAAAAAAGAATGTGCCTTGGCACATTCTCGCGCAGGAACGAAAATAAGAGGGTCTAAATCTGCCTTTTGGACAAAATAAACACCCCAGTATATCTTTACTATAATATCATACATTTTGAAAAAAGAAAAGCAAAAAAGATCGATTTTTGTAAAATTTTTTGTTTACAAATAAAGCGCTTTCTATTATAATGCTGATAATGGCTAACTGGGGTCTGGCAGAGCTGCGATTGGCGGAGGCTGTCAGGGTGACGGAAGATCAGACAGACGCGCGTGAAGGCACCGCGGGGGTGCTTGATTTTTAGTTGATCCGGGAGGCCGCTTTTTTAAAGCCAAAAAACAGCAGACAATGAGAGGGAGAAAACATGAGGAGAAATGACATTCACAAAGTATTGATTATCGGTTCCGGTCCAATCATTATCGGACAGGCGTGTGAGTTCGATTATTCGGGAACACAGGCGTGCAAGGCACTGAGAAAACTCGGCTATGAGATTGTGCTGGTCAATTCCAATCCGGCTACGATTATGACGGATCCGGAGACAGCAGATGTGACTTATATTGAGCCGCTGAACGTAGACCGTCTGACTCAGATCATTGAAAAAGAGCGCCCGGATGCGCTGCTCCCGAACCTGGGTGGACAGTCCGGACTGAACCTCTGCTCCGAATTGGCAGCAGCAGGTGTTCTGGATAAATATGATGTTAAAGTAATCGGCGTTCAGGTTGATGCTATCGAGCGTGGTGAGGACCGTATCGAGTTTAAGCATACAATGGAAAGCCTGGGTATCGAGATGGCTAGAAGTGAGGTTGCCTACAGCGTTGAGGATGCACTGGCAATCGCAGATAAACTGGGTTATCCGGTTGTTCTTCGTCCGGCTTACACCATGGGCGGCGAAGGCGGCGGTCTTGTATATAACGTAGAAGAACTGAAGACCGTGTGTGCAAGAGGCCTGCAGGCCAGCATGGTTGGTCAGGTTCTGGTAGAGGAGTCTATCCTTGGATGGGAAGAGCTTGAGCTGGAAGTTGTCCGTGATGCGAAGAACAACATGATCACTGTCTGCTTTATTGAAAATATTGATCCGCTGGGCGTACACACCGGAGATTCCTTCTGTTCTGCTCCGATGTTAACCATTTCGGAAGAAGTACAGAAACGTCTGCAGGAGAAATCCTACAAGATCGTAGAAGCAATCCAGGTAATCGGCGGTACCAACGTACAGTGGGCACACGATCCGAAGACAGACCGTGATATTGTTATCGAGATCAACCCGAGAACCTCCCGTTCGTCCGCCCTGGCATCCAAGGCAACTGGTTTCCCGATTGCACTGGTATCAGCGATGCTGGCAACCGGTATGACTCTGGATGAGATTCCATGCGGCAAGAGCGGTACTCTGGATCAGTATGTTCCGTCCGGCGACTATATCGTTATCAAGTTTGCACGCTGGGCATTTGAGAAGTTCAAAGGCGCAGAGGACAAGCTGGGAACCCAGATGAAGGCAGTCGGCGAGGTTATGAGTATCGGAAAGACCTACAAAGAGGCATTCCAGAAGGCAATCCGAAGCCTGGAGAGAGGCCGCTACGGTCTTGGTCATGCGAAAGACTTCGATAAGAAGACAAAAAAAGAACTGCTTGCGATGCTGCATGTTCCGAGCAGCGAACGTCAGTTTATTATGTACGAGGCACTTCGTAAGGGCGCTACCGTAGACGAGCTGTTCGAATTAACCAAGATTAAACATTACTTCATCCAGCAGATGAAAGAACTGGTAGAAGAGGAAGAAAGCCTGATGCAGTATAAGGGCGAGGTTCCGCCGGTTGAGGTTCTCCGCCAGGCGAAGCTGGACGGTTTTGCAGATAAATATTTAAGCGAGCTGTTAGGCGTTACAGAGGAAGAGATCCGCGATGCAAGAACCAAAGAAGGTATCGTAGAAGGCTGGGAGGGCGTACACGTAAGTGCCACACCGGATTCTGCATACTACTTCTCCAGCTATCACATCAAGGATCAGAGTCCGTGCAGCGACAACAAGAAGATCATGATTCTGGGCGGCGGTCCGAACCGTATCGGTCAGGGTATTGAGTTCGACTACTGCTGCGTACATGCAGCTATCGCTCTGAAAGAGCTTGGATTTGAGACAATTATCGTTAACTGCAACCCAGAGACCGTATCTACAGACTATGATACCTCCGATAAACTGTATTTCGAGCCGCTGACTCTGGAAGATGTATTAAGCATCTATCATAAGGAGAAACCGCTGGGAGTTATCGCACAGTTTGGTGGCCAGACACCGCTGAACCTGGCAGCAGACCTGAAGAAATATGGTGTCAATATTCTGGGTACAACTCCGGAAACCATCGACATGGCAGAGGATCGTGACCTGTTCCGTGCGATGATGGATAAACTGCAGATTCCGATGCCGGAGTCAGGCATGGCAGTTACCGTTGATGACGCATTAGAGATTGCGAATAAGATCGGTTACCCGGTTATGGTTCGTCCGTCCTATGTACTTGGCGGCCGCGGCATGGAGGTTGTTCATGACGATGAAGCGATGACCTTCTATATGAGAGCAGCTGTCGGTGTAACTCCGGATCGTCCGATCCTGATTGACCGTTTCCTGCATCATGCAACCGAGTGTGAGGCAGATGCTATCAGCGATGGCGAGAACGTATTTGTTCCGGCTGTTATGGAGCATATCGAGCTGGCAGGTATCCACTCCGGTGACTCCGCTTGTATCCTTCCGTCCAGAAATCTGACCAAGGATCAGGTAGAGACAATCCGTGATTACACAAGCCGTATTGCAAAAGAGATGCACGTTGTAGGTCTGATGAACATGCAGTATGCAATCGAGGACGGCGAAGTATACGTGCTGGAGGCAAACCCGAGAGCATCCCGTACCGTGCCGCTGGTATCTAAAGTATGCAACATCAAGATGGTAAAACTGGCAACGGATATCATGACTTCTTACTTAACAGGCCGTCCGTCACCGGTTCCGGCACTGAAAGAGAAGAAGATTCCGCACTACGGTGTTAAGATGCCGGTATTCCCGTTCAAGATGTTCCCGGAGGTTGACCCGGTACTTGGACCGGAGATGCGTTCCACCGGTGAGGTTCTTGGTATGTCCACCAGCGTTGGTGAGGCTATCTACAAGGCACAGGAAGCAACCCAGACACGTCTTCCTTCCTCAGGAACTGTCCTCCTGAGTGTCAATGACAAGGATAAGATAGAGCTTATCGAGGTTGCAAGAGGCTTCTACGAGTGTGGCTTTACCCTGATGGGTACAGGCAGAACCTGTGATGTGATGGTAGCAGCAGGACTTCCGGCTGAGAAGGTATGCAAGATCAACGAAGGCCGTCCGAACATTTTAGATAAGATTACCAACGGAGAAGTGGCAATCATTATCAATACCCCAAACGATAAGAAGGGCAGAGGCGATGACAGCTACATCCGTAAGGCAGCTGTAAAGGCGAAGATTCCGTACTTCACCAACATGGCAGCAGCAAAGGCTACCGTACAGGCTCTGAGAAGTATCAAGAAGAACGGACATCTGGAGGTTAAGTCCCTGCAGGAGTTCCATAGCGAGATTCAGTAAATAAAAATAAAAGGGTAAAATCCATTGTTACAGAGTCGTTTCAGTGGATTTTACCGTGACAGTGAATTAATTGAGCTATTATAGAAAAGAGCGTCTGCCCGGCTGTGAATGCGGGGCTGGCGCTCTTTTAATTGCAGATAGGAATTTTCTGAACTGAAAATTCCGTATGATATCGTATCGATAGCAGATTTTGCCGATTTGAAATGCGAAGCATCGGTAAAATCCCGTTGATGTGCACGGAATGAGTGAGCAGCAACGAATATGCCAGCTTTGCTGACCAGAATCACGCGCCAAGTCTCACGGACGTTCGACTTGAAATACGAGATGCAGCAGCCATGCGCCCAAAATGATTGAAAGCACATACACCGTGTTTCCGGCAAAAATTCCAAATTTAGCAGCGATCTGGGAGTACACAATCTGCGTGGTCGCGTAGTACGGCGTGATATAAAACATATCCGCGTTTCCATACGGATGTGAGGTAACATTGATGATGGTTGCGATGACGCATCCGACCGCAAATACAGCTGTAGACTGCCAGAATCCTTTGGCGGTTGGCAGCACCATGCGGGAAAAGGCGATGAGTAGCCCGATGAAGATCAGAAGGATATGCCAGATAAATCCATGCAGGGTCAGCGTCCAGTACGGGTGCATCAGACCGGACGGATCGACGAACACCATGACGGCACCGAGCAGGTTGTAATTATACATAAAAGTGCAAAAAATACGTTGATATTTATGCGGAACAAAGGGCAGCAGCAGGCAGAGGTACATCGGCAGGCTGCAGAGCTGGAATGGAAAATACCACCAGTCGTAGTGCCGGTTGTTTTCTATGTAATAGAGAAAAAGCTGTTTGTAGACCTCGGAAAATGCCAGAAAAACACCGCAGGCAAAGAGCAGATGCAGACGGAACGCTTCGGAGCGCGTCCGCAATTTCCATGCGGCAAAGGCGGCGAGCGGGATGCCGATCAGCATAAATACTAAATGAAAGGGAGACCAGACTGCGGGCGGTGTCATGGACCAGGCAGTTAAGGTAAGTAGACGGGAAATCATAAAAAGCCTTCTTTCGTAATAAAACCTAAGGAATGGTTCCGTATCTTGTGAATCATGCTGCAAGCGACCGCGCCCGGCGAGAGAATGTGACAAGGCACATTCTCTTTACGGAAGCAGATGCCCAGTACAGAGAAAACGGTACAGAATAGTTATAGTACGAAATATTAGATTTGCCAAGAATTAACAACAAGATCTGCCCATAATAAGACGATGGGAGATTTACATATTTGCAATTTTTTTCTTTCCAAAGCTGCAAGTTGACAAGCGCCGCCAATTTCCTATATTCTGTAGATATAAGAATCGAGTAAATGATACGGGAGATATACCATGAACCAAAATGAGACCCAATGGGATAGATTTCTGAAAATCCGAACAAGCGGCAGAGATGATTCGCATGCGGATCAATACCGATACCCATACGAACCGACGGCATACGTGGTTCTGGAACGGTTGGCGAACAGCGGATTAATTCGGAAGAATAATACCTTATTGGACTATGGAACCGGCAAGGGAAGAGTCTGTTTTTACTTGTCCTATCAGACAAGGAGTAAAACAATCGGAATCGAATACGATGAACGTATTTATCAGGGGGCAGCAGAAAATAAGGAGACGGCAGTGTCCGGAAACCGTACTTCCTTTATCTTAAGCAGTGCGGAGAACTATGAGCTTCCTTCAGAAGTGGACCGGTGTTATTTTTTCAATCCATTTTCGGTAGAGATATTGCACTCTGTTCTTGCCAGGATATATGAGTCCTATTACGAAAATCCGAGAGAGATACTGCTGTTTTTTTATTATCCATCGGAGGAATATATCAGTTGTCTGATGACGGAGGAACAGCTAATGTTTTATGATGAGATTGACACATCGGATTTGTTTCCGGGCGAGGACAAAAGAGAACGGATTATGATATTTGAGGTGATTTTATGAAGCTTTTATTTAAACAGCGGTTATTTTCGTGGTTTGACAGTTATGATATTTATGATGAGTTTGGCAATACAGTATATGTGGTAAAAGGCCAGTTGTCCTGGGGCCATAAGTTGGTGATATATGATGCAGACGGCAATGAAATTGGAATGGTTGTTCAGCGTGTACTGACATTTCTGCCAAAATTTGAGATATATAAAAAAGGCACCTATATCGGATGCCTGAGTAAAGAATTCTCTTTCCTGATGCCGCATTACAATATTGATTACAATGGCTGGCATATCGACGGTTCGATTATGGAATGGGATTATAATATCCTCGATCAAAGGGGATATTCGGTTGCCAGTGTCAGCAAAGAGCTGTTCCATATGACGGACACGTATGTGATTCAGGTAAATGAGCCGGAATATGCACTGGATGCATTAATGTTTGTGCTGGCGATCGATGCGGAAAAATGTTCGAGGACGTAAGAAAGGGTGCGTCTGCTTTTTGCTACAAGAGCACCGAGGCATTCTTGAATAATGACAGGACGATATGGTGAACACAAAAAAGAAACGAGCATCCCGCTTAAGCAATAGCTGTACGGTAACAAACCCATTTCTTGATTATATGATACATTGAACAGTATTAAATGTCAACGAAAAAAAGCATAAGAAATTTCAATGAAAAGCCAGCCAAGCTATTCATCGGAAAGACCATAGAAAAGCTAGGTTCAGATACACTGATTACTCTCCGTGCGTCCGGACCTGTTTTTTGTTGCTATCGTTTCTTTCAGTTGCCTTTGCCACGCCTGCTCTTGGGAGATTTCAGCATATCAGATTTACGAAGAATGCCCATGTTCGATATGGAGAATGTACAAGCCGCCTGGGAAGAGCGAGATAAGGAAATGTTGAAAGTTCTACTGCATGGGTATGTGTGGAACCATATAGAAGGTTAGTAAAAACATTCTTGAAATTGTTGATTCGTTACAGGTTGACAGTTACTGTCATCTTTGGTTTGTAATTGCATTTTTGTTAGATATAATTGATTTTATGAATTATCAATTGCATTGCAAAAAGAGTTCAGCATATATAGACGTGTATCTTGAAAATGACATTTAGTTTTCTGAAGAAACAAATTATGTGAAACGCGTTTTGGTGATTTTTACGAAATATAAAGATATTTTGTTGAAAAATCCTATTGAAAACAGAATAATAAAAGTGTATTTTATATATAAATCCTCTTGCTTAATACGAGAGGTAATTTTTAAAAGAATTAGTAAGTGCACTGAACTAATTAAGTGAGTAAGGGGTGTAATATGGAGAAGAATGGAAATTTAGGGCATTTAGAATTAATACGAAAAATTAATCGGACATTGATTCTGAATATGGTCAAGGAGAAACAGCCGATTAGCCGTGCACAGATATCAAAGGCATTAAATTTAAGTAAAACAACAGTTAGTGCGATTGTAGATGAATTAATTAAGAAAAAGCTCCTAGTTGAGTATGGAGACTGTATGTCTCCATCAGGGGTTGGACGCCCATCTACTATGTTGGGATTTAATCCAAAATCTGCGTATTGTATTGGCATGGATATTGGCGGAACAAAACTTTTGTTTTTGATAACAGATTTGGTGGGTAATATTGTGTACGAAAAAAAAATACCAACCAAAAATCAGTTTGAGGAATTAGTCCAGATTGTAGAGGAGTCATTAGAAGCAGCAGGAATTAAACGAGAAATGATATTTGGCATGGGAATTGGAGTCCCGGGAACGGTGGATTCAGATGGAACAGTGGTGCGTGCCAAAGCATTATCGTGGAATCAATTTCCTTTGCAAAGTTTAATGAATGAATATTTTTCATTTCCAGTGTATGTCGGAAATGATGTGAATCTGGCAGCATTAGGTGAACGTTGGATAGGTTCAGGTGAACAGACGGATGATATGTTGTTTATTGCATTGGGAACAGGTATTGGCGGAGCATTAGTATGTGGTGGACAGTTGGTATTGGGGGCTCAAGGAAGAGCAGGAGAATTAGGATATTATTTAGAAAGTTCTGATGTGGAAAAAGGGGAAATTAATAAATTAGGACAACAGGGAATTTTAGAAAAAAAATGTTCTGGCTCGGCACTGGATCAAATTGTTGGTTCGGCAGAAGCATTATTTACAGCATATAGCCGAGGAGATACCTCAGTAATACCGGTAATAGACAAATTTGTTCGTGATTTTTCAGTTGCGATAGCCAATACGATTAGTCTTTTAAATCCAGAGAAGGTTGTAATAGGCGGTGGAGTTTCTGATTCTATGGGATCTGTGATTCAGCGGATTCGAGAGGAGGTTGGCAGGCTTACGCCAATTCAGGCGGATATTTGTTTGGCAAACTTGGGAGGAAAAGCAGGAGCTCTAGGAGCAATTAATTTTGCTTCAAAAAAAATCGAAGAGCAGGATATACAGGTAAAAAAATAAAATAGAGAAAAATACAAGAGTTGGGAGGCATACATAGAATGAAGCAAACCATGAAGAGCTGTATATTGGAACAGCCAGACACAATTAGAAGAGTTTGCCAAAATGCAGAAAAAGTGTGTGATAGTGTGTATTCTATAGTGGGAAAAGGTCCATTTGATAAAATCTATTTAATTGGTTCTGGAACCTCACTTCATACAGCAATTGCGGCTAAATATGCATTTACAAAATGGTTCAATGCAGAGGTTCAGGTGTTTACCCCATTTGATTTTTTGTATTACTATCCACATTATCGACTAGATGAGAAAACGCTGATTTTAGGAATTTCACAGACGGCACGTAGTATTGGGACGATACATTGTTTGGAAAAAGGAAGAGAGTATGGGGCTAGAACCGTTATGGTAACAGCCGAGCCTGATAATCCTGGCGGAAAAAGTGCTGAGGCGATTTTGGATACATGTACAGGAGAAGAACTGGTAGGGGCCAAAACGAAGGGATTTACTTCGACTATAGCAATGTTGTATTTATATGCTGCGGGATTAGCTGGTAAGGAATTAGACATTTCGTTAGTTCCAAAATGGATGGAGCAAAGTTTGAGATGTACATCTGAAGAAATTGAAGATTTTGCGGAGGAGTATAAATCTGCTCCATCTGTGACAATTATCGGAGGTGGTACTTTAACAGCTGCAGCTAAAGAAGGGGCTCTTAAGGTATTAGAAGGAGTGCGAATCCCGGTAGAGGTATATGATGTGGAAGAGTACATGCATGGTCCGTATCATTGTCTTGAAAAGTGGTCATATTTGATTTTTTTGGTAAACGAGGGACCTGGAGTAGAGCGAATAAAGAGAATGATTCAATTTGCTCAGGAGCATTCGGATCACGTGACAGTTATTGGTTACGAGGGCTTTGAAAAAGAGATTGAAATAAAAGGTCGTTTTATCTCGCTTCCAGGAGGAATGGATGAAATTTTAACTCCATTATTTTACATTATTCCATTACAATGGCTGGCTAATGATGTAACAGAAAAGAAAGGACGTCACCCGGAACAATCAAGATACCCAGAATTTCATAAGATGCTAGGAAGTAAATATATGCCGAAAGTAAATTATTACCAGGGATAGAGATAAAGGAGGATGAAAAATGGCTAAATTGAAATTAGGTGTAGATGTAGGAGGAACGTTTACCGATGTAGTCGGAATAAATGAAGATGGTAAGGTGTATTTTGCAAAAACGCCTTCTACACCTGAAGATCAAAGTATAGGTGTTCTGAACGGAATTAGAGCACTTTTAGAAGAGTTGGGAGTAGCACCAGATTGTGTGACGGGTGTTGCACATGGAACGACAGTGGCTACAAATACACTTTTGGAACGAAACGGCGCTGTAACAGCATTAATAACAACAAAAGGATTTAGAGATGTTTTAGATATTGGTCGCCAGAGCAGACCAGAACTTTATGATTTACATGCTAGAAAACCAGCTTCATTAATTCCCCGATATCTTCGTCGGGAGGCAGACGAAAGAATGGATTATACGGGAACTGTATTGGTGCAGTTGGATATGGAGGAATTAAAGAAAACGATTCATGAATTAATGGAAGAGGGAGCGGAATCCATTGCAATCTGTTTTCTTCATTCTTATGCGAATGATGAAAATGAGAAAAAAGCGTTGGAAGTTATTCGTGAAATCGCACCAGATTTTCCAGTGTCTGTATCTAGTGAAATTTTGCCGGAGTTTCGTGAATTTGAACGAATGAATACAACCGTTATGAATGCATATGTTCAGCCAAGAATGCAGAAATATGTATCCCAGTTGCGTAGACGATTAGATGAAAATGGGATTAATTCTCCATTGACTATTATGCAATCTTCTGGAGGTATGATGACCGATCAGATTGCAGCTCAGAAGAGTGTGAATACGTTATTATCTGGTCCGGCTGGAGGTGTTTTGGCTGCCGAATTTCTTTCCAAGATTACGGATTATCATAATATTATTACTGGAGATCTTGGAGGAACGTCATTTGATGTAGGAATTGTGCAGAATGGTTCTATTGGTATCACAGGTGAAGGAGTGATTGAGGGATTTCCGGTAAAATTCCCACATATAGATATTACTACGATTGGAGCAGGAGGAGGCTCTATAGCATGGCTGGATGCTGGCGGAGCGCTTCGGGTTGGTCCTCGCAGTGCAGGAGCAGTACCGGGACCGGTTTGTTATAGCAAAGGAGGAACAGAACCAACAGTAACAGATGCTCATGCTGTGTTAGGTCGTGTGGGTGAAAAATTGCTAGGTGGAAAAATGCACCTGGATGTGGCGGCTGCACGGAAAGCGATAGAAGAAAAATTGGCCGTAAAATTAAATATGACAGTGGAGGAAGTAGCAGAGGGAATTCTTCGTGTAGCGAATTCCAACATGGTCAGAGCAATTAGAGTTATGACGGTAGAAAGAGGAATCGATCCGAGAAAGTTTGTGCTTCTGCCATATGGAGGAGCGGGAGCACTTCATGCGGTTGAACTGGCAAGAACTCTGGATATAGGAACAGTTGTTATTCCTATCGCACCTGGAAACTTTTCTGCTTTTGGATTATTAGTTGCACCAATTAGATATGATGAAGTATGCACGTATCATAAACATGAAAAAGATGTTTCTTTCGACCATATGGAAGAAAAATTTGAAAAATTAGAGGCTGAAGCAAGAAAAGAAATGGCTCGAGATGGCGTATCAGAGAGTAGCGTAAGTTTTGAGAGAAAAATAGATATCCGTTATTTTGGTCAGGCCTACGAATTAACGATTTCGGTACCCAATAGCCCGGTGAATCAGCTGGTTTGGGATAAGCTTGTGAATGATTTCAGTGATGCACATGAGCGTTCTTATGGATTTAAGAAGAATGATCCCATGGAGTTGGTTAGTTTGCGTCTTTCTGTAGTTGGGGAAATGGACAAAAGTAACTTGTATTCAAAAGGAGAAATTAGCAAGGAACTTCCAAAACCAGAAGAAATTCGAAAAGCTTATTTTATGGGAGAGTGGCTGGATACAGCCGTATATAAGCGAGATGCTTTAAAAGCAGGTAACAGCTTTATCGGTCCGGCAATCATAGAGGAAACAGGAGCTACGTCCGTAGTAGGGCCTGGCGATAAGGTGACAGTAGATGAGAGAATGAATTTGGTTGTGAAGATTGCAAATCATGAGACTGGGAAGATGGAAGCATTAGAAGAGAACTAAAAGGAGGAATGAAAAGATGGATGCAATCACATTGGAAGTTATGCGAAATCGCTTTTTTGCAATTACAGAAGAGATGGGAGCAGCATTAATTCGGACAGCCTATTCCACAAATATTAAAGATAGAAGAGATTGTTCGTGTGCGTTATTTGATGTAAATGGAGAGACGATTGCACAGGCAGAGCATATACCTGTTCATTCAGGAGTGTTGCCTTGGGGAGTAAAGGGAGCTTTAAAGCATATTAACAAAAAAGAACTGAAACCTGGAGATGCTATCATGCACAATGATCCATTCATTGGTGGAACTCATTTGCCAGATATTATTATCTTTTCTCCGATCTTTTTTAAAGGAGAGCTAGTAGCTTTTGTAGGAAATCTGGCGCATCATGTAGATGTGGGAGGAAAGGTTCCGGGTTCGTTAACACCAGATGCAACGGAAATTTTCCATGAAGGGATTTGCTTCCCACCAGTAAAGATAAAAAAAGAAGGAAAAGTAGATCCTGAGATTTTTGCTATGTTTCGCTCTAATATCCGAACAAAATACGAAAGTAGTGGAGATTTGATGGCTCAGATTGCAGCAAATAATGTAGGAGAAAAGCGGTTTGAGGAATTATGTGATGAGATGGGCGTAGAAGTAGTTCTTGAGGCAATTGCAGAGTTAGAGAACTACTGTGACCGGCGAATGGGAGCAGAGTTAGAAAAACTTCCGAAAGGGACATTTGAATTTGAGGATTTCTTAGAGGGAGATGGAATTACTACAACAGAGCCATTAAAAATCAAGGTAACAATTACTACAGGAGGTCCACATATTAAAATTGATTTTACGGGAACATGCCCTCAGGTAAGAGGACCTTTGAATTGTGTTCGTCCGATGGCGTTGGCTTGCATTTATTATGTTGTTCGAGCAGTGACGGATCCCACGATTCCACCGAATTCTGGAACATATCGCCGCTTTGAGGTTATAACACCGGAAGGTTCCTTGGTAAATGCGGTATATCCAGCAGCTACCGGTTCTGGAAATTCTATTACGTGTCAGCGTTTGGTAGATGTACTGCTTGGTGCACTGGCTCAAGTGGTTCCAGAAAAAGTATGTGCGGCTGCTTGTGGATCTATGAATGGAATTCAGCTGGGTGGTTATAATCCAGAAACACATTCGTTCTTTGCTAATGGTGAAACTGTTGGAGGAGGATATGGTGGAATGTGCGATCAAGATGGAACCAGTGGAGTTAATACGCATATGACTAATACCAGAAATACACCAGTAGAAGTTCTTGAAAGAATCATGCCGGTTAAGGTAATACGATATGGTTTAGCTCCAAATTCTGAAGGACCTGGTAAGCACAGGGGTGGATTTGGAATTGAGCGAGTCCTGGAATTCCAGACAGATGAGGTGGACTGCTTTATTGCCTCTGATCGTGTTAATACGGCACCGTGGGGATTGAATGGTGGAAAAGCAGCATTAGGAGCTCGTTTTACAGTAAATAGAGCTGATGGAACGGAAGAACATTTGCCTTCGAAAGCAAGGGTGCGTTTTTATAAGAAAGATAGACTCTATATTCAGACAAGTGGCGGCGGAGGTTGGGGTAATCCGCTTGAGAGAGATAAAAAAGCATTAAAGTGTGATGTGAAAGATGGCTTGATCAGCCAGGAACGAGCAGAAAAAGAATATGGTGGATGTTGAAAAAGGAGGAGTACAATGAAAAAATTAATTGCAACGACAATGGCAGCAATGATGGCATTAACTATAGTTGGATGTGGAGGTAATAATACAGTTGCACTGCAGAGCGATAAAGCGGAAGAAACTACGAAAGCAGATTCAGATGCAACTCATCTTGTTTTGACAACATCAGCGTTAGATCCAGAGGTTGCCCCGGATTATAATCCCTGGGCTGATGGACTACTGAAATTTAAAGAAGAGGTGGAGAAAAATAGTAATGGCCGTTATGTAGTAGATATTTATTGGTATTCCAGTTATGCCAGCGATGCGGAATCCTTTCAGATGATTCAGGATGGGGAGACGGATTTTAACTTTGGTGCCGGAATGTCTAATGTAGATAAGAGATTTGCATGGCAAAGAATTCCATTTTTATTACCTGATTTAGACACAGTGAGGGAAAAGCTTGCTAATCCGAATGCAGAAGGATTTGCTATTAATACAAAGCTTTATGAAGAAAATGGAATTAAACTTTTGGCACAAAACAGTGGCTTACAGCGCCACATCTTTTCGACAGATAAATTGATTAAAGTGCCGAAGGATCTGGCGAATGAAACGTTTCGAACATATGAAGATGCTATTGTTAACGAATTTTATGGCGGTTTGGGAAATATCGCAATTATGCCATACGGAGAGTTATATACATCGCTGCAGAATGGTTTGATTACGGCTACGGATCAGCAGATACCTTCATATATTATTGAAAATTATTATGAAGTAGCACCATTTTATTCATATGTTGGAGCTCAGTGGACTTCGTATAGTTTGATGATGAATTTAGATAAGTTTAATCAGTATAGCGAAGAGGATCAAAAGATATTTGTAGATGCTGCCTGGGCGTGTTCAGAGGCTGAATATGAATCTTATAAAGATATGAAAGCAGACGCAGAAAAATTTTTTGATGAAAAAGGAATTACATATTATCAGCCAACAGATGAGGAATTGAATCAATGGAAAGAGTATGCGGCTTCTCTGTCGGATAAGTGGAGAGAACTGATTGGAGAAGAATTATACAATCAGGTATCTGAGCTGTTTAATTATTAATGGTATGGGGGATGCTGCAAGTGGATTGATATCTATGTTTGTAGTATCCCCTGCTTTTTTATTTACCGTTAAAGAGAGGAGGAACGTGGTGAAATTTTTAAAAAAATTAGATCATATAGTTGAATTTGTGGTTGGAAATTTAGCGGGTATTTTGTTGATTGTGATGATGATTATGGTTAATCTGACAATCTTCAGTCGTTGGGTATTTAATATTAATATGCACGGCTATGAGGAATTGCCAACAATTCTATTTATTGTATTTGTATGGCTTGGAGTAATACTGGTTGTGCGTGATGACAATATGCTAAAAGTCGATTTCTTCTTGAATCTGTGTAAGACGGAAAAGTCAAAAGAAGCACTTCATTTGTTTAGTTTGATTATTTCTACTATAATATGTGGATTATTTATGCCATTAACATTTAATTTAATGATGACACACATTGAACGTAATACGGTGTCTCCGGCTGTTGGATTTAGCATGTGGTGGGTATATGCTTCTGTATTTTTAGGAGCTTTGGGGATGATGGTTTATTATGTGGTGAATGTTTGTAAATCTATAAGGAGGTTACGCACATTATGATATTTGGAATAGCTGCAGTATTAATTTTACTCATGATTTTTTCCGGCGTTGCAGTTCCGTTAGCATTTTTGGGCGGCTCCTTTTTTGTGGCATATATGGGGCTTGGAAGTACAGGAACGTTTGCAACGAATGCGTTTTACATTTTGAACTCTATTTCTATGTTGGCGATTCCGCTTTTTATAGTAGGAGGTTCTTTGATTGAGCGAAGCGGAATTGCAAATGTGCTGATTCGGGTAGCGGATAAGATGCTACATAATGTAAAGGGAGGATTGACGGCCACAATTCCAGTAGTTTCCTGCTTTTTTGGAGCCCTTTGCGGTTCAGCATTGGCAACGGCTAATACACTGTCAACAGCTATGGTGCCAGAATTGGAAAAGAAAGGATATGATAAAGCATATTTAGCGGCATTAATTGCAGCTTCCAGTCCTTTTGGCTTTATGATTCCACCAAATGTAAATGCTATTATTTTTGCATCCGTGTCCTCGGCATCGGTTGGTGCTTTATTTATGGCTACGATTGTGCCGGGATTAATATGGGCAGGGCTCTATTTGATCATTAATCGGATTATTTATATAAAATATTATCATCCAGAATATGCGGGTAAAACAGTTGCATCCGTTTCTGCATGTACTGAAGATAATGAGCCTAAAGAAGAATCAGAAAAAAATGCGCGTGAGACTATAAGCCGGAATAGATTTTTTTTAGAGCTTGTTGTAGCAGTTTTAATGCCGGTAATTGTGTTAGGGGGTATCTATGGCGGCATTTTTACAGCGACAGAAGCAGGTGCAATTACCTGTTTATATGGAGCGATCATGGGAGTGGTAGTTTATAAAAAGCTTTCTCTGGTTCAATTGATGGGCGTTTTTTCTAAGGGAGTCAAGGATGTTTCGGCATTGGTTATAATGTTTCCAATGACTTTGATTTTCAGTCGCTTGATGACACTTAACCATATTCCTGAGTTGGTGGCAGAGTTAATGTTGGGAATTACCAATAATCGTATTGGTCTTATCCTGTTAATAGATCTTCTGCTGTTTTTTATAGGTTTTTTCTTGGATGGAAATGTTATTATTTTGACGCTGGTGCCGCTTCTTACACCGATTGCTACTGCATGTGGGATTGATACAATTCAGTTAGCAGTAATCGTTTTTGTTTCGATCGGTATTGGCTCAATTACACCGCCAATGGCTACTTGTCTGATGGCATGTTCCAGAGTTTGTGATGTTCCGATTCATAAACTTATTAAACCTATTCTTCCATTTTTGCTTTTTGGTGCATTACCTATTTTGCTGCTGGTATCGTTTGTTCCTGTCGTATCAACCTGGTTGCCGGGCTTGTTTTATAGTTTCTAGTCAACGCTATTATAACGAATGGATTGCTTTTATGCGTTTTTTTAGCTGAGGCGCTGAACTATCAAGGTGTTGTCAAGTGCTTGTTGAGTTATTGGTAGAAAAAAGAAAATTTTTTTCAAAGAAATTCTCTAAGTAAATGATATTGCCTGTGGAGAGAACGTGAAGTTTGAAAACAGGAAACACAGAAAAAACAAAAATTTGGATTATTGAAAAAAATATATATCCAGTCTTTGGCAGTTGAGTGAAAATAAAATCGCTGTAACCCTTGTATTTGCTGGGGTGCAGCGATTTTTGTTGCTGTTGCAGACTATAGTATTTTTTTCTTCCTTGTCCATTTTTGGAATTGTTCTCATTTTACTGTTCGTTATGAATTGATAATCCGTTCGGAAACCGGAAACATTCTTCGAGCTGTCATCTGCTTTCATTTACTTTCAAAATTTCACTAACCTGATTATGCAACTATTAAACTCCCGTGCCAAGAATTAACAACCAGATCTGTCCGAAACTGGAACCGTACAAATTGGAAAAGAATGCATAATCATACAAAACCCTGTAAAAAACAGGAATTCAGGCTTGATTATTTATAAAAATGCGGTATAATGTATTCCTAGATACAGTAATAAAAGTAAGAATATTCGTATTTACTGCATAAAAATACAAAAGCAGCGAATAGAAATGAGGAGGAATTTATTATGAAAAAGAAATTAGCAGCAATCGCTATGGCAACTGCTATGGCAGCATCGTTAGCAGCATGCTCTTCCAAACCGGCAGAGACAACCGCAGCCGCAGAGGAGAATGAGGAGACAACCGCAGAGGCAGCAGAGGGCAGCGAGGCAGCAGAGGCTGGCGACAGCGCATTTGCAGGAAAGACTCTGGTTATGTCTACCAACGCTGAGTTCGCACCGTATGAGTACCACGATGGAAATGATATCGTAGGTATCGACGTAGATATTGCAAACGCTATCTGCGAGGATATGGGAGCATCTCTGGAAATCACCGACGTAGCATTCGATTCTATCATCCCGGAGGTTCAGTCTGGCAAAGCTGATTTCGCAGCAGCAGGCATGACTGTTACCGAGGATCGTCAGACCCAGGTGGATTTCTCTGACACTTACGCAACCGGCGTTCAGTCTGTTATCGTAACCGAGGACAGCGACATCAAATCCCTGGATGATTTAAAGGGCAAACAGATCGGTGTTCAGCAGGGTACCACCGGTGACCTTTACTCCACCGATGATTTCGGCGAGGAGAGTGTACAGAGATTTTCCAAGGGCGCAGATGCAGTACAGGCACTGTCCACTGGCAAGATCGATGCAGTTATCATTGACAACAAACCGGCACAGGTATTTGTAGACGAGAATGACGGCTTAAAGCTTCTGGAAACACCGTACGCAGAAGAAGAGTACGCAATCGCAGTTAAGAAAGGCAATACAGAGCTTCTGGACGCTATCAACGCATCCATCGCAAACCTGAAAGAGTCTGGAAAACTGGACGAGATCGTTGCAAAATACATTACCGCTGAATAATTTGACAGAAAAAGCTACATCTGTTTGATTAAGAAAAAGGTTGCTGCAGAATGAAAAAGATGAAATTCGGCAGCAGCCCTTTTTCGGGTCTATATCATCTTACAAGGAGGAAAACGGATTGGAGAAACTCAAGCAGGCCTTATATTTAAACCTGATCAAGGATGACAGGTGGCAGTATTTGACAGGGGGCCTGAAAAATACCCTGATCATCACGTTATTTGCAACCCTGATCGGCATTGCCCTTGGTCTGCTGATTGCGATTGTCCGTGCGACTCACGACAAAACCGGTAAAATGAAATTTTTAAATGGTGTCTGCCAGGTATATCTGACAGTCATCCGGGGAACGCCGGTTGTCATCCAGTTGATGATTTTCTATTACTGTATTTTTGTATCGCGTGTATTTGCCGGCGTCTTTGTCGGTGTGATCGCGTTTGGTCTTAACTCGGCGGCATATGTAGCGGAGATCTTCCGTTCCGGTATCATGTCGATCGACGAGGGACAGATGGAGGCAGGTCGAAGCCTTGGTTTTAACTATGTCCAGACGATGCGTTATATTATTATGCCGCAGGCGTTTAAAAACGTACTTCCGGCGCTTTGCAATGAGTTTGTTGTTCTTCTGAAAGAGACTTCGGTAGCCGGTTACGTGGCGGTGCAGGATCTGACAAAGGGCGGTGATATCATCCGTTCCAGAACGTATGACGCGTGGACACCGCTTCTGATCGTGGCTGCTGTTTATCTGGCGCTGACGATGATCTTCAACCACTTTGCACAGAATCTGGAAAGGAGCCTGAGAAAGAATGAACGATAACGTACAAAATGGAGAAGTGATAATTGACATCAATGACCTTTCCAAGGCGTTCGGTGATTTAAAGGTCCTGACCAATATTTCCACCCAGATACGCAAGGGGGATGTTGTCTGCGTGATCGGACCATCCGGTTCCGGTAAATCCACATTTCTGCGCTGCATGAACCTGCTGGAAACACCGACCGGCGGACACATCTATTTTGAGGGAACGGATATCACGGATCCGAAGACAAACATTGACAAACTCCGTCAGAAAATGGGAATGGTATTCCAGCAGTTCAACCTGTTCCCGCATATGACGATTCTTGATAATATGACGCTGGCACCGATGAAACTGCTCGGACGCCCGAAGGACGAGGCGGAGACGGAGGCATTGAAACTTCTGGAGCGTGTCGGATTAAAGGAAAAGGCATCCGCCTATCCGGGACAGCTCTCCGGCGGTCAGAAACAGCGTGTGGCGATCGTACGCGCACTGGCAATGCATCCGGATGTGATGCTCTTTGACGAGCCAACCTCTGCGCTTGACCCGGAGATGGTAGGCGAGGTATTAAACGTAATGCGTCAGCTTGCCGAGGAGCACATGACGATGGTCGTGGTTACCCATGAGATGGGCTTTGCCCGCGAGGTGGCAAACCGCGTCATGTTCATGGAGGGCGGCAACTTCATCGAAGAAAACGAGCCGAAGGAGTTTTTCGAGCATCCAAAGAGCGAAAGATTGAAGGCATTTTTGAGTAAGGTGCTGTAAGGAAATTTAATATTAGGAAAAGTCCGGTAGGGAGAGAATGTCATAGCACATTTTCTTTCTGCCGGGCTTTTTTTATGCCTGTAATATCTTTATGCGTTTTCTATTATCCATCTGGTTCTTCTAACTTCCGTTTTGAAAAATGTTTATTTGGAAAGAAAAGTTGTTAAAAAAATTGCAAATATATAAAACCAAATGAAATCTCCCATCGTCTTATTAGTAGAACAGCAGAAAAGGAGGAAGATTCTGAAAAGAAGGTGGAACAGAAGGTTGAGACAAAGCTGGACAGTGGGAAGCAGAAGAAAAAAGAGAATGCGGTAGAACGGTCGGGTGAAAACATTAGAACCGATAGCGCTGAGGAAGCACTTCCATATGAGCTCGTGATTGTGGAAGCAGAGAAAAAATAAATCTATAATAAAGGGGAAAGAATTGTGGAAAATGGCAGTTCTTTCCCCTTTTATGGTTTTCACACACCTGTGCCTACCACGTCACCACCCGGTCAATCACCGTCTGCTGTTCCTGACTCGATTTCATCAGGTAAATCCGGGTTGTTTCGATGCTGTCGTGTCCTAACAGATCCGCCAGCAGGGAAATGTCATTGAAGCGTTTCAAAAAATTGATGGCGTAGCGGTGCCGGAAAGAATGCGGGTACATCGTAGCCGGATTAATCCGGTAGCGCTTTGCGATGTTTTTTAACTGCATCTCGATGGCGCGTGCGGAGATGCAGGTGCGGCGGCGGGTCAGGAAGAGAAAGCCGCTGTCGATGCCGCGGGAGGCAAAGTAGGGGATTGCTTCCCCGCAGAGGGAGCGGGGGAAGAACAATCGCCGTATCTTGCCGCCTTTGGAGTAGAGATCGAGATAGCCAAGCTGCAGATCCTCCATTTTGATCTGGCGCAGTTCACTGACGCGCGCGCCGGTGGAGGCGAGAAAACGCACGATGAAATACCAGAAGTAATTTTCATCCTTTTTTAGCCGCCGTTTGAGCCGGTCATAATCTTTCTGGGAGATCACTGTATCAAGGTAGGTGTGCTTCTGCTCCCGGATGGGGCGCAGGCGGTAGTGACCCGTGGGAGTGATGCGGAGTGAATCTGTGGGGGCGGATATGGGGGATTGAAAATTCGCCTTTTCATTATCCAACAATCCTCTGTTTTGCATAAAATCCAGAAACCGGTTCATCCCCAGAATCCGCGTATTCACTGTCGATGGCTTATAACATTCCAGCAGCCAGCGCCGGTACGACTGCAGGTGCTCGACTGAAAGGCTGTTATAATGCGAAAAAAACAGCCGGACGGAACAGCTGTAGACCCGGATGGTGATGGCGGCGTGCCCCTGTTTTTCAAGGTAAATGCCAAAGTCGGAAATAAGTGTTTCAAAATTCATATGTGCTTCATTTCCTCCTCTCTACCAGGTGACTACCCGGTTGACAATCTCATACTGCTCGCTGCTGGAACGACGCAGGTAAATCCGGGTTGTTTCGAGATTTTTGTGTCCAAGCAGATCGGAGAGCAGGGAAATATCGCCGCATTTTTCGATAAAACTCTTGGCAAACCGGTGGCGGAATGCATGCGGATGTACCATTTCCGGTGTCATGTGGTAGGAGAGGGCGATGGTTTTGAGCTGGCTGCGGATGCCGCCTGGAGAGATGGGGGAATCGAAGCGGTTGAGGAAGATGGGACCGTGGGATTTGTGGAGAAAGGAAAGCCATTTGAGGGTATCGGTTCGGAGTGACTGTGGGATGTAGATGCGCCGGACTTTATTTCCTTTGGAATAGATGTCCTTATAGCCGGAGAAAATATCTTCTGCCTGGAACTGAATCACCTCGCTGACCCGGACGCCGGTTGCCGCCATGAAACGGATGAGAAAATAGTAAGTGTACCGTTCATCCCGAAGCAGGCAGCGTTTCAGGTATTCATAATCCGCCTCGCTGATCATGTGATCCAGATATGTTTTCTGCTGGATTTTTACCATGGGAAGATGCCCGGGATAGAGCTTTTTAAAATCCAGGTAGGCATTCAAAGCCCGGATCCGCTGGTTGATGGTCTGCGGCTTGTAGTGCTCGAGCAGAAAGATTTTGTATAGCTTTAAATTGGGGTAAGTAATGTCACGGTAATAGGTAAAATACTGCCGTACAGCATAAGTGTAAGCGCGGAGTGTCTCATCGGCAAGGTTGCGCGTGAGCAGGTAGCGGGCAAATTCGTCCGCGGCCTTTTGGGCTCTTGCAGGTGCGGCAGCACGCGTTTGACCGGAAAGGCGTGGAATGGCAGCAGAAGTTTGCCTGGATGAGAGGGGGAGAGTGTGTTTGCTATGAGCAGCGTGTGGAAAAATATGATTTTCTATCATTTGTGGCATAATATGTAGGAACCTTCTTTCTGTATCATTGAGAAACGTCCATTGGCACAGAAAGAAAACTCTGCCGAGGCGTGGAACACACCGGAACGGATGAAAGGATGAAATGGCAGAGAAATCAATCCGGAATGCTGCTGGACGTTACAAAAGTCAATTATACAGGATTTAAAAGAAAGCGGAGAAAAAAGTGTCTCCGGTGTCTTTATCATACGGATACATTCTTTACAGGTTCATCGGTTTCACAGTTGAATTTCTTCATTAATTCCATCAGGCGGCACAGGCACTCGTCCATCGATGCCAGTTCTTCCGGGGTGTAAGCGCGCAGCCCAAACAGGGTGGAAGACAGCATTTCCTGCTTCATCTGGTTCATCATCTCACGGCCGGAATCGCAGATGCGGATGTAGACGCGGCGGCGGTTGGCTGTATCATGGATCCGCTCGACCAGACCGCGTTCCTCAAGAACCTTGATCATATGGGAGAGCTGCTGCTTTGTGATACTCAGCTTGTCTGCCAGCTCAGACATGGTATAGTCCTGGTCCGCCCAGCTGTCGAGCGCGATCAGGGCGAAAAATGGAAGCGAGTTGACTTTCATATCATGGCTTGGCTGGTAGTGGCATTTTGCCAGGGAGAGAAAGCCGAGTGCAAACTCCAGGAAGTGGATACCGGTGTTTTTTAAAAGATTTGAATTTTTTTTGCCTGGATTCATAGGAAAACCTCCAAATTTAAATATCAAAGTAATAAAATGCGGTCCATTTCACAAACATAAATTGCAAACAAGGAAACATCAATTTACTTGTACTCTAGCACATCCAGACAAAAAGGTCAACAAATATAAAAAGTAAATAAATATTTACTATTGTGGATTGACAAATAACAAAGAATGCGGTATATGTTAATGTATCACGAAACGATGTGACGGAAACACAGAAACCATCTGTCACAGACTCACAATAAGGAGAACAATCTATGGTAGAGAACACGAACGGCGGCGGAAAGCAGCCGCCCAGAAAATCATTTTTATATTATTATGGATTGGTTATGCTGATTGTCATGCTGTTAAATATTTTCCTCTTTCCATCTATGATGGATCGGACGCAGCAGGTGCGGTTTGACCAGTTCAGCGATCAGTTGAAGGAAGACAATGTCGATGAAGTGTATGTGACGACGAACAATGAGATCGTTTATACGCTGAAAAATGACAATAAAAACACAGCGTGGAATGTCACCTACAAAACCGGCGAGATTCCGGGTGTCAACCTATATGATCTGCTGGATGGTAAGGACGTGAAATACAGTGCGGAGATCAACACACAGGCGTCACCGCTGCTGAATTTCCTGCTGACCTGGATCCTGCCGCTGATTCTCTTTGTGGGAATCGGACAGCTCATGGGACGTTCACTGATGAAACGGATGGGCGGCGGACCCGGCAACGCAATGACGTTTGGAAAGTCGAATGCGAAGATTTATGCAGAATCCGAGACGGGTATCACATTTGCAGATGTGGCTGGCGAGGAAGAGGCGAAGGATGCGTTAAAAGAGATTGTCGATTTCCTGCATAAGCCGGAAAAATACTCGGAGATCGGTGCGGTGCTGCCGAAGGGCGCCCTGTTAGTCGGACCTCCAGGAACCGGTAAAACGATGCTGGCGAAGGCCGTTGCCGGGGAAGCACACGTTCCGTTCTTCTCGATCTCCGGTTCGGAATTTGTTGAGATGTTTGTCGGCATGGGTGCGGCAAAGGTGCGTGATTTATTTAAACAGGCCAATGAAAAAGCGCCGTGTATCGTATTTATCGACGAGATCGATACGATTGGTAAGAAGCGTGACGGCGCCGGCATGGGCGGCAATGACGAGCGCGAGCAGACGCTGAACCAGCTTCTGACTGAGATGGATGGTTTTGACGGCAAGAAGGGTGTTGTCATTCTGGCGGCGACCAACCGTCCGGAATCCCTCGATCCGGCGCTGCTTCGTCCGGGACGTTTTGACCGCCGGATTCCGGTAGAGCTGCCGGATCTGAAAGGCCGTGAGGCAATTCTGAAAGTCCATGGCAAAAAGGTTAAAGTGGATGAGAGTGTGGATTACAATGAGATCGCCCGTGCCACCAACGGTGCGAGCGGCGCGGAGCTGGCAAACATTGTCAATGAGGCGGCGCTGCGGGCAGTCCGGATGGGACGAAAGACCGTGTCCCAGCAGGATCTGGAAGAGAGTGTCGAAACGGTTATTGCCGGATATCAGAAGAAGGATGCCGGTGTTTCCGGGGATGAGAAGAAGATTGTCTCCTACCATGAGATCGGTCATGCGCTGGTAGCGGCGCTGCAGACGCACTCGGCTCCGGTCCACAAGATCACGATTGTGCCGCGAACCTCCGGGGCACTCGGATATACGATGCAGGTGGAGGCGGATCAGCGCTTCCTGATGAGCAGGGAAGAGGCGTTCAACAAGATCGTGACACTGACCGGCGGCCGTGCGGCGGAGGAGCTGATCTTCCATTCTATCACGACTGGGGCTTCGAATGATATCGAACAGGCAACCAAGATCGCCCGTGCGATGGTGACGCGTTACGGCATGAGTGACCATTTCGGCATGGTAGCGCTCGAGACGGTCAACAACGCCTACTTAGGCGGCGATACTTCCCTGGCTTGTTCGGCAGAGACGGCGGCGAGGGTCGATGAGGAAGTGATTGTGCTGGTAAAGAGCGCGTATGAGAAAGCGAAAGCTATTCTTTCCGGGCATGAGGATAAGCTTCATGAGCTGGCAGACTATCTTTTGGATAAGGAGACGATTACCGGTGAGGAGTTTATGAAGATTCTGGAAGAGAAGAAAGAGGATGGCGAGGCAGAGGCTTAAAACAGAGCCGTGTATTATAAGGTGGACGGTTACGTGTTTGCCGAAGTTATAAGAGAAATCAGTTACAGTGAGCTGAGCAGGTATCAGGCATTTTGAAAGGAAATGTCTGGTGCCTGTTTTTGTGTTGTCTGCGTCGAAAAAAGATGCTGGCAGCTGATTCCTCCGGTGTTCCCTTCCTGCATATCGGGGGATTACAGGAGAGAAAAAGAAATAAGTAAAACTTATGAAAAGAGATTAATAAATATCACAGTAAAAATCAGGCAAATTCCTTGAAAATCGTCTGTAAATATGCAATAATATTTCCTGTATCGATCCAAATTTTCGGGAATGCGGTTTTATTTTCGGATTTCAAGTTCTGCGAGGGAATTCTGACAAACGATGAGAAAGGGAGAGAACCGCATTCGCAGGCATTCTTAGGAGGAAATGTTATGAGAAAAGTAGTAAGCGTGTTACTGAGCGCTGCCATGGCGCTGTCCCTGTGTGCAGGCTGTTCTTCTTCGTCTTCTGATACAGCAGATACGAAGGCAGCGGAGGAAAAGGGAGCTGACGCGGCAGACACAGAAGCAGGCGAGGCAGCAGAGGGCGTGATGCCGGCAGTTGCTAAAGAGGATCTGAAGGTCGGAGTGATTCATATTGGAAATCCGGCGGATGGTTCCGGTTACAGCTATACGCATGATCAGGGTATAGTAGCGATGCAGAAAGCCGTTGGTCTGGAGGATGATCAGATTATCCGCAAGAACAACGTAGCGGACGATGATCAGACTGCCATCGAGACAGCAATGCGCGAGTGTGTCGAGGAAGGATGCCAGATTATCTTCGCGACAAGCTGGGGCTACATGGATGCATGCGAGGCACTGGCAGAAGAATATCCGGACGTTATCTTCTCCCATGCAACCGGCTACAAATCCAACGGTGTGAACTTTAACAATTATTTTGGACGGATTTATCAGTCCCGTTACCTCACTGGTATCGCGGCTGGTTTAAAGACAGAGAGCAATAAGATCGGTTATGTCGGCGCCTGGGGCAAGGACAATGCCGAGGTTACCGGCGGATGTGACGCATTTGCAATGGGTGTATATTCTGTAAACCCGGATGCAACCGTTTACATCAAGACCACCAACAGCTGGTACGATCCGGAAGGTGAGAAACAGGCAGCCGTAGCCCTGATCAACGAGGGCTGTGATGTCATTGGACAGCACTGCGATACACCGAACCCGCAGCTGGCAGCTGAGGAAGCTGGCGTATTTGGTGTTGGTTACAACTCTGATATGAGCAAGGATGCTCCGAAGGCAGTTCTGACCTCCACCGTTTGGAACTGGGGCGCATACTATACCAAAGCTGTACAGGATCTGATTGATGGTACATGGACAGGCGAGAACTACTTCGGCGGTCTGGAGGAAGGTCTGGTAGACATTTCCCCGTTATCTGACCTGTGCGTAGATGGTACGCAGGAGAAGATCGACGAGGCACGTGCGAAGATCGAGTCTGGCGACTGGGATGTATTTGACGGCGTGATCGAGTGCAACGACGGAACCACCGTTGGCACCGAGGGCGAGCATATGTCTGATGCAGATATCACAGGCAATATCCACTGGTACTTCAAGAACATCGTAGAGAAATAATCACGGAATTGTACATAACAGATAAAAGGAGGCAGCTTCAAATGGATCCATTTTCATTTGCGGCACCTCTTTTTTCTTTTTTAGGAAATTGATTAAAAAATTGGTTAAATATTCATTTGAGGTGACGATATGACAGAACAGTATGCCATTGAGTGTAGGCAGATCACGAAAGCATTCGGAAGCGTCGTGGCGAACGATAAGATTGATCTGACCGTCCGGTACGGCGAGATTATGGCACTTTTGGGAGAAAATGGTTCCGGTAAGACAACGCTCATGAACATGCTTTCCGGTATCTACCACCCAGATGCCGGTTCGATTCTGGTTGGAGGAAAAGAAGTCTCCATAAATTCGCCGGTAGATTCGAGAAATTTAGGAATAGGTATGATTCATCAGCATTTCAAACTGGTGGATGTGTTCAGTGCGATGGATAATATCGTGCTGGGAACCAAGGGAAAACGGCTGGGAAGAAAGGCGTTGCGGGAAAAAATTGAAGCGCTTGGACAGTCATTTGGACTTGAAATTGAACCGGAGAAAAAGGTCTACGACATGTCGGTCAGCGAGAAGCAGACGGTCGAGATCCTGAAGGTATTATATAGAGGTGCCCAGATCCTGATTCTGGACGAGCCGACGGCAGTCCTGACGCCGCAGGAGACGGAGCGGCTGTTTAAAATCCTGCGCCGGATGCGGGAACAGGGCTGTGCGATTATTATTATTACCCATAAATTAAATGAGGTCCTTTCTATCAGTGACCGTGTCACGATTCTGCGAAAAGGAAAGAGCATCGAGACGGTGGAAACTGCCGGATGTGATGAGAAGAAACTTACGGAGCTTATGGTTGGACGACCAATCAGCTTGAATATCGAGCGCCCGGAGATGGAGAAGAGAGAGACTATTTTGAAGATTGTCGATCTGACCGTCGATAAGAGTGACGGCGGCGTGGCGCTGGATGATATTTCTTTTGAGATTAAAACAGGCGAGATTCTGGGCGTTGCCGGTGTTGCCGGAAGCGGCCAGAAAGAACTCTGCGAGACGCTGACCGGGTTGATGGACGCGAAAAAGGGCGCTATTTTGTACCGTAAGGAAAATATCATCGGTAAGACTCCGGCGGAGATCATCCGCCTCGGAATCAGTATGAGTTTCGTGCCGGAGGATCGTCTCGGCATGGGACTGGTTGCTTCAATGGGTATGGTTGATAATATGCTGCTCAAGTCCTATTCGGAAGGGAAAGGATTGTTTGTAGACCGGAAACCGGCGAGGGAGATGGCAGAACGCCTGATCGGAGAACTGGGAATCGTGACGCCGGGCGTTGATACGCCGGTGCGTATGATGTCGGGGGGCAATGTCCAGAAGGTACTTTTGGGACGTGAGATTGAGTCGAGCCCGCAGGTGCTGATCACGGCTTACCCGGTGCGAGGGCTTGATATTAATTCTTCCTATCTGATTTACGATCTCCTGAACCAGCAGAAGAAAAAGGGCGTGGCGGTTGTCTATATCGGAGAGGATCTGGATGTGCTTCTGGAGCTTTCAGACCGGATCATGGTACTCTGCCATGGAAAGATCACGGGTATCGTGGATGCGAAGAAGCTCACAAAAGAACAGCTGGGACTGATGATGACCGGTACCGAGGCGGGCGAGCTGGGGCTGGATAAGAGTATGGCATCCGAAAAGAAGGAGGAACAGGCATGAAAGAACCGTGGATCCGCGTTGTAAAAAAGGCGGAACTTGGAAAAAGAGAAACATTGATCCTCCGTCTGGAGGCGATCGTGCTGGCTCTGGTGGCAGGCGGATTCTTTATCCTGCTGATTGGGCAGAATCCATTTGTCATTTATCAGACGATTGTAACCGGAGCGCTGCGAAGCGAGATGGCGATACAGGCGACGGTCAAAATCATGATTCCACTTTTGATTGCGTCGCTGGGCGTGACGCTGGCATTTAAAATGAAATTCTGGAACATCGGAGCTGAGGGACAGATCATTATGGGCGGTATTTTTGCCTCGTATTTTGCCCTGTTCCATGCAAACTGGAATCACTGGCTGCTGGTGATCGTGATGTTTCTGGCAGGCGCGATCGGCGGAGGTCTGTGGGGACTCATTCCGGCGTGGTTTAAGACCCGGTATGATACGAACGAGACGCTGTTTACGCTGATGTTAAACTATATCGCGCTGAATGTCATCGTATTTTTGAGAGAGGGCGCATGGCGTGACCCAGGTTCCCAGGGATATGCGAAGATTGCCCGTTTCAATAAGAATGCGGCGCTCGATAAGGTGTTCGGCATCCAGTTCGGCTGGGTGATTGCGCTGATTCTTGTGGTAGTGATAGCGGTTTACTTAAATCGTTCCAAGCAGGGATATGAGATCAGCGTCGTGGGAGAAAGCCAGGAGACAGCCCGCTATGCCGGCATGAATGTAAAAAAAGTGGTTCTGCGGACGATGTTTCTGTCCGGCGCTGTCTGCGGCATCGGCGGCATGGTGCAGGCGACCGGTTCGGATGTCACTCTGACGACGGCAGTTGCCGGAGGTGTCGGATTTACGGCGATCATCGTGGCATGGCTGGCACAGTTGAATCCGCCTGTGATTCTGCTGGTTACCTTTTTGTTCAGCGTGCTGGAAAAAGGAAGCAGCGTAGTTCAGTCTTCATTCGGATTGTCCTCGGACTGCGCGGATGTGCTGCAGGGAATCATCCTGTTCTTCATTCTGGGATGTGAACTGTTTATACGGTATCAATTTGTATTTCGCGGAAAAGGAGGTACACGCGCATGAGCAGCGAGATCGTAATTAAATTTCTGGTGGCGGCTGTATTGGCGGGTACGCCTTTCCTGTTTGGTACGGTTGGCGAGATTCTGAGTGAAAAAGTCGGACATCTGAATCTGGGCGTCGAGGGCATGATGTCGATCGGGGCATGTGCCGGATTCATGGTCGGCTATCAGACGGATAACTTTGTTGCGGCGCTGTTAGCTGCGGCGGTGGCTGGAATGCTGTCGGCATTGATTTACGGTGTTTTGACTGTCACATTTATGGCAAATCAGAACGTAACGGGATTGACTCTGACGATTTTCGGCGTCGGATTATCCAATTTTATCGGTGTCTTTATGCTGGAAAAATCAGAAAACGGCACACTGAAGCTGCCGGATGCGGTGACGGCACAGATGCGTAACATCCACATCCCGGGGCTTAGTGATCTGCCGGTGGTCGGAGAATTGTTATTTTCCTATAACCCGTTCGTTTATCTTGGAATCATCATCGCGATTGCGGCAAGTATCTACTTATATAAGACACAGGTTGGTTTAAATGTACAGGCGATCGGCGAAAATCCGGGTGCAGCGGACGCAGTGGGAATCGAAGTTACGAAGTGGAGATACATCAATATCCTGCTCTCAGGTGCCATCTGCGGCATCGGCGGTGCATATTGCTCCATGATCATCAACGGCGGTGTGTGGCTGCGCGACAGCGTCGGCGGTCTTGGCTGGATCTCCGTTGCCCTCGTTATCTTCGCGGCATGGAAGCCGGTCAATGTTATTTACGGTTCTTTTATTTTCGGTGCGCTGCGCGTGCTGAAATACTATGTGCCGAAAAATACGTATGCAATTCCGACGGCATTTTTCGATGCACTTCCATTCATTATCACTGCCCTCGTGCTGGTGATTGCATCGATGCGTAAGAATAAGGGTGCACATATTCCGGCGCATCTGGGTGAGAATTATTTCCGGGAGGAACGGTAGGAAAATGAAGGGGAACTTATAGGATTTGTGGGAGGGCTGCAAAAAGTAGTCACATGAAATAATAAGGGAAGCCCTTGATAGGTGATGTCAGATGGCGGCTTGAGATGATAGGACGACATCAGAAATGATATAGAAATAATAGAAAAGACGGTTGTTTGTCAAAGATTTTAAAGGGATAGAACAGAAAGATCGGACGAAAACCGTCTTTTTCTGTTTGAAATGGAAGGAAAGGTTATAAAACGATGTGGCAGGTTCGGAAATTCAGAAGATAAAAGGAAGAATTTGAAAAATGAATTTCGGACATAGAAAGGCTGATGGGAGGAAAATCTATGATTGCATCGAAACAGATTGCAGAAAATTATGTGGAGACGGGCAGAAAAAAGGCGGAACTTCCGGTGTCTCATATGCTGATACTCGGCTTTTTCGCCGGAATGTTCATCGCGCTGGCAGGCGCGGGGGCGTCGGTTGCCTCGGCAGCAATGACAAATGGCTCGGCATCGCGGATTGCTTCGGCACTCGTATTCCCGGCAGGATTGGCGCTGGTGGTCTGCACCGGGGCGGAACTTTTCACTGGGAACTGCCTGATGACGATCTCGGCGCTGCAGAAACGGATTTCCGTGGGCGGGCTGTTTAAAAATCTTCTGTTTGTCTATCTGGGAAATCTGATTGGCGCGATCTTTGTGGCGGTTTTATTTGTCTACGGGCATATTCCAAGCCTGTACGGCGGCAATCTGGCGCAGGTTCTTCTGAATACAGCCGTTTCCAAGGTGACCCTGACTCTGTCGGAGGTGCTGTGCCGTGCGATCCTCTGTAATGTGCTGGTTTGTATTGCAGTCTGGGCGGCGATGAGCTCCGAGCAGGTATCTGGCAAAATTCTGGCGCTTTACCCGCCGGTGGCGATTTTCATTCTCTGCGGCTTCGAGCATTGCATCGCCAATATGTTTTACATCCCGGCGGGGCTGATGATCATGGGCGAGTACGGTCTGGCAGCGGAAGGGCTGACGATCGGAACCTTTATTCTCAATAATCTGATTCCGGCTACGATCGGAAATATGATCGGCGGGATGCTGGTGATTGGAGGCGGGTACTGGCTGGTGTATCTTCGGGGAACGAAAAATCGTGAAATAAAATGAATGCGTGAAAAAATGAAATAGGGCGAAAGGGTATTTTTGTCTGGTCTCCATGTTAGGTTTGGAGTCGGGCGGAGGTGCCCTTTTTGTATTAGAATTGATGAAAAGTTTGACTTCTATTCCCAAGGAATATCTATGTTTAGCTGATTCAATTTTATCAAACAGAACAAATGTTTGCAAAGACTTTTGGAATGTGTTATACTAAGCATAATTACAGGGAAGACTGTGACTATAATGACTATAAAATAAGTCAGTAGCGACATGATAAAACAGAGCAGAGTCAATGATAATTGAGGTACAGATATGGCGAAGCAATATATAAAGATACGAGGTGCCAATGAGCACAATCTGAAAAACATTTCCATTGATATTCCGAGAAATGAGCTGGTCGTCCTGACCGGACTTTCTGGTTCGGGTAAATCATCTCTGGCATTTGACACGATCTATGCCGAAGGGCAGCGGCGGTATATGGAGTCCCTGTCGTCTTATGCGCGTCAGTTCTTAGGTCAGATGGAAAAGCCGGATGTCGAGAGCATCGAGGGCTTGTCCCCGGCGATCTCTATCGACCAGAAATCGACGAACCGGAATCCGCGTTCGACGGTCGGCACAGTGACGGAGATCTATGATTATATGCGTCTTTTGTACGCACGAATCGGTATTCCGCATTGCCCGAAGTGCGGTCGTGAGATCCGCCGCCAGACGGTCGATCAGATGGTTGACCAGATCATGGCGCTGCCAGAGCGCACAAAGATCCAGCTTCTTGCCCCGGTCGTGCGCGGGCGGAAAGGACGCCACGAGAAAGTGCTGGAGCAGGCAAAGAAGAGCGGTTATGTCCGTGTGCGGGTGGACGGCAGCTTATACGAGCTTTCCGAGGAGATCACGCTGGATAAAAATATCAAGCACAATATTGAGATTGTGGTCGATCGCCTGGTGGTCAAGCCGGGGATTGAGAAACGCCTTTCGGATTCGATTGAAACGGTCATGGGTCTCTCCAATGGTCTGATGCTGACCGATACGGCGGTGCGGGATGAAAACGGCGAAGAAAAGCACGATACCCTGACGTTCAGCCAGAATTTTTCCTGCCCGGACTGCGGTATCAGCGTGGATGAGGTCGAACCGCGCAGCTTCTCTTTCAACAACCCATTTGGTGCGTGCCCGGACTGCTTCGGTCTGGGATATAAGATGGAGTTTGATGAGGATCTGATGATTCCAGACAAGAGCCTGAGCATCAATCAGGGTGCGATCACGGCGATGGGATGGCAGTCTTGCACGGACAAAACGAGCTTTTCCGGCGCGATCTTAAATGCATTGGCAAAAGAATACGATTTCAGTCTGGATACCCCGTTTGAAGATTATCCGAAGGAGATCCATGATATTTTAATTTACGGAACCGGCGGCAAGGTTGTGAAGGTGTATTACCGTGGACAGCGTGGCGAGGGAATTTATGATATTGCCTTTGAGGGGCTGATTCAGAGCATGAACCGCAAATACCGTGAGACGTTCTCTGATTCAATGAAGGCGGAATATGAGACATTTATGCGGATCACGCCGTGTCCAGCCTGCAAGGGGCAGCGATTAAAGAAGGAATCTCTGGCAGTCACGGTTGGCGGGAAAAATATTTTCGAGGCGACCGATATGTCGATCGTCAAATTCCGCGAATTTATCGATGCGCTGGAGCTGACGCCGATGCAGCAGGCGATCGGTGCGCCGATTTTGAAAGAGATTCGGGCGAGGATCAGCTTCCTTATCAATGTCGGTCTGGAATACCTTTCCCTGTCGCGTGCGACTGGCACGCTGTCCGGCGGCGAGGCGCAGCGAATCCGCCTGGCAACCCAGATCGGCTCCGGTCTGGTCGGTGTGGCATATATTCTGGACGAGCCGAGTATCGGACTTCACCAGCGGGACAACGACAAGCTTCTGGATACCCTGAAACACCTGCGGGATCTGGGAAATTCAGTTCTGGTGGTTGAGCATGACGAGGATACGATGCGCGCGGCAGACTGTATCGTGGACATCGGTCCGGGCGCGGGCGAACACGGCGGCGAGGTCGTGGCGATCGGCACAGCGGAAGAGATCATGAAAAATGAAAAATCGATCACCGGCGCATATTTGAGCGGGCGCATTCAGATTCCGGTGCCGTCCGAGCGGAGAAAACCGGCCGGCTGGCTGACGGTGAAAGGCGCAGCGGAAAATAATCTTAAGAATATCGACGTCAAATTCCCGCTGGGCGTGATGACCTGCGTCACCGGCGTTTCCGGTTCGGGAAAGAGCTCACTTGTCAATGAGATTCTTTATAAAGCGCTGGCAAAGAAGCTGAACCGAGCACACACGATTCCGGGAAAACATAAATCCATCGAGGGCGTCGAGCAGCTCGATAAGATTATCGCGATCGACCAGTCTCCGATCGGGCGGACGCCGCGTTCCAATCCGGCAACCTATACGGGGGCATTTGATCTGATCCGGGATCTGTTTGCGGCATCTACGGATGCCAAGGCAAAAGGCTACAATAAAGGACGTTTCAGCTTCAATAAAAAAGGCGGGCGCTGTGAGGCGTGCTCCGGCGACGGTATCATCAAGATCGAGATGCATTTCCTGCCGGATATCTATGTGCCGTGTGAGGTCTGCGGCGGCAAGCGCTATAACCGGGAAACGCTGGAGGTCAAATATAAAGGGAAAAGCATCTATGATGTCCTCAATATGACGGTTGAGGAGGCGATGAAATTCTTCGAAAATGTGCCGTCCATACACCGGAAGATTGCGACACTCTACGATGTAGGACTTTCCTATATCCGCCTGGGACAGCCGTCCACCGAGCTGTCCGGCGGTGAGGCACAGCGAATCAAGCTGGCGACGGAGCTGAGCAAGCGTGGAACCGGCAAGACGATCTATATTCTGGACGAACCGACTACGGGACTTCATTTTGCCGATGTACACCGTCTGATTGAGATATTAAGACGTTTGTCGGATGGTGGAAATACCGTGGTTGTCATTGAACATAACCTGGATGTCATCAAAACTGCTGACTACCTGATCGACATCGGACCGGAAGGCGGCGAGGGCGGCGGAACCGTGATTGCGAAAGGAACACCGGAAGAGGTGGCAGCGACGCCGGGATCGTATACGGGGAAGTATGTGAAGAAATATTTAAATGTTTAGGACAATAAGCGGGAATCCTCGGCAATTCAATTACCGAGATGAAAGCGCAGGGTGTGCATATCTGCACAATGCAAATAGTATAATAATTCTCATCCTTTGCTCTCAGTTGAGAAGCCCCACCTCTTTAGGTGGCGAGTAATAACAAATTTGTCTTAGTGGGAGTTAGGTCTCCGATTGAGATAAACGCTCCGCGAGGATGCGCAGTGATTCTGCATAGAATATGCATTTTTACTTGCGGATAGGAATTTTCTGCACTGAAAATTCCGTACGATATCATACTGGTAGCGGATTTTGCCGATGCTTCGCTGACCAGAATCACGCGCCAAGTCTCACGGATGTTCGACTTGAATTGAATCGAAAAGCATTTTTCTGAAAAAAGTGCCTGAAAATACCGTAAAAATGGCTTGTCTTTAATTGCCGGGTATTTTATAATAAAAGTTACAGGAATTGACAGGAAGAGAACGTGGTATAGCTGCTGAACAGATTGCGACCGGTTATTTTTCGATTGGCGGCGATGGGGCTGAAACGGAGCGATTACCTGCGGCAGCAGTATGACTGTTACAGTTCACATGTTGTGCAAGCGTGTGACCATAAATCCTGGAAGTTGATTCGAAGCTACAAGTTGATGAAGTACGGATCGCA
The DNA here is from genome assembly GCF_003480955.1 of Clostridium sp. AM27-28. Lineage (NCBI taxonomy): Bacteria > Bacillati > Bacillota > Clostridia > Eubacteriales > Clostridiaceae > Clostridium > Clostridium sp. AM27-28. Next base: position 183,590 of record NZ_QUJT01000002.1, read on the forward strand.
GCATAAAATTATAGGAGGAATACTCGTGGAGAAAGAGATGATCATTGTACTGGACTTTGGCGGACAGTACAATCAGTTGATTGCCAGAAGAGTAAGAGAGTGTAACGTATATTGTGAGGTTCATCCTTACACCCTGCCGCTGGAAAAAATCAAAGAGATGAACCCGAAGGGTATCATTTTCACCGGCGGACCGAACAGTGTATACAAGGAGGAATCTCCGAGATGTTCAAAGGAAATCTTTGATCTGGGAATCCCGGTACTGGGTATCTGCTATGGCGCACAGCTGATGTCCTACCTGTTAGGTGGCGAGGTTGCCACAGCACCGGTCAGCGAATACGGAAAGACTGAGGTAGAGGTAGACACAACATCTAAGCTGTATGAGGGTGTATCCCCGAAGACCATATGCTGGATGAGCCATACCGACTATATTTCCAAGATGCCGGAAGGTTTCCGTGTGACAGCCCATACTCCGGTCTGCCCGATTGCAGGTATGGAAAATGAAGAAAAAGGCTGGTACGGCATCCAGGCACATCCTGAGGTACTTCATACACAGGAAGGCTCCAAGATGCTGCATAACTTCGTATACAGTGTCTGCCATTGTGCAGGTGACTGGAAGATGGATGCGTTCGTAGAGAAATCCATCGAAGAAATCCGTAAAAAAGTAGGAAATGGTCGTGCCCTTCTGGCTCTGTCCGGCGGTGTAGACTCTTCCGTAGCAGGCGTCCTGATGGCGAAAGCGATCGGCGACCAGCTGACCTGCGTATTCGTCGATCACGGTCTGCTTCGTAAAAACGAGGGTGACGAGGTAGAGGCAGTATTTGGTCCGAACGGTCCGTACAAGCTGAACTTCATTCGTGTCAATGCACAGCAGCGTTTCTACGACAAGCTGGCAGGTGTAACCGATCCGGAGCGCAAGCGTAAGATCATCGGCGAAGAGTTCATCCGCGTATTTGAGGAGGAAGCAAAGAAGATTGGCAAAGTAGATTACTTCGTACAGGGTACGATTTACCCGGATGTGATTGAGTCCGGTCTTGGAAAATCCGCTGTTATCAAGTCCCACCACAACGTAGGCGGACTTCCGGAACATGTAGATTTCAAGGAGATCATCGAGCCGCTGCGTATGCTGTTTAAAGATGAGGTCCGCCGCGCCGGTCTGGAACTTGGTATTCCGGAAAATCTGGTATACCGTCAGCCGTTCCCGGGTCCGGGACTTGGCGTTCGTATCATCGGTGAGGTAACAGCAGAGAAGGTACGCATCGTACAGGATGCAGACGCTATCTACCGCGAGGAGATCGCAAAAGCAGGTATCGACCGCACACTCGGTCAGTACTTCGCAGCCCTGACCAATATGCGTTCCGTAGGCTGCATGGGCGATGTCAGAACCTATGACTATGCCATCGCACTTCGTGCCGTCCTCACATCCGACTTCATGACCGCAGAATCCGCAGAACTTCCGTGGGAAGTACTCGGAAAAGTCACAAGCCGAATTGTAAATGAGGTGAAAGGTGTAAACCGCGTACTGTATGATTGCACGGGGAAACCGCCGGCTACGATTGAGTTTGAATAGTTGGAGCAGAGCTTCAAAGCCTTTATTTTCAAGGGTTTTGAGGCTCTTTTCTTTTAGAATTGCATTTTGATTGCATTTTTTTATTCAACTGCTCTGTGATAGATTGCTGTATGCTGATTGCTGGTGTAATCGGCAACACTGGTTGTTGCCGGAGTATAGGTGAGAACACCAGTTAATTTTTTGGCAACTTCTACGTTGGTGTTGGGATATAAATGTCCGTAGGTTCCCAACGTGGTCTGTATCTTTTCATGTCCCAGACGTTCTTTAATCAATAAAGGATTTTCTCCCATACTGATGAGCAGGGAAGCATGGGAATGTCTGAGTGCATGAATTTTGATACGGTGTACGCCTGCCAATCCAGCAAGTTTTTCTAATGCCCGTGGGAGGGTGTGCTTACTGGTGGGAATCCCATTATAGCTTAGTACAAGGTCGCAGTCCTTTAAAACCTTTTGCTGTACTTCCTGCCATGCTTTTAATTCTTTGATGGTATCTGTGTCAATATAGATAGTGCGAATACTGGCTTGCGTCTTTGGCTCCACAAATTTGTATTCGTCCATTGTTTTATAGTACAGCGTCTTCGTTATACTTAAAAGTCCGGTTTCAAAGTTGATGTCCGACCATTGCAGGGCTGCGGCTTCTCCGATTCTCATTCCGGTCATAAACAGGAGCCAGTATGAAATGAAAAGGTAATGTTCGTAATAATCTCCCTTGTAGAGCAGGGAAATTACCTTTTGAAATTCATCCAGTGTCCAGAAATCCACTTTTGTTTTCTTGCTCTTGATGTTTCCTATCATTCGTGATGGATTTTTCTTTGCAAGACCGAGAACAACTGCTCTGTCAAAGGCAATAGAGAGCATACCCTGTACAATACGGATATAGTTTGGACTAAATTCTTTTGCGAGTTCAAGCTGCCAGTTCTGGACGTTAATGGGTTCTATCTCATCCACCGTCATTTTGTAAAAGTATGAAAAATGCTTCTGAATGGTAGAACGGCGGTTCAGATAGGTGCTTTCCTTTACTTGTGTTTTATACCAAGGAAGATAAGTTTCCTCAATAAACTGTTGAAAAGATAGCTGCTGTTTCTTTTCTGTTAATTCTTCTGTAGATGTCAGCATAAGTTTTGAATATGCTTCTCTGGCTTCTTTTTTTGTCTTGAATCCGCTTTTGTATTTCTGAATCTGTTTTCCGGTAATCGGATGAAAACCTAAGTTTGCTCTAAAATAATAAGTTCCGTTTTCTGCTTTCTTAATAGGGTCTTTTGCCATGATTTCACTCCTTACATAAATGTGCAAGAAGTACAATCAGTTTGATTTATCAGTAAAAGTAATCCCTAGCAATTCTTCCACAGCTTCTCTGGGAACCCTGTCCAGTTTGCGTGACTGATAGTAGGTATGCCCTTTTGAAATCATAAGTTTTTTTGCTTCTCTTATGATGTCTGCTGCGAATGAAGTTCCATAACCCAGTTCTATTAAGTCTTTTTTTGTTACTGTAATCATGTTCCTCCTTTCCATAGACCAGATATGGAACCCTCAATATCTGTCTATATTATATCAGATTTTGTGGCAAAAGTAATATTAAGATTGTATTTCCTGCAAATAGTTATTTGATTTTGAATGAAAAATTCTAATTCAAAATGGTATCTAAGCAAGCCGAACAGCTTTCGCTAAAGCTCATGGGAATCTCACCCCTGCATGGTTCTCATCCAGCCGTACCCTTTGCCAGCGGTGCTACATCATCACACGGACTAAGGCTGTACGGAAGTATCATTATCACAATAGAAAGGTCATGGCGGCAGCTCTGCGGTAAGCTACTTATGGAACGCTGGCAGGAATCGCTATCCGGTATCATCCCTCCTTTGGTGGGTTACGGCGTGCCAGCCCAACGGCTCTCTTTCTATCGAAACGTATTCGGCTGCTTTATGCTGCGTTGATTAGACGCTTTCTTTTTCAAGGAACAATCCGGCTTTGTCAGCCTGTTAAAATGCACTGGTGATAATGCACTTTAATAGACTGGCAAGCTCTGTCTGGGAAGCATGGGTTTGTCCACGCTTCCACAGGCGAGCGTTATTTCTAGTTTGGTTCCCTGATTTCAAAAGATAAAATCTTTGCAATCAGACGTGTTTCCATCCGGCGGCGTAGGGTCTCATCTACAACCATGTGGGTATTTCCATATTCGTCTTTCATGGGACGCATGGAACGGCTGGCAATAAAACCGCTGTAATGGCGTACAATCTGGTTGACTGCTTCAATATCGCCGTCCGTAGCTCTTACAATCACAGGAAACGGAATCATAGGGTGCTTTGCTGTCATGCTTCGTCCTCCATAAATTTTTTGATAAATTCCAGTCCGGCGTGTCTTCTTCTCTGGATGGTAGAACGGTTGACTTCCAGAATTTTTGAGATTTCCGTATCGTCAAATCCAAGAAAATAATATCGCAGGATAACGTCACGTTTCTTTCCGTCCAGACTTTCTAATGCTTCGGCTAACAGGCTGTTTTCAATGCGGACAGTAAATCCATCCATTTCAAAAGTATGGAAGTGGGATGGATAGGTGTCTTCGGAAGAAAACAGATTGACGGTGTAATCGTCCATATCACAGAACAGGGTTTCCCGTTTACACTGTCTGGACAACGCTTTGAGATAGTCTTTGCGTTCATCCTCCATAGCGACTTTACAGATATAATCAAACTGGTTCTCTATGGTTGTCTGAAATTCAGATGGCTTCATCATTGTTCACCCCCTTTCCAGCCTTGAAAGGGAGCGAGTTGATAGGAATTTCTGCTTCTTTCCCCCTTTTCGCTCTTAGTCCCGACAGGACAGGGGGTGCAGTTGCGTTTTGAAAAGAAAAATTTAAAAACTTTTTCTTCCAACTAAAAAAGCACGCAAACAGACGATATTTCTGTTTGTGTGCTTTGATAGTTCTTTCTATGTATTCTGAAAAACCACATTGAGGGTCAGAATTTTCTAGTGTAGGTAGATGGCTTTTTTTAACGGTTTACCGAATGTAGATATATTTAAGAAAATATTTTGCATAGCGGCTTCCTCCTGTAAGCCGCCGGAGCCTAAAAAAAGCTGACTTTAATACAACCTCCATATATTCTGGAAAAAATAAAGACGGCGGCTTTTGTCAAACCGTCGTCTGGAAAGATTTATGAGATTTTGACGCAAGAAAAGTGTACTGCCAAATAACGGTTTTTTTTATTTCCGTTTCAGCAGCATAGTTTTATCTTTGATACGCATAATAGGAACTGTACAACTATACAATACGTTTTTCTATACCTGTCACTATTATAACAGGAACAGTAAAATGTATGGAGGTGGTGTATTATGCGTAAAAAAGAAGATAAATATGATTTCAGGGCGTTGGGGCTTGCCATAAAAGAAGCCCGTAAAAAACAGGGTTTGACCCGTGAACAGGTGGGAGCAATGATTGAGATTGACCCACGCTATTTAACCAACATTGAGAATAAAGGGCAGCACCCAAGTTTACAGGTGCTTTACGACCTTGTATCTCTGCTGAATGTATCAGTGGATGAGTTTTTCTTGCCTGCCAGCAGTCAGGTGAAAAGCACCAAACGTAGGCAGTTAGAAAACAAAATAGACAATTTCACAGACGCTGACCTTGTTATTATGGAAAGCGTTGCAGATGGTATTGTCAAATCTAAGGAAGTGGGGGAAATGTAAATCCTCCACTTTTGTTTATAATTGCAGTGATATTAGAATTGATACTCTGCAATATTTTTGAAATCATTGTTCAACACATAATATACCTTATTTTTAGCAACGGAATATATAAAAGAAACTCTGGTTGCCCAAAGTCCTTCCTGACGTACTGACCTAAGTACATCAAAGGCGTTGGAAATAGAGAAGTTTTCTCCATATCCTTGCAGTAAATCCTTTGCCTTTTCATATCTGTTATCCCCAGATAAAACATATGGATTAGTCAATTCTGGTTTTAAAATGGAGTAATTTGTTATTAAGGAATATTTTTCTTTTTCCAAGCGATACCCAATCCCCGGTTCAATAATGAGAACACGCCCATTTCTATCCGAAAACATAGCCTGCATAGTAGTGTCAGGTGCATAAGTAATTTTCTTTTTTTTCACTATTTCCAATGAATCGTCAAAAGAGAGATTGCCTTTTATAAAGTTTTCTGTCAAATCAGCTATTGTATAGCATGATTCATTACTGCAAAATTGTGCATTGTCATTTCCATGTACATACAACAATGTGCCAACATTCCCATTTCTATTGATTCCGTGAAAAGAGTGGTACTTATTATCGGACATTTTTATCCCTATAAAAAAACGGTCTTTTTCGGCAATTACAGTATGTTCCCATTCAGAAAGGTCAATATCAAAATTGAACCCAACAATGGTTTCTTTTCCATTATACACAAATCTTGTACACATATTTGTATTTCCTTTCGTAAACTAATTTGAATAACATAAAAACTAATTACATTAGTAATTTTAAATATTGTAAGACTGTTTGTCAATACAAGAGTTCATTTTTTTTAACCAAATTATTGACTTCATTAATTTGATTACTTAAAATGAAGTAAATGATGTATAGAAAGAGGAAAATGAATATGCGAGTTACAAAAGCCGAAGTTATAAAAACTGCTTCTGATATGGCTGATAGAAATGGACTTCATAATGTTTCTTTGAAAGCTATTGCTGAAAATTTAGGGATTCGTACCCCCTCCTTATATAATCATATAGGAAGTTTGGATGAACTTCTTAGGGAGATAGCACATAGTGGTATGCGTACTATGAATGAAAAAATGATTCGTGCAGCAATCGGTAAGACAGGGGATTCAGCATTAAAATTAGTGGCAGTTGAATATCTTAATTATATGATTGAACATCCCGGTGTTTATGAAATAATTCAATGGGCTAGTTGGAATGGAACAGAGGAAACAGCAATCATTTTTAATGATTATCTATCTTTACTTAAAACACTTATTTGCTCATGTGGCTTTAATCCAGATAAGACCACTGAAATTTTGAACATGGTAACAGGTATGCTTCATGGTTATACAACTTTACAATTAAGATATGCTTTTTCTAATCCTGATAAAGTAAGAAAAGAATTATCCGAAGCAATTGACACACTACTATTGGGAGCTAATCAAAAATATAAAGACTACAAGAAATAACATATCGTGCAATGATGGGAGAATTTATTATCTATTATCGTGGAAAAATCGTTGGCGGTATATATGATGATAGGTTACTGGTAAAACCAACAAAGTCTGCAATTTCTTATATGCCAACAGTTACTTATGAAATTCCATACGAAAATGCCAAAGAAATGTTATTGGTGGAAGAAATTGATAATAAAGATTTTCTGACGGGGTTATTTAATGTGATGTATGATGAACTACCAACGCCAAAACCTAAAAAGAAAAAATAAACAGTTTCTAACTTGACAATTTCATATCCATACATACAAAGCAGTTAGTCTTAGGATTGACTGCTTTTTTCTTACCAAAATTATAGATTGGAGTAATGAAATGATATACTCTTAGAACTTTTTAACAAGATTATTGAAGCATAAAATTTTATTGTAGTGCTGATATGAGAATGATATAATTGGGATATGAAATATACAAATAAATCTGTTGAAAAATGAGGTGTCAAAATATGGCAAATGAATTATTGGAAAACTTGGATAGACTTCAGACAACTGAACTTGGCGTTATTCGAATTAAAAAGAACTTATCTTTGAATGTAGAAAACGTGATTGAATGGTGTAAAGAAAAAATCAGTCTTTCTAATGCGAAAATCATAAGAAAAGGGAAAAACTGGTATATAACGATTGATAATTGTATTATAACGGTAAATGCGTACAGTTATACCGTTATCACTGCTCACAAAGTAAAATGATGAATTTTTCTATAAAGGAATTAAATGCATTTGCAGTTATTGGGCAGGAAGTAGAACTGACTAATTATCAAAAAAAGAATATTCAGATTAGTACACAGTTTTGGAGAAAATTTAACAGTAGTTTGAAGAAATCATATCTTTCACAATCGGGAAATTGGGTAAAATATGCTTTTATGGAACGAAGAAATGGAAAACTTTATTATTTCTGTTCTATACCAAAGAGAACTATTCTTCCAGACAACTTTCTGTATAAAGAAATACCGTCATATAAATATTTGGTCGTGGAGCATATTGGTGCTATGGGGAAAATATATGAAACTTATAGAAAAATTTATCAGGAAATTATTCCTAATACACCATATACCCCTATAAAAAATATTATCCTGCACTTTGAAAAATATGATTACCGTTTCCATTGGAATAGAGATAATTCAGTTATTGAAATTTGGATACCTATTCAAGATTAGAAGCAATTCCATATCCATACACACAAAGCAGTTAGTCTTAGGATTGACTGCTTTTTAAAAAGACACCATTTAGGTGTAATGATGTCTTTTGGGTGTTATTTTATAGTCATATCAAGGCTCATTCAATCGTGGTAAATTAGTGGTAAAATGAATGGTTTTCTATACTCCAAAATGCTTGAAAGTATAGTGGTTATGCGAATAATCCAAAATTAGATATAAAATTTAATGATAAATTTTAAAAAGAGATACTTTATAAGAGAAACGTGCAAATCTCAAATGAGAAATGCACGTTTTTCTATAACTATTTCACAATCTTCCAGTTTTCCCTGTTCTTTTCCAGCACAAGGTCAAACTGCGATACCTGTGTTGTCATGGTCTGGTTATCCAGATATTTCACTGCAAGGGAAGCTGTCACCTGATTTCCGTTTCGATTGTAAACTGGATTCACCAGTTCCGAGAAAATGTATTCTTTCCCCACAGGTTTCAGTACGCCCTCATTCACATAATAGGTCAGCTCCTTTGCGGTTGCCGTAGGGTACAGCTTGAAAAAGGTAGTGAGAAATTCGTTGATTTCTTCCGTAGTGATGGAATCCACTGTACCGTCACTTTGTACCGCTTTCGGCGTATAGCCGGATTTTACGGGAACGCTGGTAATGGTTGGGTTCTGGATAATTGTCAGGTTTCCAGAGCTGTCCACATAGACCGTCACCTGATAGGCGGAACGGACAGTTTTACTGGATTCTCCCTCTGTGATACGCTGTTCCACTGTATAGGTCACTTGATAATGCTGTTCCTTTTCTTCTGTGATTTCCCATATCTGAAAATCGGTCAGGGCAGACGATACGGGGATGTCCTTTCGGACAGTATCTACATTCAGGGCTTGCAGTTCTCCGGTGAGATACCCTTTTAAAGCGTTTGTCCGGTTGTCAATGGAAGCGGCGGACTGTTCCCATGAATAGTAGACTTCTGCGAAATTCTCCACAAAATTCTCTATCTTGTGAGTGTCGAGGATTTGTTCCTCAATTACTTTGGTTTCATGGACAGTATGAATGTCTATCGCCGTGAAATTCTTATAGACGGCAAACAGGAAGCTCACCGCCAGCAGCACCCACAGGGCAATCACAGTTTTTTTGTGGGTATTGACTTTGTAAACTTTCAGTTTCTTTTCTTTCTGCTTTTTCTGGTTTTCCTCTTTTCTAATCTGAATCATATCGGTTCATCCTTTCTTATTGTTTGATTCGTCCGGCTCCGGCAAGGTGCTGTTGCCAGTAAGAGCCTGTCAGGTCTGCGTAGCTAATGGGATTTCCGGCATGGTACATCCGGTTATTTCCCACATACAGCCCCACATGGGTAATGTAGGTTCCGGCATTGTAGGTGGAGTGGAAAAAGACCAAATCCCCTGCTTTTGCTTCGGACAGGGGGATGTGCTGCGTTACATTGTACTGTTCCTGTGCTGTCCGTGGCAGGGCGATTCCAGCCTTGCCATAGCACCACTGCACCAGTCCTGAACAGTCAAAGGAAGTGGAGGGGGAATCGCCCCCGTACACATACGTCCATCCCTCATACTTTAAGGCTTCCTCCATGATAGCCTGCACCGTTTCATCGTCAAAATGTGCCACGGTCAGGTATTGCGATACCAAGAGGACATAGAACATATTTCCATAGGAATACCGCCAGCCCCCGTTTTTCTCTACGGCAACAGGGTTGGTGTAGGTGACTTTCTTTCCGCCGGATTTGTCCCTTGCGAAGCTCTCTGCCAGTTCAAAAGTGTACTTTTTCCCACGTCCTGCCACATAGTCTAGGAAGCCGCCGCCGTAGTTGTAGGATTGAATCACACTGTTTAAGTCACAGCTCTTTGTTTCCGCCGCTGCGAGCAGTTCCGAGAAATATTTGCAGCCCTGTTTGATGGATTCCTCTGTACTAAGGGAGTTTGGGGGAAGCCCCAGAGATTCCGAGGACTGCATAACGTCTTCCAGTGTGCCGCCGGATTCCACCTGAATGATGGCGAGCAGCACATTTAAGTATTCCTCTATGCCATATTCCCTTGCATACTTTTCCAGCATAGGCTTATGGGCGAGGACTTCCTGTGATACGCTCACGCCCCCATAGATAAGGTTTCCGCCGCTTCCTCCGTCTTCCTCATCCGAGAAGACAATCACCACCAAAAGGAGCAGGGAGAACATCATCACGAACACGCCGGAACAGGCAAAGAAAAGGTGTCTTAACTTCATGGTTTCTCCCCTTTCTTCTGTTTGGCAGCCGCTGTTACCGTTTTTGTCCACTCCTTTCTGGCGGTGGTACGCCGGATGGTAAAGTTTGATTCTTTTACCGCAGGGGTAATCCGTTTTCTTTCCAGTATCACAGGAGCCGTGTCGTTCTGGACAGGTCTTGCCGGACGGGGAGCAGTCGGTGTGACAGTTGGAGCCGTCTTTTGTCTTTCCTCTGGTTTGTCTGGGAAAGCCGGAGGGACTATCTGTCGTTCTGTCCTTACAGGCGGTGTCTGTTCACGGTGGATGGAAGCTGATTTTACCACCGGAACCGAAGCCCGTTCTGCCACAGCCCCCTCATAAGAAACCTGTCCCCATTCCCTGATGGATGGGGAAACTGGCTGCATGGCTGGTTTTCCTGTATGAGCGGTATCTGCATGATGTCGGAAATTTTCTGGCTGCTTTGCAGTAACAGGGCGTTCATGGACAGGAGCCGCCCCTTTGGATGTTTCGGAAGCTCTCTGTTGCGGTTGTTTTGCCTGTTCCAGTTCTGCCCTGCGTTCTGCAATCGTCTGTCTGCGGCTTTCTGCCTGTGCATTTCGTTGTTCCGCTCTGGCAGTTCGGGTCTGGGTCACGCTGGAAGTAAAATCCCGTACTCCCTCTGATACCTGTGTTTTCCCGTGGTAAAGGGCGTACTTTGCATTGACGGGCAAATCCTTTGCCTGCTCCCGAAGCTGTCCGGCAGTATCACTTATCTTATCTTTGGTATCTGCCACCGTACCTACCGCAGAGCCAGCCCGTTTCCATACGGATTCCTTTTCCGGTGCTGCCTGTCCGTCTGGTCTGCTGTGGTCTGCCTGCGTCCGTTTGGAAGAGCCGGAGCTGGAAGCAGTTCTCTGGTCTGAGCCAGCCTGTTTTCCTGCATGGTAGGCAGCCGTTCCAGCCCCAAGAGCTGCCACAGAACGTCCTAACTTATGCTGTAAACGGTGCATATGGGCGTGCATGAGCATACGGGGTCTTCGCATGATACGGCTCCCCATGCTTTGGGAATCCCCACTCTGTAAGGAGAACATCCCCATCAAATCCCCCAGCTTGAAATAAATTCCGGCAAAGGTCACTATCTGCAAGAACGCCGTCAGGAAGAACGGGTATTCCCCAGACAGGTTGTAGAGCATGGTGGAAATGCTGAACGCTACTGTGATAATCAGGGTGATTCCGGCTCTGGTAAGGATGGTATTGAACAGCTTTGTAATGGCACGTTTTGACATCCCCTCAAAAGAGGGAACCATGCTAAGGAGGAAGCTCACAGGCAGGAACATGGCGTAGATGATAAAAAGCACCTGTGAAAAAATCATTATCCCCGTGAGCAGGAATACAAAAACGGAGATACCGATATTGAACATGAACAGGAAGAAGACGGTTCCCAAGCGGTTGATGGTCTTTGTGATGGTAAGGTTGGTATTTTCCCTGTCTTCGATTTCCTCCACCACGATTTCTTCCCTGTCCTGCCCGTTGTTTTCGTCTGGACTGGTTGAGAGCAGGTGTTCCACACGGTCAGCCCCAATACTTTCCACATCCGAGTTGCCGTATTGCAGCAGGAGCCACGGCTGTTTGACCTGAATGGAAAACAGGCTGTCCCGTATCAAATTCACGCTGTCTTTTCCCTGGCTTTCCGAGTTTGGCAGCACAATCTTTGTGCCAAGGGTCAGGCTGGCATTGCTGATGTCTGCGGAAAATTCATTGATTTTCCCGATATAATCAGGAGCATAGGCGATAAAGGCAGCGGACAGCACGAACACCACCACGAAATTCACAACGGCATGGATGGCTTTTGTGGTTTCCCGTTTGATAAGCCCTGTGTAGGCAACGTAAATCCCCACCACCAGAATGAGAATCAACAGGAACCCGATATAAAATCCCTCCGAGGATAAGCCGCCTGTGGTAACGCCTGCAAGGGTCTGCATATTTTTCCCAATGGAATCCGCCGTAGAGGAAATGAAGTCCAGCGAGTAGGCTTCCTGAATCAGATACCCCGTGGCGTTGGAAAGGTACAGGCTGATTGTCCAGATAAAATTTGTGATGGCATACAGCCCGTACATCACCTGTTTTCCGATACCGTCCAGCCAGTTCCACGGGAGCCAGTCCCATCCGCTGTCTACATAAAAATCAAGCTGGTAGTTGTCCAGCGGATATTTGCTGTATTCGTTGGCAGCATCCACCGTATCATCCACCAGTCCGGCAGCGTGGGCGGCTGTGCCGAAGACTGTTAGCAGCAGGAGAATGAGCAGGAGTGCCAGAATCACTTTTCCTGCTATACTCCCGATTTTTTTAAAAGAGTTTTGTCCCTTTGTCCGGCAAGGGACAAGAGCTGTCCCCTGCTGGATGGGCTTTCTTATCTTCATTCCTCCACCTCTTTTCTTACGGGCGGTCTGGTATCAAAGGCATGGAACAGGTCTTCAAAGATAGGATGGAACTGTATCACGCCCACACGCCCGTACAAATCACTGATGAGGCACTGTCCGTTTTCCAAGTCACGGAGCCGCTTCTGGTTGTTTTCATCTTCGGAATCCACTCCGAAAAAGGCGAGGGTCTTTTTGATTTCGTTGATGTCCGTGGAACGGAACGCAAACTTCAAGCCCAGATTGTTTTTCAGTTTTTCATCCAGCAAATCGTCCGTGTTCTGAGTGACAAAATAAACGCCTGCGTTCATAGCACGTCCGGCACGAACCAGCTTCATAGAGAGGGTCTTGCCCTGTGCCACCTGTAAGAAGCTCCATGCTTCATCCAAATCCACAATCTTAAACACGCTGCGGTCGGTGTGGATGAAGTCGAGGGCAAAGGTGCTGATTACAATGAGCATTGCCACGGAAAGCAGCTCCATTGTGGTGTATTCTTCAAACGAGGTTTCCTTATCCGGCAGTACCAAATCCGCCACCTGAATGATATTGAGCTGCTTTTCAAGGCTGATGGACTGTGTGACATCCCCATCCGAAAAGAGCAGGTGTGCAAAGTCATAGTCCGTAAAGGATTCGATATGGTCGGCTATGCTGGTGCTGATGGTGGTTCCCTCCGCCCGTAGTTCCTCAATCACTTTGAAAAGCCCCCGTTCTTCACTGTTTGTCACCGCACGGATGGCTTTTCGAAGAACAGGGAACTTTTCCCCGTCACGGCTGGAAATGCCCGTTAAAAAAGTCAGGATGTCGATTGCCAGTGATTCGGAATCCTTTGGGTTCTCCATAATCACATATGGGTCGAGTAAGCCCCTGTTCTGTTCCTCCGAGGTCAGGTTTACGATATTGATTTCATGGGCGATTTCCGGCAGGGTTTCTTTCCAGCGTCCCCGTTCCGCTTTCGGGTCAACAATGAGAGCCTGTGCCCCAAACAATACGGAATAATAGACAATCATGTTGTTACTGAATGATTTTCCACCGCCGAGGGAGCCGACAAAAGCGGCAGCAAGGGCGTTGGTGACGGAGCCTTTTACCCCCTGACTGGCAAGGGCAGGCTTTAAGTACACGTTTCTTCCTGTATCAAGACTGTACCCGATATAAATACCCTCCGTTTCTCCTAACATCTGGGTTGCCCCGAAGCCAAGACCAGCGAGGAAGTCGCTGGTGACATACTGGATGTAATCGTTCAGATACCGTTTGCTGGCAGGGAGAAATTCCCCATGCAGCCCCAGCATATCCCCAAAGGGGCGAACCAGTTTCACGTTCAAATCGTCATAAAAATCTTTCACCTCATTGCAGCGGCGTTTCAGTTCTTCCAAGTCGGGAGCCGTCACACGAACCACATAGGACAGCTTATACATGGATTCCTTGCTCTGGTCTAAGGTGGATTCCAGCTCATTCACGCTGTCTAAAGCGTCCACCACGTTTGTACTGGTTTCGCTGTCATTCTGCCATGCGTGGTTGTCCAAATCTTTCAGCTCTTTTTTCTTGTTCCGCACCGTGGAGAGGGCTTTCCGGTTTGTCACAATCTCCACATTCATAGAGGTATCAATGGGAAAGGTGAATTGCTGCTGCTGATAGTAAAAGATTTCCGAGGATGGGAAGTCCAGTTCCCCAACAATGCTGTTGATGGTAAAGTAGGCAGCATAGACTGTCCCGTCTTCCTGTTCGATTTTCAGATACCGCTGGTTTTCCTCTATCAGACAACGGGTGGGTTTGATGAGGTCATAGTATTTCACCAGCGTTTCCTCCTGAAACCGTTTTTTCGGAAGATAATACTCATAATCTTCGTAGGCGGTTCCGGTCTGCCCGTATAAATGTTCAATCAGATAGCCGAAATCGTCCTTATCAAGCCGCCGTACTTTGAAACGGCGTGAGATTTTATTTTCCAGTAGTTTTTCCATCTTCTGAAACCGCCAGATTTCTTCATTGCTCATGGAAACAAAATCCCCCATGAGCTTGTGGTTGACTTCATGGAGGAAGTCGGAAACAGCAGTCTTTGCTTCCCTGCGGAACTGTTTCATGGTGACTTCCTGCTCATTGACAAGCAGCTTAAAGCCGATAAAAAAGCGGTAGTCCACCTGATTTTCCCCTATCATGGAAATCAGGGCTTCGGTCTGTGCGTCAATCTTTGCACAGGCAACGTCTTTTAACTTGCCTGTCACTTCCTGTTTGGAGCGTTCCTGTGCCGCCCGTATGCTGGATTCCGTGCTGATTTGCAGGGCGTGAATCTTCCCGTCCCTGTTCTGGGCGATAAGCTGCCGGAACGAATCGTGTACCTGATACTTCTGTTCAGGGCTTAAAAAGGAATAGTTGTAGGGAAGCAGCTCATAGTAAGCAAAGCACTCCCCGTCATGGTTGAACACAAGGTTATTTTCGATATACTTAATCGGATATGCCATAAATATCACTCCTTACTGCCGTTATGGGCTGTGCCGGATATTCCTTTTCCAGCTTCACGGGCTTTCCTGCATACGTTAGTTTCGGGCGTACCAGATATGCCAGTACGGATTTCAGGAAGCCGTAAGGCTTCTTTCCGTCAAAAGTCTTCTGGCACATGAACCAAGTGAGGGCAAAGGGTACGCCGAAATATTTTAAAAATGCCCCGTCAATGAACGAAAGAGGAGGGAGGTTCCCCAAGAGCATAACTGCAAATACCGATACCACGAACCACGCCATCTGTGTGAACGTGATGGGGAATGGCAGCTTAAAATCATTGATGGAATAGAGTACCTTTTCCACCGACCAGATACTGGTATAGCTTCGTATTTTCTTCATGTTGTCCGTCCTTTCTAAAAGATGGGGCAGCAAAAGCCGCCCCTGAATAAAAAATCCGCCTGCATTTCCTGAAAGAGATACAGACGGGTCTATCGTATGATTTCATATACGCCGTGGTTCGTGACAATAAAGGTTCCCTCCAATTCCATGTCACGCCCATAGGCAGCATAGTCGATATAGTTTTGTAAGTGTGCCGGAAGTTCCCCAAGCTGTCCGCTTTCTTCCAGATAGTAGCGAGCCACATCCGCCATATCATCACAGCCGGAATGGCAGATAATATCGTCTTCATGCTCACAGAGTTCTTCGATACTGCCAAAGTAGGATTGCAGCTCTGATAGTTCCTCCTGAATGTACTCCGGTAAGTCCTCCACCATTTCACACAGGCGGTTGACTTCCTCAATGGGGGTATATTCGTCAATCTCAAAGGGCAGCTCATAATCATGGATGGCGTATTCCTCATATTCATCATTCAAACCGATACGCTCTTTGACTTCCTCAAAGTCCACAAGCGGCGTGAACCATGCCCCGACCAGTTCGCCCTCATTGTATTTTCCTAAGTTGGCAATGTAAATCCGCATTTCTTCCACAGTGTCACCTCCATTCTCTGTCATGCTCCTTTTGGGGAGTTACGCTCCCCAAGCCCCTAGTGGACTTCCGCCATGAAGCAATCAGAGCTTGCTCCATAACGGAAGTGTAAAATGGGTTTCCTATGCACCGATAATCTTATTGAACAGTTCCAGTAAGATGTCCTTTACACCGTCCGCATTGAAGACCAGACCAACCGCTACAAGGGACACCACCAGAAAGCCGATAAGTTTGGAAAATTCCCTCTTAAATCCGAGGTACAGTCCAATCACCACGATTGCCAGCAGCACAAGGGACTGGGCGTTGGATAAAAACCAGTTGTAAAGATTCTGTCCGAAATTCATAAAAGCTCCTTTCTTTCCTGTAAGAGTTCTTAGGTTCCAAGATTGCCGCCGTTAAACCACTACCTCCTTTGCAGCGGCGCTGCTTCAGGATTTTTTCGTGCTTCTCCGTCAGTTTTGCATGGGTGATGATGTCATGGACAATCTGGGTGTGGTTCATCTTATCCAGACGGAGAGCCAGCTTTAACGTGGGGGCTACCTGATGGGAGAGCCAGTGCAGGGTACGTTCAAAGGAATAGGGTTCCGGTTTGGTTGTCAGTTTCAGGCTTCCCCTATGTTCCCCTATAAACCACGCCCATTCCTCACTGATACGCCAGTCAGAACGGGGCTTCGTATCGTCCCTGTCCACGAACCGGACATAGCGGTTGATGATTTGAAAGGCTGTCCGTTCTGGATTGTCATGTTCTAACAGGTCACGGATGGCGTAAAAGGCACGCTCATTTTTCAGCCGGATTTCAAAGCGGTTCTTTACCTCTGCGTCCGCAATGGGAATATCATGCTTTTTGTACTGCTCATAGTCTTTTTCATAAATGCAGAAGTACACCTCACTTTGGAGGGAGCCGATATACAGGGTGTTCCCCATACATTCTTTTTCTTCACGCCGTACCAGTTCGCCGCTGCGGTAGCTTTTGAAGCTGCGAAAAACCGAGATACATTCTTCATTCCGGCACTTCTCTGTCAGATGGGGAATGTTCAGGATTCCCGTTTTGTCATTGATGGCGAGGTCAAGCCGTTTCATCACGCCGTCCTCCATGAGAACGTCCATAAAAAATTCATACCAGCTCCGTTCCTGTGCCAGCAGATAGCTTTCAAACTGGCGGCAGCCACGCCCTTTCAGTTCCAGCAGCACCCCTTTTTCCAGTTCCGGCGATACCAGAACGAAAATATCCCCCAGATAGTAATGCTCTGTGTAAGAATAGAAGCCGTAGTCTTCATGGATAAAGTAAGGGAGTTTTAACCTCAGCACGTCTTCCACGATATGCTTCACATCCGTAGTGGGGAAGCGAATCCGCACATAGTCAAAGAGCATTTCAAGGGGATTGTCTGGATTGAAGCGTTCCAGAGCTTCCGTGATGGTTTCCTGTAATGCTTCGGATGGGTGAGCCTTGCCCGTTTCAATATCGCTCAGGTACGGACGGGTGATTCCGGCAGCTAGGGCAAGTTTTTGTTGTGAGATACCGTAAACTTCCCGTTTTTCTTTGATGTCCCGTACCCATGTTTCTTCATTCAGTGAAAATCCCTCCTGTCTAAAAAAGCGTATGTCAACTTTCAGAGCCTTGTTGACACACGCCGGATATGGGAAAATCCCTTGTGTACCGTGGGATTCTGCCCTGTTGTTTGATTGTTGCCTGTCGATTTGTACCCCTCTGTTAGATACGAGGGGTTTATGCTGGCGTGCCTTGCGGCACACCAGCCACAGCAGGTCAGTCCGTTTCTGCGGCTTTCGCTTCGCACGCCGCCTGCACTCCCTGCCTGCTGTCTGTCAGCTTTTTAATTTCTTTGAGGAAATCGTGTCCTTTTGGTACAAGGGGCGTGTAAAACTCCGAGATAACGCTGGTTCCCACATCCACATAGCCACGCCCTTTTATCTGCTTTAGAAAGAAGTCCTTTGTGGTTTCCCCGAACATCATCCCATAGCCCATTTCCGACATCCGCCCCAGAGCCACACGAAAATTAAACTGGTCACGGATTCCATCCCCCAGATACTTTGCGTCCGGACGCTGGCAGGCGAGAATCAGGAAGAAGCCTGCCTGCCGCCCAAGCATAACGATTTGTTTTAACTTGTTGAGGACAGCGGCGTTTTCCTTTGTGCCGAGCATTTCCATAAATGCCACATATTCATCAAAGATAAGGAAATTTGCCGGAAGTCCCAAGTAAGCGTAGTTTTCCCCTGTCCGGTAATTCTCCATGAGCTTCATGTCTTCGCTGCGTTTCATCATTTCTTCATAGAAACGGTCAATGCAGGCGAGCATATCTTCCTTTTTGTAGTACACATCCGGCATAACCGCCTGTAAATCCGCAAGGTCAGCGTTCTTCGGGTCTAGCACGAATAGGACGGCGTTGGTGCGGAGCAGGGCTTCAATGAGGGTCAGGATAAAGTAGGTCTTTCCGCCGCCGGTTCCTCCGGCAATGAGCATATGGGGGAGCTTATCATACTCCCACCAGACATTTTCCATAAGCCGGAGCCTGCCGTCCTTTGCCTGTACATCCTCAATGGAAATACGGTTGGCAATGGTATCATAGAGCAGGGTGTACTCCACATAGGAATCCTTTAATTCCTTATCCGTCAGCTCACAGTACAAGCCGCTTTCCAGCTTTCTCTCCAAGTTTAAGAGCTGTTCCTGATATTTTCCCAAGGTGATTTCCACACGGATATGGAGCAAGCCCTGTTTCATCCGGTAGTAGATTTTGGGAAAGTAAGTGATGGTTTCTTTGGAACGGCTGGAAGACAAGTCCTTGAAAAAAGCGTCTTCCTTTCTCTGTTCCGATTCATACCACTTGTTTTCCAATACCATCCTTGCCAGCTTTTGGCGGTGGATGAGTTGCTTTACTTCGTCCCTGCGGTATCGCCAGAACAGAAGAACGGCTATAAGACACACCAGCCCTGCCACGCCCATGCTGAATAACAGGTAAGGGATATTTACATCCTGTACTATCTGGGAGAGGGACACTTCCTGCCAGTTGGTTCCGGCAATCTGCCGGATATGAAACAGCAGGACAACCAGCAGGAAGACAGGGAACAGGGCGGCAAGGGCAGTATGGAACACAAGGTCTTTATCCGTGGGGCGGATACGTTTTCCACGGGGGAAAAGCTGCTTCATGGGAACAATCCTCCTTTCGCTTTCTTCTTATATTCCTGTTATTTTACAGAGGGAGCGTCTTTCTTCGGCGTCTGAGGATTCATGGCAGCCCCTTTTTTCAGGACAATATCCTCCGCCTTGATGTACCAGTCCACCTCCGCCCCCTGAAAGGTAGCCGTTGCCACGGTATCTGCCACAGGATTGATAAGTTCTACCTCTGCGTTGTAATCGAACTCCTTTAACGGCACGCTGGCAGGGATGGAAACCTGAATCATACGTCCCTGTCCTCTGGATTTTAAGTCATAGGTACGCTCCTTGATTTCTTCTGATACCGAGCCGTCTTCATTCTGGAGGTGAACCTCACGGCGGAGGGCAGAAAATTTCAATGCCCCGAAAGTTGCTTCCTTGTCAATCACGATTCCGTTTGCTAATCTCATAGTCTGATGTCCTCCTTTTCCTTACGCTTTTACCATATCGTCAGCGTGCAAAATGTAGTTGGTAAAGCCCCTTGTGCCGATTTTATAGCCCTCTGCGGTGATACGGGGATTGACGAGCTTTACACGTTCTTCAAAGTCAAAAGGTTTCTCTCCGGCTTCGGCAGGGAGGATAACCACAATATCATCCGCCCTCTGTACGTCTGAATAAAGATTGAAGCTGCGAGAGAGTACCGTCATGCGTCCGTTGATTCTTCTCTGTTCTGTCTTGTCTTCTCCGGCAAACTCCAAGTTGCCGAATGTTTTTTCCATGTTGGGGATAACGAATTTTAATTCCATATAGATGTACCTGTCCTTTCTGAATGTTGTGTTTAGTCGGTTTCGGGTTCTGGTCTGGAAGCGGAGGGGAACGCTCCGGCGGTGGTGATTTCTTCGTGGTATCACATCCTTTCTGGTTTTAGGGTAAAAAAATAGACGCTCAGTTTTGAACGTCTATCAAAAAGTTTATAAAATAGTTGCTTCGTCAATATTCTTTAAAATTTCTTCTTGCAATAAAGATAATATTTCGAAAATTCTGATATATAGAGGTTGATAATCTTTTGTTTCAATTTCATGATTTAATATGTCGCAGATATTTGCAAGGTGTTCATACTCAAAATTAATAACTTCTAAACCAATTTCTTGTTCCGGTGACAAGCCGAAACTATCTTTAGAATTTCCATATTCATTTATTTCACACCATATATCAAAAATATCTTTCTCAGACGAATAAGACATATCACTTGTAAAGGAATTGCTATAAGGTGGGTCACCCATAAAAAAAACAATATGTGCAATTTGACCGTACCAGATTATCTGGCGATGTGTTAATAAAACTGTTTTTATTTCTTCAAATAAAGATTTTTTAGTAGTAATAGCACAGTCAATACAGTTGTTGATTTTATACATTGGAAAGCTTTCAATCATGGAAGAATATTGCTTGCAAAAAATATCAATTATGGCGGAAATATCACTATTTATCTGATTTTCATAATTATTTATGGCATCTTCTAGTAGTTTTAAAATATTTCGAGTTCTTTCGTAAAAGTAAATTCTATTATTAGCTTGTAAATATTTTAAAAGTTGTATAGTTTCTGATTCACAGCTTTTTTCTCCTGTAAAGGAAACAAGAGCATTCTCATTTTTACTCAGTTCAGATACTTTGTTTTGAAGATTTTCTATTGCTATGGAGCAAGGTATCCAATATTCATCCCGTGCTCTTATTTGAGCATTTACTTTTGCTTCGTTTTTTTTGCTGGATACAGTGACATAGTAAGTTATATAGGCACCTAAGATTGTAGAAAGCATGGGCAAAATTTTGTCAATAAGTGCATAAAGATTTTCCATTAGTTTTTCTCCTTTGCATAATAGACTGTAAGATATAGTATAGGATATAACTATTATAAAATAAAGAAGAATTTGTCTAATAAATACAATCTTTGAAAGATATACACAGTTAAGGTCTATATCAATGTTAATCGGTCTTTTAATACTTTAGAAAAATAGACACTCATTTCTGAACGTCTATAAAGAAAAGATATTGAGGTTTGCTTGTCTATCTTATAAAATCTGAATGTACTTCGATTGCATTTTTATTGCATTTTTTATTTTTTTTCATATAGATTTTAGTGGTTGATAGTTCCTGAAAATGCCTTAAAATCAATGATTTTCACTTATATGGCATACTGTCTGTCTGGAGTTTGAATAATCCACACAATCACGAGAAACCAGTATTCATGCGGGTTACAAACAAATTTGTTTAGTGATTGGCAACAAAATGGCAACATTTTGTGATTATTCAAGAGAGAAAAATTTTATTTCATAACGTATATAAAGAAACCTTACTGATTTTCAGAAGTAAAAAACTGAATATCGGTAAGGTTTTTCTTTTCTCTTATTTTTCTTTTTTAGTCAATTCTTTTACGAGGTAATCACTTAGTTCCTGAGATGGTACCTTGGCACGTTTCTGGTAAGTATCCAGTTCCGGGTACTTATATCTCCATTCATCATATTCTTCCTTGCTGATTTCACCGTTTTCCAATTTGTCAGCCTGTTCCATCCATGAACGAAGCATTTCATCAACAGATGAGCCGGGAGCAGATATGGAAGAGTCAAGGCAGATATGAGGCTGCCCTTCTACATTTCTTACCTTCAGACCATACATATCTTCCAGTGCAAATAGTGTATGCATCAGACCTATGTGAGTATCAATATCTGGAACTGTTAAAGCATGAGCATTGACATCGAAGATCTGAGACATTTGTTTTACAAGATCGATTTTAGGAACTCTGGCTTCAGATTCATACTGAGCCATGCGGACATCTGAGGTTTTTCCTTTGAATCCCAGTTGCTCTCCGAGTTGCTTTTGTGTCATGCCTTTGCGGTTGCGAAAAAATTTGATACGTTGTCCGATTGCCATTTTTGTTTGCCTCCTTATAGTGGTCATTCGTGTTGCCATAATTAATTGTGAAGAAAATAAAACAATTCTGTTTAGGTTCAGTATAGCATGAGCAATTTTAGATAGCAAGAAGAACTTAAACAAAAAAATTTAATATTCTTATAAAACTGCTTGACTTAAATTAAAATGTTTAGTATCATGCAAATGTAACGACTTAAACAAATTACGTTAAGATAGAGAGGAGAGATGCGATGTGACGAACAGAACTTTTATGACAGTAGAAGAAGTTGCAGCGGAACTGGGAGTTTCCAAGTCTTATGCTTATAAGATTGTCAAACAATTAAATGATGAATTACAGAAGCTGGGTTATCTTACGGTAGCTGGCAGAGTAAACACCAATTATTTCCGCAAAAAAGTATGTTACAGCGAAGTGTAAGAGAGAGGAGAATTTGTATGAGTATTTACAAAGATAATGTCACTGGGAAGTGGCGAGTGGTTTATCGGTATACCGACTGGACAGGGAAAACACACCAGTCGTCGAAAAGAGGATTTCCTACAAAACGAGAAGCGTTGATGTGGGAACGGGAGCTGTTACTGAAGAAAGAAGCAAAACTGGATATGATTTTTGAAAGCTTCTATGAGATTTATGTGGAGGATATGCAAAACCGAATTCGTGATAATACCTGGGGAACAAAAACAAATATCGCCAGAACCAAAATTCTTCCTTATTTCGGAAAGCGAAAGATAGGAGAAATTGAGCCAAGGGACATTATTGCATGGCAGAATGAACTGCTTGCGATTCGGCAACCAAACGGAAAGCCGTATTCATCCTCTTATCTGCAGAAAATTCACAGTCAGTTAAGTGCTATTTTCAACCATGCAGTCAATTTTTATCATCTTCCATCTAATCCGGCACAGAAAGCTGGAAATATGGGAAAAGAGGAACACCGGGAAATGCTGTTCTGGACAAAAGAAGAATATCTGAAATTTGCAGATGCAATGATGGACAAGCCTGTTTCCTATTATGCGTTTGAAATACTTTATTGGTGTGGGCTTCGCATGGGCGAGTTATTAGCACTTACACCAGCAGATTTCAATTTTGAAACGCATACACTACGGATTAACAAGTCCTATCAGAGACTGCACCGGGAAGATGTGATTACACCGCCAAAGACATTAAAAAGTAATCGAACCATTAAGATGCCGCAGTTTTTGTGTGATGAGATTCAGGATTATCTGAAAATGCTGTATGAGCAGAAAGAGGACGAACGGATTTTTATGATTTCCAAATCTTATCTCCATCATGAGATGGACAGAGGGGCGAAAGCTTCCGGGGTAAAGAGAATCCGGGTGCATGACTTGAGACACTCCCATGTATCATTGCTGATCAATATGGGATTTACTGTACTGGCAATCGCAGATCGAATGGGGCATGAAAGTATTGACATCACTTACCGATATGCGCATCTGTTCCCAAGTGAGCAGATACAAATGGCAGAACAACTGGATATTGAAAGGATGGAAAAATCAAATGGAAAAGAATCTGGACAGTAAGGGAAGATGGAGAAACAAGACAGTAGCTTTCCGGGTATCACCGGAAGAAGCAAAACAGATTGATGCATGTGTCCGATTGTCAGGACTTAGCAAGCAGGACTATATCACAAAACGGTTAACTGATCGGGAAATTGTGGTACAGGGAAATCCAAGAGTGTATAAAGCATTGCGAAATCAGATGGCAGAGATTTATGAAGAATTGAAACGTCTGGAAAAATGCAGTGAGGAAAACGAAGAGTTGCTGAGTACCCTGAGATTGGTCGCAGAGACATTGTATGGATTGAAAGGGGAAAATGAATGACAGCAAAAGAAAAAATGACTGCTCCGATTGCATCTGTTGGCGCAGATGTGGAACAGCCATTCAATAATAAATTAAACAACCAAAGTATAGCAGATTTGCCCGGTAAGGGCAATCTGCAAGCCACAAATAATGCGGAAAATACAGCAAAATCAGCAAATAAAAAGAATAAAGATGAACTGGAAACAGTTTCTATGATGGAATTGTATGATACGGCATATCCGCCAAAGTTGCCAATCGTAGATGGACTTTTGTATAACGGAACGTATCTGTTTGTAGGTTCACCCAAAATCGGAAAATCCTTTTTCATGGCACAGATCGGGTATCACATTAGCAAAGGGCTCCCGTTGTGGGGATTTCCAGTGAGACAGGGAACGGTTCTGTATCTGGCACTGGAAGACGATTATGCAAGGCTGCAGAAACGGTTATCACAGATGTTCGGAATGGAAGGTAGTGAAAATTTTTATTTTGCTACAAAATCCAAATCGCTCAATGACGGACTGGAAAGGCAGCTTGTAGAGTTTGTGACAGAGCATAAAGATGCAAGGTTGATTATCATTGATACTCTTCAGAAGGTTCGAGAGGTCGGTGGAGATAAATTCAGTTATGCCAGCGATTACGAGATTGTAACGAAGCTGAAAGCATTCAGTGATAAATATGGCATCTGTTTTCTGGTTGTGCATCATACAAGGAAAATGGAATCTTCCGACAGTTTTGATATGATTTCCGGCACGAATGGTCTGCTGGGAGCTGCGGATGGAGCGTTTGTTATGCAGAAAGAAAAGCGTACAGACAATAAAGCAGTTCTGGAAGTGGCAGGGCGTGACCAGCAGGATCAGAAACTATGGTTGAACTTTAACCGGGAGAGATGTGTCTGGGAACTTACCAAGACAGAAACAGAACTTTGGAAAGAACCAGAAGATCCATTATTGGAAAAAATCAAAGAACTTGTGACAGAAACTACGCCAGAGTGGGCAGGAACAGCAACAGAGCTTGTGGAAGTATTGCAGGTGGAAATGCAGCCGAATGCGTTATCACGAAAATTAAATGTCAGCCTGGAACGACTGATTCTGGAATATGGAATCCAGTATAAAGCAGAGCGGGGACACGACGGAAGAAAAATTAGATTAACCTTTGTCGGAAAACAAGCGTGACGATATGTGACGGTTGTGACGGTATTTTCTATAGTGTGACGGTAGTGAAAATATCGTCACTATCGTCACGACCGTCACGGAAAGGAAAAATATGGAGAGAAAAACGCAGGTACAGATACCAAAAGATTTGCTGCTGGCACTGTTTCAATACCATCTTGCCGGAAATGAAGATTATTTACCGGAAATTGAAAAAGCATTGATGGAAAAGCTGGACAGCATGGTAAAACGAGAACTTTATACAACCTTTAAAACAGCACCAACAGAGGAAGAACGAGAAAAGGCAAGACAAGAGTATTTGGATAAGTGCGGAATGCATGAGGACTTTCGTTGGTAAAGGTTCTGCTTGATTACCTAATGACAGGAGCGTGGCACGCACCTGTAGATAGCAGACAAGGAGAAGCCTGGAAGGTGAAGCCGGAAGTGTGATGGCGAACTGAAATGAGTAGACATTTTGATGGCATGAAAGCACGCCCTGAAACGGGGCTCCCTTCCCAAAAGGCGGTGTAAGAAAGGAGAACGACATAATGAGAGAAGGAAGATTAGGTTATAACTGTGAAAACGGCAGATACGGGTTATTGTCGATGGACTTATGGATTGATACAGGATTTCACTGTGGGGAATGCATGGAAGTACTGGTGGATGAGCATTGGGTACAGACAAGAATGGAAATGAATCTGGCGAGAGAATGGTATTTGGTAGGAACGCCATACTGCGGTGATCTGGAATATATCCGGGCGAGAATACCAGATTAAATCTGGCGGAAAATAGCAGAAAGCGAAACAGACAAACTGTAGTCAGAAAGAAAAATAGCACGGATACGAGCATAAAAACTGGGCGGATACGCCCAAGATGAAAAGCATAAGCCGGACAGTGGTTGTTACAGGCAGCATTTATCAAAGCCCTCGGCGTTTGAGAGCGAAATACACCCATCGCACAAATCAAAGATTTGTACTCAGGATATTTCGCCCTGCCGGGAGCTGTTCCGCCGACAGGCGGATAGTTCGTAAAAGGATGCCGATGCATCCACTCACAAATGATATGGCAGAATTTATTTTGCCGAAGACAAGAAGGGAGTGCCTATCGGAAGAAATTCATTTATTCAAATGACAAAACTAAGCAATGTAAAAGGCAGAATCACTTATATATCCAGTCACGCAAAACAGGAAAATCTTTATGCAGTTTATGAAACCACAGAACGGAAATTTTGGCGGGAACTTGCAAAATGTAATCAGGAAGAATTTGCAAAAAGCGGAACAGAAGGAAAATGTATTGAGGCAAGAGAATTGATCATTGCTTTGCCAGAGAGTTTCACAGAATATCAGCCGGACAGATTGCTGCAGCTTTTTACAAATCATTTTAAACAGAATTATGGAGCGGAGTGTATTACTGCTTTGCACCACAATAAAAGAAAGACCAATTATCACATTCATTTGATATTTGCAGAACGGAAGTTATTAGATGAACCAATCATCAAGATTGCCAGTAGAAATATGTTTTACAATGAAAATGGAAAACATGTCCGAACCAAGAAAGAGATACTGGGAGAAGATGGCGAGATACGAGAAGGTTGCCACATTGTGAAAAAAGGCGAAGTTTATGAAAAGGAGCTGTTTACAGCGAAAGATGAACGCTTCAAGAGTCATTCATTTTTGGATGAGGTAAAGCATTCTTATACAGATTTAATTAATATTTATGTGAAAGATGAGAATCAGAAGTTGCAAGTGTTTGAGCGTGGCAGTGTGTATCTTGCAACAAAGAAAATCGGAAAAAATAATCCAAAAGCACAGGAAATAGAAGCGGATAACCAAAAACGCCGGGAATGGAACAGAGCTGTTGATATGGCATTGATTAGTGGAGTGCCAGAACCGAAGATAATGGAAGTGAAGCGGAAAGAAATCACGGAGCCGATCAGGGAATCAATTGCTCGGCGTGGAAACAGACCACGATTATTTTCCAGAGTTGTGACAGTGGCTGTTGAGGCATTGGAGTTTTTGATAGCAAGTGTGCTGTTTAAGAAACCCAGGGAAGTGCAAAAACAGACAGAGCAAACGGAAACAGAACACCCAGAGCATGTTGCTGAAAATAGCACGGCAGCAGTCGAGACAACAAAAGAAGAAAAGGCAGAACCGGAACAACCTAAAATGACGAGGCTTGCATCAAAGTATCCAAAACTATTTAAAGTGAATAAAGAACTGGAAGATCAAAACGGTGCAATTCAACAGAAACAAAAACAGCTTTCTGTAAAGAAGAAAGAACTGTCAGAAGTCACGGGATGGTTTAAAGGAAGAAAGAAAAAAGAATTGCAGAAAGAAATTGATGAACTGAAAAGCCAGATCAGAGATATGAAAGATTACCTTCCGAGGATTGTGCAGAAGATCGGTTATAGAAGTGTACAGGATTTTTTAAAGGATTTTAAGGCTTCTCAAACTGAGTATAGTCAGTATCGAACTGCAATAGAAAAATGGAAGAAAGAAACAGGAAAAGAGCCAGTAGCACATGGTATTAGGGCGAAGCTGGCAGAAAAGAAACAAGAAATACAGAATGAACAGAAAAATAAACAGCATACCCATAGTCAGAATAAAGACCGGGGAGCAAGATAGGAGGACAATCATGGAGAAACACATTATGGGAGAAAATGGAATCAGTTATACTTTAGGAGAGGACGGTCTGTATTATCCAGACCTGTACCTCCCGGAAGAAACAGAGTATCCGATTGGAAAGTATGGAATGTTGAGAAAATCATACTTGAAAGAGCATCGGAAAGGATTATATCTGGAACTGATACTTGCTGGGAAGTTGAATGAGCATTTGCATCAGGTTGACGAGGAATGTAATCAGATGATGGACAGACTGGTGGAGCAGATGAAAGAAAAGCAGGGAGTGACGGAAGAACTGAAGATGCAGAATCAGATGGAATGGGTTGGAAAAATGAATAATATCAGAGCTTGTGCAGAGGAGATTGTATTGAATAAAATAGTATATAGATAAATGGAAAAGGTGGTTATAGTTGCCACCTTTTTTAACTGTAGTCGGAGCATGTTTGTGAAAATAGGATGGAGCAATTCTCTCAATTATGATAAAATTTGAATAGAACTATGTCTGTGTTGGATATAATTCTTGAGCTTATAAAGAATGTGAAGATTGGAATTATGAGGAATATGGAAAAGAAAAAAATGACGCAAGAAGACATTATGAAATTATTAGACTCTTGTTATGAAAAATGTTTAAATGGAATACCGATGGTCAGTCCTGGTGTTGAAGATATGGCAAATGATTATTTGTCAAAGCACGAGACAAAGGAAAAAGCTTGTAGGGATATGCTGAAGAATCAAATTGCTAAATGTACAACATCTGGAGTTGTAACAGGACTTGGTGGCTTTATAACAATGCCAGTTGCGATACCAGCGAATATTGGAAGTGTAATTTATGTACAAATGCGGATGATAGCATGTACAGCATATATGGCTGATTATGATTTGAATAGTGATCAGACACAAACCTTTGTATATGCTTGTCTTGCAGGAGTGGCAGTGAATAGTTTATTAAAACAGGCAGGAATCAAATTTGGCGTAAAATTTGCAAATGGTGTTATAAA
This sequence comes from Clostridium sp. AM27-28, assembly GCF_003480955.1. Classification (NCBI taxonomy): domain Bacteria; kingdom Bacillati; phylum Bacillota; class Clostridia; order Eubacteriales; family Clostridiaceae; genus Clostridium; species Clostridium sp. AM27-28. The sequence continues at coordinate 212,147 of NZ_QUJT01000002.1, forward strand.
AAAGATACCAGGAAAGGTCCTGACAAAGATTAATCAGAAGGTTGGATTCAGATTTATCACAAAATTTGGTTCAAAAGGTATTGTAAATCTTGGAAAGATGTTACCAGGAGTAGGTGCTATTGTAGGTGGCGGACTGGACTTAGTGGAAACGAAGGTTATCGCAGATCGTGCTTATAAATGGTTTATGACAGGAGATTTTTCTGTCAAAGGTGAGAGTAACGACGATGTTATAGATATAGATGATAATGATTATAATACAGCGGAAATAAAAGAATAGAACATAAGTTTGGAAGAACGTTGAAAAAGGTTCTGGGCTATAGTATAATAGCAAGAAATAGAAGGCTTGCAGGTAGGTGGAATATGCTAGAAAAAATTGTAGAACTTACAAACGAATATATAGAGAGTATGCCGAAAAAAGAACGTAAAAAATACGGACAGTTTTTTACCAGCATGGAAACTGCCCGTTTTATGGCGGGATTATATAAGTTAGATAAGAAAACAGGTAAAGTAAGTGTGCTTGATGCAGGGGCTGGTTCAGGTATATTATCATGTGCTTTTATTGAGCGAATGGAAACAATAGATTCTATTCAGGAGATTGAGCTTACCTGCTATGAGAACGATGAAAATGTATTGCCATTGTTGAAACGTAATCTGGAATATTGTAAAGAGGAGACAAAGAAAAAACTTACAGTTAATATCGTTGAAGATAATTATATTTTGAGTCAGTATCTGGATTTTAATCATATGTTGGGAGGAAATGCGGAGCCTAAGAAATATGATTTTGTGATTGGAAATCCGCCATATATGAAAATTCCGAAAGATGCGCCAGAAGCTACAGCAATGCCAGAGGTATGTTATGGTGCACCGAATTTATATTTCATTTTTGCGTCTATGGGATTATTTAATTTATGTGAAAATGGAGAGATGGTTTACATCATTCCAAGGTCATGGACATCTGGAGCGTATTTTAAACGTTTTCGGGAATATTTTTTGACAGAAGGGAAATTGGAACATATTCACCTTTTTGTTAGCAGAAATAAGGTTTTTGATAAAGAAAGTGTGTTACAGGAAACAATTATTATTAAAGTAAAAAAGACAAGTGAAAAGCCAGAAACCGTTACGATTACATCATCTAAATCAAATAGTGATTTTGGGGAGCTGACATCATTAACAGTTCCGTATGATCTGGTTGTAGCAGGATCAGATTATTATGTTTATCTTGTGACAGATGAAAATGAAGTGGAAGTATTAAAGAAATTGCATAAATTTGATAAGACACTTCCAGCAATAGGTGTAAAAATGAAAACCGGATTGACCGTGGATTTTCGCAATCGTGAAATACTTCGTGATGAGGAAGAAGAAGGAGCAATCCCTTTATTTTATTCGCAGCATATAAAACAGGGAAAAGTAGAATTTCCAATCCAGAAAGAACATGAATATGTAGTGACAGAACAAAGGGGATTGATGCAGGATAACAAAAACTATCTATTTGTAAAGCGCTTTACAGCAAAGGAAGAACCTCGAAGATTACAGTGTGGAGTATATTTAGCCAAAAGATTTCCACAGTACCAAAAGATAAGTACACAGAATAAAATTAATTTTGTGGACGGTGTATTAACGGAAATGTCAGAATGCCTAGTGTATGGGTTATACGTATTATTTAATTCTACACTTTATGATGAATATTATCGTATTTTGAATGGGTCTACACAGGTTAATTCCACAGAGATTAATGCAATGCCTGTGCCGGATTTAGAAGATATTCAGGAAATGGGAAGAAAAGTGCTTAAAAGTAGGGACTATTCAGAGGCAAATTGCAATTTAATATTGGAGGGGTACTGTGGATAAGAAGATAGAAGAAACAAGGGAATTTCTGCAAACAATAGGTATGCCTAAGGCACAGCAAGCGGATATATGTTGTTACGTGATACTGGCAATGGCGGGAGTAAAACCAGATATGTCATGGAGTGAAGCAACAAATGAATGGATTCGTATTCATGATATTATTCAGTTTGTTAATGCATTTTATGGTATGAGTTATGCGGAAAATAGTAGAGAAACGTTTAGGAAGCAGGCTCTGCACAGATTCCGAACGGCAGCCTTAATAGAGGATAATGGAAAGGCAACTAACAGTCCGAATTATAGGTATAGACTGACGGAAGAAACAGTACAAATACTAAGAACTATGGGAACTCCAAAGTGGAGGGAATCTATAAAGCGATTTCTTTGCTACCATGAGAAGTTAATTGATCTGTATGCTTCTAAAAAGAAGATGACAATGATGCCGGTAAATATAAATGGTGAAAGCTTTAAATTTTCTACAGGTAAGCATAATGAACTGCAAAAAGCCATTATTGAAGAATTTGCACCGAGATTTGCACCCAATTCTGAATGTTTATACGTTGGAGATACAATAGAAAAAGATTTGGTAAAGAATGTAGAAAAATTGAAAGAGCTGGGATTTGAAATTACACTACATGATAAGATGCCGGATGTTGTGCTGTACCGGGAAGATAAGGACTGGATTTATTTTGTAGAATCGGTAACATCGGTCGGTCCGATGGATCCGAAGCGCATATTGGAAATTGAAGAAATGACAAAAGATGTTACGGCTGGAAAGATATTTGTAACAGCATTTCTGGATTTTAAGACATATAAAAAGTTTGCAGAGGAACTTGCTTGGGAGACAGAGGTCTGGATCGCTGAAATGCCGGAGCATATGATACATTTGAATGGTGATCGATTTATGGGACCGAGGTAGAAGGGAGAAAAAATATGGCAAAACCTAAAATATTTGTATCGTTTGATTTTGAAAATGACAGAAGTTATAAATATACTTTAAATATGTGGAATGCAAATTCGAATTTTGAATTTACTTGTAATGATAAATCACCGAGTGAAATTCAAAGCTGGAATATACCAACGGTTAAAGCAGTATTATCCAGAAAAATTAATGAAGCAACGCATATTGTGGTTATAGTAGGAAAGGAAGCCAATAAATTACATAAGGATAGAATGCTTATTGGTTACCGTAATTGGCAGAATTTTGAAGTCGCAAAGGCAAAAGAACTGGGAAAACATATAATTGCAGTGCAATTAAACTCTTTGTATGAGTATCCAGAAGAATTGAAAAATTGCGGCGCTAAAAGAGTTTATAGTTTTAATCATGATGATATTGTAAGTGCAATAAGAGGGTGGTAATATGGATATATTGGATGTGCTGTATGATCACTATAAGGAAACATTCAGCCTGAGTAAAGAAGCACAGGGAAGAAGAAATAAAAGTTTTGTTATTCTTTGCGTATTGGAAGCGGTTTCCTTTCTGCTTTTAATAAGACCAGAAATGGCGTTTGAACTCATTTTAAAAGGCATAAATAAAGATATAGAAACACCCTTGCAATTGAGTAATACGATTATTCAAACTTTAATTTGGTTATTGATTGTATATGTGATGATACGCTATATTCAAGATATGTTATATATTGAACGACAATATACGTATTTAGATAAACTTGAAAAAGAAATATCTAATTTAACTATATCAGGAATTTTCTCACGTGAGGGAGAGAATTATCAAAGAAATTATCCAATGGTGTTAAATTTTATTGATCTATTTTATAAAATGTTGATGCCAATATTGTTTGCTTTAATTAACATAGTACGGATTCATGAGGAGTGGATATTATCACAAGAATCCACCATAGCACTTGTATGCGATACAATTTTATGTGTTGCAATTATAGTTATTGATTGGTTTTATTTTTTTGAAGTTCACACAAAAATAACGGGATTTTGCAAAAGTCATCTTCCTTTTATTAATTCAATTGCTAATGGTTTAAGGAAAGTATTGAAGGAGGTTTAAATTATGGCAAAGAAAAAAGTATGTTGTTCTTTTGATTATGAACACGATAGAATATACTATAATTTATTAGAGGCTTGGAATGAAAACGATGATATTAATTTTTCAATTAACGATTGTACACCAAGCGAAATTCAAAGTGAATCGGTTTCAACTATTAAGCAGGTGTTGAGTACAAAAATAGGTCAAGCTAACTATATGATTGCGATAGTCGGTAAACATTCAAATGATAAACATCCAGATAGTGAGAAAATCGGTTATAGAAATTGGCAAGCATACGAAATTGCAAAAAATCATGAAAAAGGAAATGGCTTAGTCGTAGTCAAATTAGATAGTTCATATGAGGTGCCAGATGAAGCATATGGAATTGGTGCAGAATGGGTATATTCATTTAATTTGGAGGATATCTTGAATGCTTTAAATGAGTTGGCAAAATAGAAGCTGAGCTTTAAGAAAATAATCTATACATAACTATTGGAACAATACAAAAGAGGTGGGCATATATGAAAGTGTTTATTAGTTGGTCTGGAAATAAAAGTCATAAAGTTGCGATGATTTTTAGAGAGTGGTTGCCATCAGTAATTCAGTCGCTGGAGCCTTATGTATCTTCAGAGGATATTGACAAAGGTGCTAGGTGGAGTAGTGATATTGCAAAGGAATTGGAAGATTCCACATTTGGAATTTTGTGTGTGACTAAAGATAATTTACATGCACCATGGTTGTCTTTTGAAGCAGGTGCATTGTCTAAAACTATGGATAAATCTTTTGTAACACCATTTCTTTTTGATATAAAACGTTCGGAAGTTAATGGACCTATTTTACAATTTCAATCAACTGTTTTTGAAAAAGAAGATATCAAGAAGTTGATACATACATTAAATAAAGCATGTGGTGAAAGCGGAATATCAGAAGCTATGCTTGATAAGGCTTTTGAAGTATGGTATCCGACATTGGAGGAGGAACTAAACGGCTTAAAAGAGGATAATGAAAATGATTTGGAAAAAAACATCCAAGAAGAGAATCATTCGACTGAAATTATAGAAGAAATATTGGAATTATCAAGAGACAATCAAAAGCTGTTGCGAAATCCCGACTCTAAATTGAGTGATAGCATTGATGAATTAAAAGAACGGTTAGATTTAACTTTATCCAAAGTTGAGAGAAATATAGATTTTGAAGAACGAAGAATGCCTAGAAAATATAAATCTATGTTCATGGAAGAACTTATTCACTCCATTTTGCCAGATTGTCAAAAACAATATGCTTTTTTGATAGTGTTAAGTATGGTTCAGGACAAATTACCATGGATATATAACATAGGAAAAGAATTATTGGAGATGCTTTCGTCAGAAAATAGTATTGATGTAAAAAGGGAATCAATCAATAATTTTAGAAGAATCATGGAGGTTTCTTTTGAACATCCAATGATGAGGGAAGTTTATATGAGAAAAAAAGACGATTATATATTGATGCGTGATATGGAACATATACTAATGGAATTAGTAGGGGCATTAGAAAAGGAGATAATTGATTAACAAGATAGACTGGCAACAAATTGGCAACAGAAAATCAGCAAGCCAAAATAATATATGCAATTGAAATAAAATAACGGCAAAAAAGACACAAAACTTAAACAAATATATTTAGGGATATCTTTGAACTTGCCGAGTTTGAGTAAAAAAATGGAGCTCGGAAATCCAGTGTTTATGCGGGTTTCCGGGCTCTTGTTATGTGATTTGAGTACAAATTGAGTGTAAAATTTAGACAATTGGGGGATCTAAAATCAAATCTGATATTTCGATTATTTTATTAATATAAAAACTTACTAAATTTCTGATTATCTTTTCATAAGTTGGTAAATGCCGATATATCCCGTATTTTAGGGCTTTATCGGTATTTTCTTTTTGGAAGATACCTTGCATAAGCTGGCATTTACCAGCATGAAAATGCAACCAAAAGTAGTAAATGAGTAGTAAATATAAGCTCCGATATTAACAAGCCAGTCTTTCCAGTTCTGCTTTTGCAGATTGAAATGTACCGTGTGCATAATAGCCAAGTGTCATGGTTATGTTAGCGTGTCCCATAAGATATTGCAGGGTGTTTGGGTTCATTCCTCTGTTTGCCATATTCGTACAGTAAGTATGTCGGAATGAATGTGGTGTGATGTTCGGTAACTTGTCCGTGTGATACTTGTTATACTTCTTAATTAGTCCTCGCACCATGCCCTCATAGTTTCCTGCAACTTTAGGTAAGCCCTCACGGTTCAAGAATAGGAAATTGCTATAACCACCTACAATCAACGGTTGTGCCTTTCCTCTGTTCTTTAGTATTCTTTGGATTGCTTGATAAGCCCGTTCTGTCAATGGAAGTTCTCGTTTTCCGTTTTTGGTCTTTGGCGTTTCAATATAGTAGCCGATTTCGCTGTCTTTCAATAACTGGTGGTCTATATTGAGTATTCTGTTCTGCATATCAATATGCGTCGTTAGTCCGCAAAATTCAGAAATACGAAGTCCCGTTTCCAGCAGAAGCACAACCTCATCATAATACTTGCTGTAAATCTTATCCTTTTCCATAAAGGCAAGCAGGCGTTCTTCCTGCTCTGGTGTAAGGATAACTTTCTGCTCCGTATCATCTTCCAGAACATCACTTAGCTTAAATTCAAACGGGTTCTTTCTGATACAGTCGTCTTGTATCGCCATGTAAAATGACGCTTTCAAGGAACGCTTGTAGTTATCAATCGTTTTATAGGCGTATCCTTTTTCGCTCATTCTGATAGCCCATTCTTTAGCGTCCGACTGCTTAACAGTATCAATCGCCCTCATACCCAATGGGTCATTTTTCAGAGCGTTCATAAGATACTGTCGTCCTTTTTCAGTAGCCCTCTTGATGTTCTTTCTTTGGCTGTTCTTCTTGTCGTAGAGCTGGCAGACTGTCATTTTACCGCCTGCTGTATCGATACCGTCGTTAAGGTCTTTTTTAATCTGTGTTTCTTTTTCCCTCAACGATATATCATCACGCTTTCCAGCAGGTGTCTTGTCTGTCGGTACAAGTTTCCAAGAATAGATAAATTGTGGCTTTCCGTATATATCGGTATATTTATAAACGTATCTTCCGTCTTTTCGCTGGCTCTCTCCATTACGCAAATTGCGATTTTTACTGTCTTTTCGTTTTACATTAGACATAGTGTAAAGCTCCTTTCCGTCATGGAACGAGCCGTGATACGCTATATTTATTATACCATATCTACGGCTCAATGACATTAGATTTCGTCCAATGTATCTATGATTTTTTCAAATTGTTTTCGCTTAATCTGAATACGGTTGCCGTTCACGATAACCCAGCCAGCGTCAAGATTTTCTTCGGCTAATTTACGCAATTTCTTTTCGCCAATGCGGAAGTATTTGGACGCTTCTTCAACCGTCAGCGTATATTTTTCCCAAATAGGCACATCAGTATTGTTCATAATCTATGCACCCCCCTTTACTGTGTGTCGTTTTTTACAAGCAGGCAGACGGCTTTGGAAAGCTCCATTAGTATCTCAACTATTCCCATTCTTGTGGGCAGAACCGCACCATGCGGACGTATCATTATTCTGTGAGGATAGGTCGTGGCAAAACAACTTTTCCAACAGTCGCTCTCGGATCACTGCGTGGGTCGCTCGCTTTCTTTTGAAAAGGTCGTGGCGTACAGTCCCCGTGGCTCGCCATCTCACAAACGTATCTGTCTGCTTTATTCAGTTGTCAAAGAGCTGTGGTGAAAGCGTGTTGCTTTCATATAAAAGCAGGTGGCAGAGCAGGAAAGAGGGGGATATTAAATCATGCTCCGCTAAAAACTGCTTATTCTTCTGGTTCTAAGTCCATATCTTCAATATCAAAACCTAAAATCATTTTGATAAGTGCTTCTCTGATACGTCCTTTTAATTCCATATCTACAACGATATAAACATTGCCGTATTCATCATAAAGTGAACGCAAACAGCACTTTGATATGTAAGGGTCATAAAATGCCAGTAATTTTTCAATCGCTTTTTCGTTTCCGTCCATAGCTGATGAAATCAAGTAATAAGACGGTTTCTTAAATAACTGTTTCATTTTCTAATGTTCCTCCTTGAGTATTTTTTTCATAGTTTCCAAAGCGTGATGTCGGTTTCTAAATACACCGCTTTGCGTGATTTTCTGCAAGTTGGCAATTTCACTTTCTGTCATTTCCAAGAAGTAATACATCAACAGAGTATTGCGTTTTCTTTCTGGAAGTTTCTTCAAGGCTTCTGCCAATTCATCATCAAGGACACGAATATCAATGCCACATACTGAAAAGATTGTATAATCTGTTTCGTAGTCGTCCCAAACAGCCATTTTATCAACAAGGACATCTGGCAATTCGCTGAAAGATATTTCTTTATTCTTACGACGGTTTAATTCCTTGTAATAATCTTTCACGACACTACGGACAACTTTCTTTAAACAACTTTCAAAACGACATTGAACTGTTTTCTGGAAGTCAGACGGTTTCATCAATCTCACCTCCTTTCCTTTATGATTTGAAAAGTGTTTATCCCTCTTTCCGCACCATATAAGGACAGCTAGGTGTGATTTAATGACCTCTTTTGAAAAATTTTTTAAATTTTTTCGGGTATGAAAAAAGCCCGCACAAAACATATAGTCTGTACGAGCCTTTAAAGCTAAAACATAGTAATATTGTATCATTAAGAATCACAAATCACAAGTGATTTGTGATTAATCACTTGTGATTTGTGATAAGTGATTTGTGATTAATATATAAAAGCCCTCTTTAAAGGGCTTTTATGTTTATTTGTTAGGCTTTAAGCCTGTTCAGCATAGTGGAGTTTCTCAGAAGAGAAACGGAACTTTGATGAACAAATAAACCACCGGCTAGGCCGGTGAGTCAGCATTGCTTAAGCTTACAGTAAAAAACCTCCAGTGATATAATTATGTTGGTTCGCCAACCACATAAAATCAAAGGAGGTTATCCAAATGGATATAAACAGTTTAGCACATACGAAATGGAATTGTAAGTATCATATTGTTTTTGCACCAAAATATAGAAGAAAAGTAGCGTATGGGAAGATGAAACAGGATATTGCGAATATTTTAAGTATGCTATGCAAAAGAAAAGGTGTAGAAATAGTAGAGGCAGAGATATGCCCAGACCATGTGCATATGCTTGTAAAGATACCACCAAGTTTAAGTGTTTCAAGTTTTGTAGGGTATTTGAAAGGAAAAAGTACACTTATGATCTTCGAACGCCATGCAAATTTAAAATACAAATATGGAAATCGCCATTTCTGGTGCAGAGGATATTACGTAGATACTGTAGGGAAAAATGCAAAGAAGATACAAGAATATATTCAAAATCAATTACAAAATGATTTAGAGTATGATCAGATGACACTAAAAGAATATATTGACCCGTTTACGGGTGAGCCAGTAAACCAAAATAAATAAAATAAGCCCCATAGGGCTTAATAAGTAAATGACGGTACAGTTGGCGAACCAAATTCGATGAGTCTTTAGACTTAGCGTCGGTAATAAGCCCTTATAGGGCTAGTACAAACCACCGGCTAAGCCGGTGGTTTTGATTTGAAAAAGAGATAAAATCAATATATCCCTTTTCCCCAATTTTTACAACGGCATTGTAGGGCTTTTTCTCTTTGTTTTTGATTCCTTTTACCAGGGTTTCTTTTCCCTCCAGTAATTCTTTTACATTCGTTTTGGTTAGTTTTTTCTTTCTAAAATGTTCAGCTAAAGTAAACTTACATTCAGGATAATTTGAACAACCATAAAACGATTTTTTTAATACAATATTGTTGCCACACTTAGGACATTTTCCTACAAGGGGTCCCGAGCGCTTAGTGGGAATTTGTACCCCTTATCGATACAAATTCCCCGTAGGCGCTAGGGACCTCTTTAGCTTCTTGGAAGCTGTCAGTAGTATATCTAATAATTTATCTCCATTCCCTTTAGTAACGTGTAACTTTCCAAATTTAAAAAAGCGACTCATAGAATTATTTCCTCCCGTTAAATAATAGATAACTATTAAAAATAGACAATACTTGCTCATAAGTAATGGTACTTAAATTGTTTACTTTGGCGTGTTTCATTGCTTGATGAAACTGATTTTCAGTAAACAGTTGACGATATTCTCGATTGACCCATTTTGAAACAAAGTACGTATATAGCTTCCAATATTTATCTGGAACATCTGTGGTATGGCGGGTAAGTTTTATTAAGACACTGTTTACTTTTGGTTTAGGATGAAAGCATTCCGCTGGCAGCTTAAGCAATTGCTGAATCGAGACTTGAGTGTGCAAGAGCAACCCTAGTGTTCGGTGAATATCCAAGGTACGCTTGTAGAATCCTTCTTCAACAATCAGATAGATGTCAGACGCACGGCTTTCAAAAACCACTTTTTTAATAATTTGTGTGCTTAAATGGTAAGGAATATTCCCAACAATTTTATACCTCTGTTTGTTAGGGAATTGAAACTGTAGAATATCTTGGTGAATTAAAGTGACACGAGTATTCAGTTTTAATTTTTCTGACGATAAGTTGAATAGATGACTGTCTAATTCAATAGACGTTACCTGTTTACTTATTTTAGCCAGTTTCGTCGTTAAATGCCCTTTACCTGTTCCAATTTCGTAAACGGTATCGGTTTCTTTTAAATTCAATTGTTTTATTATTTGGTTGAGTACTTTTTCACTCGTTAAAAAGTTTTGAGAATATTTTATATTTTTGTTCATGTAATCACTCCTGAAGTGATTACATCTGTAAATAAATACAGAAGTTAAACGATTTGTTTGTAATTTTAGTTATCTGTTTAAAAAGTCATAAGATTAGTCACTGGTAGGAATTAATCTAACGTATTTATTTATCTGCGTAATCACTGTTTTTAGTCTGTTTCAAAACAGTAGATGTTTTATCTACATTACGCATTTGGAATACCAACATGACGAATCCCTCCTTCTTAATTACAAATTTTTAGCATCTAATTTAACTTCAATTCCTATTATACAAAATTTTAAGATAACAGTCAAGAACATATCTGCACAAGTTGTAGATATACCATAAATGCTGATAATCAACATGATTACGCTTACCATCAAATAAGTAAGTGTTTCTTGCTTATTAAAATTATCCATAGTACAACGTGAATTCCAGAGAAAAAGAGAAATCGCACCAAGAATAATACTTAAAACAAAAATGACATTTCTTTTTTTACTGTCACGGAACATTTTCTTTTCATTTTGTTTGTCAAAATAAAGAAAATCACGTATCGTCATTTTACTTATTCTTCTTAATAGATTAAGCAAAACCAAAACATAAATAGTTAAAAAATAAATTATCAATAGTCCAATAGAAACGAAATTCAAAGAAATAAAGAGAGTTTTTGGAATACCCAGTAAGTTTACAATTACTAACGACACAAACTGGCTGAATAAAAAGCCAATAGGAATAGCTAATACAAATGCTAAAATTCCCAACAGTATATTTTCAATTACAACTAAGTGGGCAATTTCTTTTTTCTTAATGCCAAGAAGCATATATGTTCCTAATTCTTTACTTCTTTTTTCAAACATAAATTTCGTTGTATAGTTGATCAAAAAGCATATCACAAAAATAATAAGAATATTTACAGCGAACAATGAATTCTTAAATGCATCCATACTGGAACATAACTTTACAATTTCATCAGAATTTGCCACCAAATTAAAAGCAAATATAAGAGAAAAGGATGCAGTAACGGTTATCAGATAAATCAAATAATCTTTAATATTTCTTTTTGTATTTCTATACGCTAACTTACCTAACATTTCCCACTTCACCTCCGAGCAAGGTTAATATATCCAGTATTTCATTGAAGAAATCTTTTCTGCTTTTTTCCCCTCTGAAAATTTCATTGAATATTTTACCGTCTTTCAAGAACAAAATACGTTCACAGAAAGACGCACTAAACGGGTCATGTGTTACCATTAAAATAGTAGCCTGCATTTTCTTGTTGATTTCAGACATTGTTTCCAGTAATAATCTGGAAGCTTTTGAGTCCAAAGCTCCCGTCGGTTCATCAGCTAAAATCAGTTTCGGTTCATTGATTAAGGCTCTAGCACAAGCACAACGCTGTTTTTGTCCGCCAGAAACTTCATAAGGAAATTTCGATAAAATATCACGAATACCCAATTTATCGGCGATAGCATGAACTCTTTTCTCAATATCAGTAGGGTTCTGTTTGTTGATAACCAATGATAAAGAAATGTTTTCTCCAATCGTTAAAGTATCTAAAAGGTTGAAATCTTGAAAAATGAACCCTAAATTTTCACGTCTGAAATCAGCAAAATCTTTATCCTTGATTTTGGTAATATCTTGATTATTGACTGTAATGTGTCCGCTGGTTACAGTATCAATCGTAGAGATACAGTTTAATAGGGTAGTCTTTCCAGAACCACTAGCTCCCATGATTGCGACAAATTCGCCCTTATCTACATACATAGAAATACCGTCTACTGCCTTTGTGATATTTCCAGAGTTACCCCCGTAGTATTTTTTTACTTGCTCTAAATTTAAAATGTGTTCCATTAAAAATCGCTCCTTTCTTCCTGCCACATTTATTTGTTTTGGAATACAATTAAATTATAGCAAGGGCAGTATTCAATTACACTTACAGTTTTGAAAGTAAACAGAGAGTAAAAGAGCCGTGATAATGCAGATCACAATTTTGTGAAGCATTTCCACGACCCTTTTATTATAATTTTGCCTTTGTCTTTTTCGTAATGATATAAATATATTCTTCTGGTGTAGGGCGTTTATTCCCAAAATACTTTTTGAAATTTGCCTGCACCTCTGGGTCGGTGCTATTCATAGCTTCATCAATCGTAGCTTCAATATCCGCCCGAACATCAGCCAATGATACACCGCCAGCTTTTGCACCAGCTTTCAATGCCTTTTTTATATCTCTTTTGTTCAGTCCTATCATATTCATACCTCAATTCTACTTTTTAAAGCTAATAAGTTTTCCATTGTATTTTACAATGATGAATATGATATAAAACACTCCTACAACAATCAAAATAAGACCTATGTAATAGCCTAATTCAGAATGAGAGATTAAATTGATAATCGGCATAACAAGAATACCAATACTAACCAGTAAAGTGCCTATTCCTATTTTTTTTGTAAACACCTTTTTATCTTTAGGGTCAAGTTGTGTATAATGATAACCATGTAATAAAGTAATATTCTCTTTTATACCTATTTGATAAGATGTAAAAAGTAAAAACAATCCTATAACTATTTCAACAATCAATTCCTCTAATTCCATAATCGTTCTCTCCTTTAATCAAAATAAAATAATTCTTCAAATTTTTTATCTAAAGCTATACAAAGCACTAATGCCAATTTTGCTGTTGGATTAAATTGTCCAGTTTCAATAGAACTAACTGTATTCCGAGAAACCCCGACTAGTTCAGCTAATTCTGTTTGTGATAATTTTTTTTCTTTTCGTACAGTTTTTAATCTGTTTCGCAAAATTAAATGTTCGTCCATTCTATAAACCTACCATTAAAAATTTATAAAAGTAATACCCCATAAATAGAAAAAAGAATAAAGCAATAACAAATTTGGATTTATTTTTTGAAATATGTGCTTCATAACCCATAGAGCCAAATGCCACAGACCCAATAATTGTCATTATGTCATAGTAAGGTTCTTTACAAACTGCTTTAATGAAAAGAATTAAAATGCAGATAAATAAAACAAACATTAAGCCAAAAGATTTCCCTTGAAGTTTAATATGTTTTTCGTATTCATCAAGATATAGATTCTCTTTTTTGTTTTGTGATAGTATTTTTTCTTTATCCATTATATAACGCTCCCTTCAAATAATACCAAGTACACTTGTCATTTATATTATAGCATTCGGTCATTACAAGTCAATATTTTTGCACAGTTTTCTTGTCGTTTTGTAAAAGCGTGCAAATCTGATAGGAAATGCACGCTATATCATTTATCCTACAATCTTCCAGTTACTATCCTTATGTAGCACAAGCTCATACTGCGATACCTGCGTCGCTTTTGTCTGATTATCAATGAATTTTACCGCAACCTTGACTTTCACATTGTCGCCGTCCTTTATAAAGATAGGGTTTACCAGTTCAGAATAAAGGTAGTCCCTGCCGATAGGTTCAATCACATTTCCCAATACATAGTAAGCAAGCTCTTTTTCCGTCGCTGTTGGGTACAGCTTAAAGAATGTTTCCAGAAAAGCGGTAGCGTCATTTACCGTATCAGCGTCCACGCTTGCGTCTGCTTCTGGTGTCTTAGGCTCATAGTCTGATTTTTCAACTGCTGGTGCAAGGGTAGGGTTTTGAACGATTACCATATCCCCGTCTGCGTCCACATAGACTTTTACAGTATAGGTTGCTTTCACATTGCTTGTCTGTTCTCCCTCTTTTATCTGCTGATCTACTTCGTAGGTAGCAGAAAAAGTGTCCGCTCCCGATTGCTCGATATGCCATACAATCACATCTGTAACCGTGGAGCTGGTCGGTATATCGGTTCTAATGGTGTCTACATTTAAGTCCTGCAATTCCTTTGTCAGATAACCGCTGATTGCCTGCGTCCTTGCTTCGATAGCTTCTTTGCTGTTATCCCATGTGTAATAGGACTTCGCAAAGTTTTTCACGAAATTTTCTATCCCGTTGGTGTCCTGCAAGCAAAGTTCAATGATTTCTTTTTCATGGGTGGTGTGCTGGTCGATAGCCGTAAAATTCTTATACACCCCAAAGCTCACGCTTGCGACAAGCACCACCCACAACGCAATCACGGTTTTCTTATGTGTGCCTACCTTGACAGTACGCACCTTTTTTTCTTTTGGTTCTTTGATAGTTTCTGTCTGTTTCTTATTCTTCTTAAACATATTTTTCAAGTCCTTTCTATTGTTTTACTCGTCCTGCACCGATTAAGTGCTGTTGCCAGTAACTACTACTTAGGTCTGCATATCCTATCGGGTCGCCTGCGTGGTACATCTGTGTCGGCGAAACAAGAATACCGACGTGTGTTACATACGAACCAGCGTTATAGGTGGAATGGAAAAACACCAAATCGCCTGCTTTTGCCTGCGAGAGTGGCAGATGTTGGGTTGCGTCATACTGTGCTTGTGCTGTTCTCGGTAAGGAGATACCAGCTTTTCCATAGCACCATTGCGTCAATCCCGAACAATCAAAGGAAGTATTCGGGTTACTGCCACCATACACATACTTCCAGCCTTGATATTTCAACGCTTCATTCATTACCTTTTGTGCCAGTTCTCCCGATACCTGCGGAACTGCTAAATACTGATTGACTACTTCCACATAGAACATATTTCCATAGCCATACCGCCAGCCCCCATTCTTAGCAACGGCTATCGGGTTGGTGTAGGTTACTTTCTTTCCACCCGATTTCTCACGGGCGAAGCTCTCTGCAAGATTAAAAGTGTGTTTTTTTCCTTTTCCTGCCACATATCCCACATAGCCACCGCCATAGTTATAAGACTGTATCGCTACATTCAAGTCGTCGATACCTTGATTTTTGCAGGAAGAAAGCAGGGACGCAAAATACTTACACCCCTGCTTGATTGAGCTTTCCGTATCTAAGGAATTAGGCGGTAAACCAAGACTTTCCGAACTCTGCATAACATCTTCTGCCGTACCGCCACTTTCTACTTGAATGATAGCAAGTAACACATTGACATACTCGGAGATACCGTTTTCTCTGGCGTATTTTTCTACCATAGGCTGATGTTTCAAGACTTCTGCGGATAGGTTCATACCCGTAATGCCAGAAGAAAAATTGCTGTTCTCGTCGTCGCTGTCCGCACTAATGAGGACGCCAAAGAAAAGCACCAGAGAAAAGAGGATAGGAAACAGACTGCCAATGATAGCGATATGTTTCAGTTTCATTTTTTCTTCTGTCCTTTCTTCGTTACAAGGTTACGGGTTTTCTCTATGGTCTGCTGGTTCTTCTGGACGCTCTGGGTCTGCTGAACCTTTATCCTGCGGTCTTTGGTGTCATTCTGGCGTGTTTCCTGCGATACCACTTTTTCTACATTCTGCCTATGTACTGTCTGTGTAGGCTGGGGTGCTTTCTTATCAGAAGCACCAGAAGATAACGGACGCTCTTTGATAACATTTGTCTTGACTGGCTCACTTGCTTTCGGAGTTGGAGCTGTGGCTGGGCGTTTGACTTCCTGCATTTTTTCAACACTCGGCTTTGGAATGGTTGAAGCTGTGACTGGTCGCTCATGGGGACGGGTAGCTCCCGTTGTCGCTGATCCGTCAGCCTTTCGCTGTACCTGCCTTGCTTCTTGTGCCTTTTGAAGCTCCATACGTTTGTCAGCGATATTTTTCTTACGCTGTTCCTGCTTTTCCAAGCGTCCCGTCTGTCTGGACTGCTGTTCCTGCACCATGCCACGCTTGAAGTCGGACACGCTGGACTTTGCCTTTTCCTTTGCGGAATACACCGCATAAGCGGTCTGTGTCGGCATATCCTTGATATTCTCTTTGACAGCGTTTGCCTTGTCTTTCACTTTATTTTTCGTATCTAAAACAGCACCGACTTTTGAACCTGCACGCTGTCCCATGCTGGAAGTGGTATTGCCCCGATTTTCTTTAGAAGCCGTATTTTTTCTTTCGGCTCTCTTGCCAGCAACGGCACTTCCAGCCACCGCACCAGCTACACCGCCCGAAATACCGCCAGCACTTACCGCCCTTGCAATACGGTGTTCCATACGCCTAGCCCGATGTCGCATAAACAGATACGGTCTGCGGAATATGCGTCGTCCCATGCTTTGACTGTCGCCAGCATTAAGTGAGAACATACTCATTAAGTCGCCCAGCTTCATGTAGATACCAGCGAAACATACTATCTGCAAGAACGCCACCATAAAGAATGGGTAGTCTGTGGAAATGTTGTAAAACATACTGGAAATACTAAATGCCACCGTTACAATGAGCGTTATTCCTGCCCGTGTCATTATGGTATTAAATACTCTCACGATTGCCTGCTTTGCCATGCTTTCATAGCTCGGTATCATGGAAAGTAAAAAACTGATAGGTAAAAACATTGCAAAGATAATAAAAAGTATCTGGCTGAACAACATCATGCCCGTAAGCAAGAATACAAATATCGTGATACCCAAGTTAAAGAACAAGAGGAAGAACACCATACCCAAACGGTTCACGACCTGCGGTATTGTCAGATTGTTATTGTCGTTGTCCTCGATTTCTGTTTTCACGACTTCCTCTCTGGTTTTCCCGTCCTCGTCCTCTGGACTTGCCGATACGAGAGCTTCTACACGGTCTGTCCCGATTTCTTCTGCGTTGCTGTTCCCGAATTGAAGCAAGAGCCACGGCTGTTCCACTTGAATAGAAAATAGGCTGTCCCGTATCAAGTCCACGCTGTCCTTACCCTCGCTGTCGGAGTTAGGGAGCATGATTTTTGTTCCCAAATCCAAAGAAGCGGTACTGATGTCTGATGAAAATTCATTTATCTTCTTGATATAGTCGGGAGCATAAGCAATAAATGAAGCGGACAGCACGAACACCACCACAAAGTTGATAACAGCGTGAAGTGCTTTGCTGGTTTCCCGTTTTATCAGTCCCGTATAAGCAACGTACATTCCCACCACTAAGATAATGAGAAGCAGGAAACCAACATAGAAGCCCGTAGAAGAAAAGCCGTTCTCGGTAACGCCTGCAAGGGTCTGTATGCTCTTTCCGATACTGTCTGCCATATCATTGATGAAGTCCAGCTTATAGGCTTCCTGCACCACATAGCCCGTTGCATTACTCAAATACAAACTGATAGTCCAGACAAAGTTGGTAATGCAGTACAGCCCGTATTGTACCGATTTTCCGATACCGTCGAGCCAGTTCCACGGAAGCCACGACCAGCTATTATCGACGAAAAAATCAAGCTGGTAGTTGGAAAGGGGATATTTTGAATAAAGATTTTCTGCGTTTATGGTATCGTCTACAAGCCCCGTCGCATGAGCCACCGTCCCCAAAAGTGAAAGCAGGATAAGGGAGAGTGCCACCACGAACAGAGCCATTTTGAGAAAGTGGAAAATCTTCTTTTTTGTGAACACACCTTTTATCCTTTCTTTCATCACTCCACCTCATTTCTCTGTACGGGCGGTCTGGTATCAAAGGCGTGTAGCAGTTCTTCAAAGACTGGGTGTATCTGCACCACACCGACACGCCCGTATAAGTCCTGCAATAAGCATTGTCCGTTCTCCAAATCACGCAAGCGTTTCTGGTTGTTCTCATCGTCCTTGTCGATACCGAAAAACTCTAAGGTCTGCTTTATCTCGTTTATATCCGTGCTTCTAAATGCAAACTTTAAGCCGATATTGTTTTTCAGACTTTCCTTTGACACGTCATAGGCAGACTGGGTAACGAAATAAACGCCTGCCTGCATAGCTCGCCCAGCACGAACCAGCTTATTTGATAAGGTTTCTCCTTGTGCCACATTTAAGAACGCCCACGCTTCGTCTAAATCGACAATCTTAAAAATGCTTCTGTCCGAATGGATAAAATCAAGGGCAAAGGTACTAATCACAATCAGCATAGACACAGACAACAATTCAATGGTCGTGTATTCTTCAAAAGTGGTATCTTTATCTGGCAGTACAAGGTCGGCTACTTGAATGATATTGAGCTGATTATCCAGACTGATAGCATTTTCTACCGTACCGTCTGAAAACAGCAGGTGTGCAAAGTCGTAGTCCGTGAAGCTGTCGATATGGTCTGCGATATTTCTTGATATGGGCGTATCTTCACGGCGTAGCTCGTCTATCACATGGAGCAAGCCCCGACTGTCGCTCTGGGTAACGGAGCGTACTGCCTTACGAAGTACGGGGAATTTTTCGCCGTCCCTTGAAGAAATACCCGTAAGGAATGTTAAGATGTCGATTGCCAGACTTTCAGCGTCTTTTACATTCTTCATAATCACAAACGGGTCAAGAAGCCCTGCATTGTCCTTATCGCTGGTAAGATTTACGATATTGATTTCATGTGCAATCTCTGGGAGCGTTTCTTTCCAGTTACCACGCTCACTTTTAGGGTCTAACAGAAGTGCTTGACCGCCAAACAGCACCGCATAATATACCAGAAGATTGTTACAGAACGATTTCCCACCGCCAAGCGAACCGACAAAAGCAGACGCTAAAGCGTTGGTAACTGTACCTTTTACACCTTGACTGGCAAGGGACGGTTGCAGGTACACATTTCTTCCCGTATCAACAGAATAGCCCATATAGATACCCGTAGTTTCTCCTAACTGCTGTGTCGCACCAAAGCCAAGCCCAGCTAAAAAATCTGATTTTACATACTGCACATAGTCATTGATATATCGCTTGCTGGCTGGTAAAAATTCAGAATGAAGCCCCAGCATATCCCCAGCAGGACGCACCAGCTTTACATTGAGGTCGTCGTAAAAGTCCTTGACTTCATCACAACGGCGTTTCAGCTCGTCAAGATCGGGTGCAGACACCCGTATGACGTAGCTTAACTTATACATACTTTCTTTTGTCTGGTCTAAATCAGTTTCCAGCTCGTCCACGCTGTCTAAAGCGTCCACCACATTTGAGCTGGTTTCACTTCCTGCTTGATAGGCGTGATTATCAAGGTCTTTCAGTTCCTTTTTCTTGTTGCGGACGGTCGTTAATGCTTTCCGATTTTCCACGATTTCTACATTCATGCTCGTATCAACGGGGAATGTGAATTGCTGTTGCTGGAAATAGAAGATTTCAGACGACGGAAAATCAAGCTCTCCTACAATCGCATTGACGGTAAAATAGGACACATAGCTTTCCTTGTCCTCATGTTCCAATCGTAAATACCGCTGGCTTTCCTCAATCACACACCTTGTCGGACGGATAAGGTCGTAGTATTTTATCAGCGTCTCTTTGTTCAATTTTTTCTTTGGTAGCTGGTACTCATAATCTTCATAAGCGATACCGTCCCTGCCGTAAAGATGTTCCATGAGATACCCAAAATCATGGATTTCCAAGCGACGCACCTTAAAGCGACGGGAGATTTTATTTTCCAGTAACTTTTCCATTTTTATGTAACGGTTGATTTCATCATTCGGCATGGAAACAAAATCATTCATCAGCGTGTGGTTCACTTCATGGAGAAATTCTGTGAACGTCAGCCACACCGATTTTTTGATGTTCTTCAGATTGAGCTGTTCTTCCGTAACCATGAGCTTAAAGCCAAGAAAAAAGCGGTAGTCCACTTGATTGTCCCCAATCATAGATACTAACGCTTCGGTCTGTTCGTCTATCTTCTGGCAGGCAACTTCCTTTAATTTTCCAGTTACCAGCTTCTTTGACTGTTCCTGCATACTGCGGATTGAGCTTTCTGTGGCAATCTGCAACGCATGAATTTTACCCTCACGGGACTGTGCGATAAGCTGTCGGAAACTGTCATGCACGATAAATTTCTGCTCTGCGGATAGAAAAGAATAGTTGTATGGTATCAGCTCATAGTAGGCGAACACCTCATTGTCCTTGTTCCAGACAAGGTTATTGTCAATATATTTTATCGGGAACATAGTTCACACTCCTTACTGCCGTGATTGTTTCATTCAATATCTGCTTATGCAGTTTTACGGCTTTTCCTGCATAAGTGATTTTTGGTCGCAGGGCATAGGTTATCTGTGATTTCAAAAAGCTGTACGGCTTCTTTCCGTCAAAGGTTTTCTGCGACATGAACCAAGTGAGAGCAACGGGAATACCAAAGTATTTGAGAAATGCTCCCTCAATCATGGAAAGTGGGGGAATATCCCCAAACAGAATGATGATAAATTCCGTAATCACAAACCATGTAATCTGTGTAAAAGTAACGGGAAAGGGTAAGTTAAAGTCATTGATTGCATACAAGACTTTTTCCACGTTCCAGATACCCGTGTAGCTTTTAATCTTTTTCAAGTTCTTTCAGCTCCTTTCAAAATAGAAAAGGACAGCCATTTTCAGACTGTCCCTTAAAGAGAAATACGCTGTCAGTAGCAACAATGCTTGTCGCTGATCTTCCAGCGTTAATATGGTATCTCGCACATACCTCGGCTTGTTTCAATAAAGCAACCGCCCATATCCAAATCTCGCCCGTAGGCTTCATAGTCAATGTAATTCTGTAAGCTGGGTGGAATGTCCCCAAGTGCCTGCAATTCGTCTATGTAGTAGTAGGCAACATCTGTCATGGTTTCACAGTCGGGATAATAGTAAATATCGTCCTTATGTTCCACGACTTCTTCCAGCGTCCCATAGTGGCTGATAAATTCGTCCAGACACTCTACAATATAGTCGGGAAGTTCCTCTATCATTTCATACATCTCATTGAGTTCTTCAATGGAAACATACTCGCCAATCGCAATGGGAAAGTTGTCGGTATCATGGATAGCGTATTCCTCATACTGTTCATTCAAGCCGATTTTTTCTTTCACATCTTCCTCGTCAATGGGGAACGTGAACCAAGCACCGACTAAATAGCCCTCATTGTATTTGCCAAGATTAGCAATATAAACCGCCATATCATCAATCATAAGCACCACCTCATTTCCTACTCTGGCAGTTCAAAGATACCGTGTTCTGTTACTAAAAATTTCCCGTGTTCCTGCAAGTGAGAAGCGTAGGCTTCAAAGTCAAAGTAGTATTCTTGACAGTCCTCGGATAAATGCTTGAACATCGGGTCGTTCATCAGCTTTTGCCTTGCAACATCTATCATGCTTTTACAGTCGGGATAAACAATAATCACGTTCCTGCAAATATAAAGTGCTTCTAAATTTTCAAACACCGTAAGTAGTGATACATATTCTTCCTGCATATCACTTGAAAGCTGGCGGTACATAAAATCTAATTCGTTGAGCTGGTACACGCTGGTGTGTTCGTGGACTTCATCAGCATAAGGCAACACCTTTTCGATAATACGATAATCCCCACTTTCTGCACCGATACCTAACTTTTCTTCAAACTCGGCAACATCTATCGGCAGGTCGAACCAGTATGATATTGTTTCTTCGCCAGTTGTTCCTCTCGTTTCCACCAGCACCCTTGTTTCCTGCATTGTTCCTCACGTCCTTTCTGTTGCTTCATCACATCTTTTAAGCTCTGGTACGACATACCAAACACATACTTTGAAAAATCTTCTAACTGTTTTATATCATAATTCGTAAGCGGTAATCGCTTCATTTCATGCCACACTTTACGCTTGTAAGAGGGCAGGTTAGAAATATAATCACAGCCGACGTTTGCCTGCATATCCTTAAAAATATCGCTCATTTCATCACTCCAATCTGATTTTAGGTAAGAAAAAAGCAGTCAATCCTAAGACTAACTGCTTTATGTATATGGATATAATTTGATTAAGTTTTAAAACCAGTTTGTTTTTTCATCTCTAAATTGAGGGTTATCGCTGTGTTGATATGGATTATAGTTATTCAGATTGCAACCATATTCTTTTAATGATTTGATTTTGTTATCTTCTGTCCATTCAATTAAGGAAATACCGTCAAATTCTTCAACGCTTCCCGTATTCATTTCATTTTTAAAATACCATTCTACGACAGTTTGATTTTCTTTATGAAAGAACTGTTTAATATCCCAAATAATGACTTTACCACGAGTATTCCATTCATTAAACCAATGTTTTACTGTTTTAAGATTTTCATATTTAGGACACCAGCTTTCCGTATAAACAACATCTTCTGTAAAAATTTTATCTATTCCTAAGTCTTGCTGTTTCAACCACATATCAAACCATAAACGAATAATTTTTTCTCTCTCATTCAAAATAGAACACCTCGATTACTTCTTTTTTCACATTATAGCACCCATACATCAGCCCCACAATAAAATTTTATGCACCGATAATCTTATTGAACAGCTCTAACAGTACATCTTTCACACCGCCAGCATTGAATACCAAGCCGACAGCAATCAAGGCAACTACCAAGAAACCGATAAGTTTTGAAAACTCACGCTTGAACCCTAAGTAGATACCGATAACCACAATCGACATAAGCACTAAGCTCTGTGCGTTGCTTAAAAACCATTGATACAAATTTTGCCCGAAATTCATGTTATTTGTCCTCGCTTTCTTTTAATTTCTTCATTTCATAGTCAGCTCCTTTGCCAACACTTAAAATACACATCAAGGCTACGCCGATACCCGTTCCAACAGATACCAGCAGGAAGTCTTTCAATAATTCCCACATTTTTTCATCACTCCTAACTTTCTACTAAATCTTTTGCAGGGGTCGTCTGCTGTTTGATTATCATTTCATGCTTTTCTGTGAGCTTTGCCTGCTGTTCGATAGTTTTCATGTAGTCTGTTCCGTTTCCCTTATCAATCCTTTTCAGCATTTTCAAGGTCGGTGCTACCTGCCGTTGTACCCACCGCAATGTACGGTCTAAGGTGTAAGGCTCTGGCTTTGTCGTCAGCTTCAAGCTCTGTCTGTTATCGCCGATAAACCACGCCCAGCGGTCATTGAGTTTCCAGTCATTTTTTCGCTTGTCTGCTTCTTCATCAACAAACCGCACATACTGGTTGATGATAGAAAAGGCAGTCTGCTCTGCGTCATAATAGGTCAGCAAATCTCGTACTGCATAATAGGCACGTTCATTTCTAAGCCGTATCTCAAAACGGTTGATAATGTCGGCTTCTTCCAGCGGTGTCCCTAACTTGACGTACTGCTCATAGTCCTTTTCATAGATACAGAAATACACATCTGATTTTAGCGAACCAAGATAAAGGGTGCGTCCCATATATTCTCTGTCGTCCTCTCTATGCTTGATAAGCTCGCCCGACTGATAAAACTTATAACTTCTGGACTTTCCGATATATTCCCGTTTCCTGCATTTTTCCGCAAGCTCTGGAATATCCAAAATACCCGTATGGTCGTTGATAGCAAGGTCGATACGCTTCATCACGCCACCGTCTATGAGTGCGTCCATGAGAAAGTCATACCAACTTCTTTGTTGTGCCAGCAGGTAACTTTCAAACTGTCGGCAACCACGCCCCTTTAACTCTAAAAGGACACCTTTTTCTTCGTCAGCCGACGTATAGATAAAGATGTCCCCTAAAGAATAATGCTCCGTATAACTGTAATGTCCGTAATCTTCATGGAGCATATAATTGATATTCAGTTTTAATATATCTTTGATGATGTGCTGTATATCCAGCGTGGGAAAACGAATTTTCACATAATCAAACAGCATGGTAAGCGGTACTTCTGGATTGAACCTTGCCAGTTCCTTATGCAGAGTTTCCAGAAGTTCCTTTGACGGCTTCATTTTTCCACTTTCTATCTTGTTGAAATATTCCCTTGTGATACCAGAAGCCACCGCCAGCCTGCCTTGTGAGATACCGTAAGCAATCCGTTTCTCCCGTAATTCTTTTATCCGTTGTTCTTCATTCAGAACCATACCCCCAATCTGTAAAGTGTGAAGTTTTTTAAGGCGACTTCACAGCCGATTTTTGCTAGAAAACCATGCCAGAAGCCTTATGTTTCCTATGTTTTTTGTCTATTGTCTATTTGCAAACGTACCCCTCTGTTAGATACCGAGGGGTTCATCAGCAGAGCAGGGACAAGCCCTGCTCTGCAAAACGGCTTCCACGGTCGTATTTGCTCCGCCGACCGTTCCTGCCGTTGTGCAGGCAGAACTTATCCTACCTGTTCATACCAATGTAAACCATGATGAATGAAACATCAGCGGATAAACATAAATTTAATGTTTCTTCTGATATTTCACTTTTACGGATAGGGTCTGTTTCCAGAAAAGACTTATCAAGCAATTCAAAAACAAAATCAATCTGGCTGTTGCAAGCCGACTGTTTTCTATTTAAGCGTATCAAGAACAAATCGGGCATGAAGTTTTTTTCGTGAATTGCATTTTCAAGAATAGTATCAGCTTTTTTCTCAAACTGATGTTTTGGATTACATTTAAAATCGTGATAACGTTTCTGCACAAATCCCTCGCAATCGGCTAGAAAATCTCCATAATTGATACAGATACATTTTACGCTCTTAGCTTTCTCGTCTTTATCATCTGATTGTATTATTTTATTGATTTCTTTTATTTCCATGAGTTAGTTCTCCTTTCCTTGTTGTTCTGGCATGACTTGTCTTTCTTGTGCAAGCCTGCCGATTGTTTGTAAAAAGTCATGTCCTTTCGGGACTAAAGGCGTGTAAAACTCACTGATAACGCTTGTTCCCACATCACAATAGCCACGCCCCTTGATACGCTTCTGGAAAAACTGCTTTTTCACATCTGAACCGAACAGCATACCATAACCTAATTCGCTGATACGCCCCAATCCCACACGGAAATTGAAATTATCTCTGATACCGTCCGAGAAATACTTTGCGTCTGGACGCTGGCAGGCAACGATAAGGAAATATCCTGCTTGTCGTCCCAACATAACGATTTTCTTTAACTGGCTAAGTAAGCCCACGCTTTCTTTCGTCCCCAGCATTTCAAAAAATGCTACATATTCATCAAAGATAAGAAAGCAGGGTGGCAGTCCCAGATAGGCGTAGTTTTCGCCCGTCTTATAGTTTGGGTGTCGCTTCATTTCCTCACTTCGCTGTACCATGCCCTCATAAAAGGCATTGACGCAATCTATCATTTCTTCTTTGGTGTGATACACATTTCCCATAACAGTCCCTAAGTCTGCAAGGTCAGCGTTCTTCGGGTCTAAGATATAAAGGACAGCGTTGGTATGCAGTAAGGCTTCAATGAGCGTCAGAAGAAAATACGTTTTACCGCCACCAGTTCCACCAGCAATCAGAGCGTGAGGGAGTGCGTCATATTCCCAGACAAGATTGTTCATCAGTTTCAGACTGCCGTTTTCTGCCCGTACTTCATCAATGGTAATGCGGTTCGCTATCATATCATAAAGCAGGGTATATTCGATATAACCGTCATGTAAGGTCTTGTCGGTCAGCTCACAATACAAGCCACTTTCCAATTTATCCTCTAACCGTAAAAGCTGGTCTTGATATTTCCCCAGCGTAATTTCACAACGGATATGAAGCAAGCCTTTTTCCATTTGATAATAAATCTTTGGAAACCAGACAATTTTTTCCCTTGATCTGCTTTGCAGGTCAGTAAAAAAACCGCTGTCTTGTACGGTATCGGCTTCATACCACTTATTTTCCAGTATCATTCTTGCCAGCTTTTGACGGTGCAGGAGCTTCTTGAAACTATCGTAACTGAAGCGGTAATACAGAAAAGCGACCAATGCACAAACACCAGTCGCTATCAGTATAGTTATGAAGTTGTATGGGGAGAGCGTCAAGCCGTTCTCAAACAAGCCGAAATGCTCCCAATCGGTACGCATGAGCTGTTTGATATTGAGTAGCAGGAGAACCGCCACGAATACAAACAGAAGCGTCCCTATGGAAAAGTGGTAGACAAGGTGCTTGTCGCTGGCTCTGATACGGTGTCCTTTGTTCCAAATCTTACGCATAAATCAATCACTCCTTTCTGGGTATGAAAAAAGCAGTCAATCCTAAGACTAACTGCTAAAATAATATAACTGTTTATTTGGGCGAAACGTATTAGAGTAAATTTTTCTCTTTTAACATTTCAAGAAATTCTTTATATCCAACACAGTCGCAAGAAACTGTACAAATTTTTTTGTTTCCTACAAATATTTTCAATCCTATTTGCTCTTTTTCTGTGCAACGGGAAATATCATTAAATGAAATTTCTCTTGTTCTTCCAACAGCAGGAGTAATACGCAAATTATTTCCGTCAATTACTACCTTATGTCTTTTTAATGCCCACGCACAAAATTCAATCAATAGAACAAAAATAGCAAAAACAACAGAGTGTCCCACCGTATTATCAAATCCCATGAACAATCCTAAAGCTATTGCAATTCCTACCATTATCAATGAACAAATATGACATACTGTTTGATAGGCGTGTGATACAAAAACAGTATTTGTGAATTTTTCTTTTTTAGTTGCTTTTTGTGTCTTATCTAATACGAGAGATATAATAGGGACAACGAATACAGCAAATATAATAGCTCTTATCATAAACAGCACTCCTTATAATTAAATTTTTCATACCCATATTATAACAGTTTTATATATCCGCTACAACGAAAATCTATCCAACAATCCTATTTCTTCGGCTGTCCCTGTGGTGTAGGGTTCTGTGGATTGCCTGCGTTCTGATTACCTTTATTCTTCAACACAATATCCTCTGCCTTTACATACCAGTCCACATCTGCACCCATATAGGTTTTTCGTGATACAGTATCGGCTACGGGATTGACAAGTTCCACGACTGCATTGTACGGAAATTCCCTTAACGGTACTTCTGGCGGTACAGACACGGGGATAATTCCACCATGCAGACTGCACTTCAAATCATAGATACGTTTTTTTAGCTGGGTACTCGGTGTCCCGTCCTCATTCTGTAAGAACACATCACGCACCGCTGTAAATTTTAATTCTCCAAATGTTTTCTCTCTGTCAATAACAAACCCGTTTGATAATCTCATAAATTCTTCACTCCTTTACTTTTCTTCAACTGCTACAATATCATCAGCAACTAACACATAATCGGTATGTCCCATATCTCCGATTGCGTAACCTCTGCCGTATAACTTCGGATTGACAAGTTTTACTTTCTGCTCATACTTGAACTTCTTTTCGCCAGCCTGCACGGGAATTTCCACCACAACATTTTCGCCTTTCTGTACGTCAGAATAAAGGTTATAGCTTCGTCTGGCTAAGACCCTGCGGTTATTTTTATCTCTTTCAAAGACTGGCTCGCTTTCGCCTGCAAATTCAAGAGTTCCAAAAGACTGTGCCATATCTGGCACGACATATTTCATTTCCATATTGTTTTACCTCGTTTCTTTCTATTTTTGATAAATTGATTGTGATTTCTTATTCTGGCGGTTTGGGAAGTACCAGCAATCCCCCAGATAGTAAAGGGTAAAATCAATGCTTACGCACCCTTGACTATCCGTGTTCTTGCAAGTAAGTAGCAGACAAGCCAGAATAAGCAAAAGTCTGCCGTTTGACAGCTTCGGCGGAGAGCGTGATTTTTCTTTCATCATACCGTTACCGCCTTATGATTTTTTCATTTTACGGCGTTTGTAGAAGAAGATACCTGCCAGTCCAGCACCAGAGGTCAAAAGAAGTGCAAGCAGTCCGTAAAGGTTTGTGTTATCGCCCGTTTTGGGACTGTCGCTAGGTCTGCTAGGCTTTTCTGGTGTCTGTGGTGTTTCGGGTTTCTCGGGTTTTTCCTTAAAGGTAATCGTCTGTCCCTTATCCTCAATGTCTTTATGCTCGGTAACTTTCTTCGGCTCGTCTGGATTGCTCAAGTCGTACAATTCTTCAAAAGTTACAAGCTGTTTTCCGTCAAGAGAAGTAGCGTCAAAGGTAAAGGAAACTTCCACTTTCATAGTTTCGCTATCAGCAGTAAAAGTGTAATCACTTTCCACACGTTTTCCATTGATAAGAAGCTCTGCATTTTCTTCTTTCAACATCTGCCAGCCCACAAGTTTGTACTGTGTACCGACTTCTAAGCCCTCTAAGGTTACGGTATCAATGATTGTTACCTCTTTTCCAGCTTCAAGCTCTTTGTTGCCGTCCTTATCGGTAGCAGTCGTATGAATTTTGATGATACGCTCTGTGATTAAAACGGTCTGCCCGTCGTCCTCAATGTCTTTATGCTCCGCAACTTTCACGGGTTCGTCTGGATTGCTGAAATCATACAATTCTTCAAAGGTAACAAGGTTCTTGCCACCTAAAGCAGACGCATTGAATATATAGGAAATCTCCACTTTCATTTCTTCATCATCAGCGACAAAGGTATAATCGTTTTCTACACGTTTCCCGTCAATGATAAGCTCGGCGTTTTCTTCCTTTAGCATCTGCCAGCCTTTCAACTGATACTTTGTGCCTTTTGTAAGTCCGTCTAATTTGACAGTATCAACGATTGTAACCTCTTTTCCTGCAAGGATAGTCTTTTCGCCGTCCTTGCTGGTCGCTGTGGTATGGATAGAGATTTCTTTTTCGTATTCATCAGTCAGCGTCCCTAAATCAATCACAAGATTATTTCTTGATACCACGATTTCAAAAGGTGGGATAAGCTCAAAGCCTTTGTTACTATCAGAGCGTAATTCTTCAATGATGTAGGTATCGTAAGGTAACGCACCTTTGCTGTCGTCTGGTTCAGAAGTCCCAAACCACACACCGTCCTCGCTGGTCTTGCCTGCGTTGGTATTGTGCTTATGGGAAGCCCAGTCAGCAGAAGTGGAGAATTGCCCGTTATCATCAGTTACCACAACATGATTTTCGCCCGTCGTCTTGCTTGTGATCCTAAAGGGAACATCAGCAAGACGCTTGTGTGTGCCTGCACCGATTTTCACGCCCTCAATATCGCCACGCTTAATCTGATTATAGATAGAATGGGCTTCGTCGGTTAAGTCCACGATTGTTCCATTTTCTGTGATTGCAAAATCAATCGGTTTTGCACCGTCTGTCAAATATCCGTTTGGAGCTTCACTTTCAACGATACGGAATTTTCCATAAGGTAAAAGGTCAGCAGAAGTAGAAGCGATACCCTCAATATCTGTACGAATTGTCTTTACCACTTCATTTTTCTTATAGAGCTTGCCATCAACCAATACCGCATTTTCATTTAAGGAAATGATGTCAAAAGCTGTATCTTTCAAAGTGGCACTTCCTTGTGGCTTTGTATCGCCCGTTTCTAAATCTCGTTTCTGAATTTTGACACCGCCACGGATAACCTTGTCTGATACGGAAAACTGGTTACTTCCAGATAATACGGCAAGGTCGCCGTCCTCGGTAATCTGTGTTACATATAAGCCCTTAATCTGTTCAGACTTATCGCCAGCTTGCATATATGCACCGTCTAACAAGTAGCCGTTTGGAGCTTTTGTTTCCTCAACAGTAAGTGTCCCAAGTGGAAGAACGGCTTTTCCGTCCTGCATATAGAAACTGTCGCCAGATACCTTGTATGCGTCCGCTAATTTTGTGAGGTAGTGGGTTGTCCCGTCGCTGTCTGTTTCAGCGATTATCTTTGTAACCCATGTACGAGTAGCTTCGGCAGGGAGATTGTCTTTGTTATAGAAGCCTGCATAATACTTCCATGTAAATTCCGCACCTGCTAGAGAAGCGTTACCCTGCGGATTGTCTTTCTGTGTTTCCATATCAATCTTGAAAATCTCAATCAAAGTGTCTGTTATCTTTGGTGTATCTGATACGTTCAAGGTCGCTGTTTCGCCAGCTTTGATTGTCAATGGATAGACTCTTTTATCTACTTTATATCCTGCTGGTGCAGAAAGTTCCTTGATATAGACTGTGCCTGCCTTTACCTCTGCAACATCTGTGTTTCCGTTTTTATCAGTCGTAAGGGTGGCAAGCTGTTTCGTGCAGTCCTTATCAGCAAAGACACCGTATGTTGCACCAGCGATAGAGTAATTTCCGTTACCGTCTGTAATGCTGGTGTTACTGGAAGTCTTTTTAAGTTTCGCATTTCCGACATTTAATTTCGCCCAGAATTGCCCCAATTCCTGCCCCTCGCCAGAGTAGATATAACCGCCACATTCATAGCGTCCCTTATTTTCTTTGATAAAGGCTCTTGCACCAGAGAAAACTTCGTCCTGCGTTGCCTTTGGAATTTCATCATAAGAAGCTCGCACGTTGTCGCATTGCCAGCCTAGATGTACGCTCAATCTCTGCCAGACAACAAGCTGTCTTAAAAGGTAGGCATGATTGTTGCTTATTCCGCTGTGGCTGTCTGTGTACTGTTTCACATATTCGATGGATAAGGCAACGTCGCTTATCTGGTCGGCACTCATACGGGTGCTTGCGTCAGCTCTGGTCTTGTAGCCGTTCCTAAAATCTGTGTTAATGTCGATACAGTAAGCGTCCTCGCCCTCAACGGTCAAATGTCCCTCGTTAAAGGTAGAACCAATCGAACCGTCATTCATTACTTTTTCAACGATACCGACACGCTCTTTTGACTCCGTCCAGTATTGCTTGCTTTCTGCATGAACGGGTGTCGTCGGTAAAGCAGTAACGACAGTTGCAAGAGCTAAGAAGCCCGTACACAATCGTTTCAATGTCTTTTTCATAAATCTAATGCTCCTTTCATTTTGGGTAATAAAATAGCCGTCCCATAAGAACGGCTGAAAATAGAAAAGGAACGTCATGTTAGGCGTTCCATAGTCTATAAGTTATTCAATTTTTTCTTGTTTCAATACTGATGTGCTGTACCATATCTTTGCATATCTAGGAAAACTTGCGTATCAAGGCTCATTCGTTAGTAGTAAATAAGTAGTAAATTGATGTGTTTGTTTCCTTGAAAATGCTGATAGATACTGTGTTTTAGCGGATAATCAGATTTTTATTGTGTTTTTCACAGAAATGGTATAATAGCTACTAGAGGTTCTACGATTTATTTTTGTTAAATAACTATCTGGTTCAATAAATGTTCCATTTCCTAAACACGTTTTGATATATTTTGTTCTTGATTCGTTACTTTCATGTGCTATGTAATTGCGTAAGGTAATCATTTGGTTAAAAAGAGTATTATTATCAGCTACATTGAAAATAATGTTAAAGGGGCTGTTTACAAAAATGTGAGGTGCTAATGTTTCGATTTTTTTGATATAATCAATGTATTGCTTGTCACCTCGTAGAATTGCACGTAAATGTTCCTCATCGGTAAAAGCTAATTTCCTTTGAGGGCAGTATCCCTTACTGCTTGGAACACCAATACAATAACTTTCAAAAATTTTTGAGAGATATTGTTCGAACTTTACATATATTTTAAAAAAACTGGCTTCATATAATAAGGCTATATTAGGTTGCAAGGAAGCATTACATTGTTGGATATAGGTTTTTAAAGCGTCATTTTCCATTATAAATCCCCTGCAATATAGTTGCTTAAGAACTTGACTCGTTCAAATCTTTCTGTTTTATTTGTTGTTCTAGTACGATGTAACTTCTCAAATTCAGTAAATTCAACATACATATCGTACCATGAAGCTTTGTCTATGATACAGCGTTCAAAATGATTTTCAAACTGTGCAAGTCTATCTAATAAACAAGGCATATGTTCGCTTATGTGTTCACTTGAATATTCGGATTTGCGAGGTGCATCTAAGACTGGCAATCCATATAATTGATGGACTAATGCAGCAAAAAGGGTATAAAAATATTGTTTTCCAGAAAAACAATGAATGTTGCCATTAAGGTATTCATAGATAGAATTTATTACCTTCATTGTTAAATCAAATTTGGGCTTAATGGTTTCATAATCATCAAAAGATTTATCAAATTTGCCGTAAAGCCTGTCTATGCTTGTAGGAGTATCGGAATCAATACCATTAATAAAAATATTCAATAACATTGAAACTAATTCAACATCATCCATTCTAGAAAACTGTTTGTCGGTAAAAATTTTGTTATTGTAAAAAATATCACGATATTCTGCAGCCGTATTGTATGCAGCGACTTTAAATTCGCCCCAGAATTTTGAGTTTCGGATTTCTTGGCGATTTAATACGCAATTGTTCGTGTTTAAACGTGCAAACATATCATAAATAACGGTATCATCTTTTTCACTAATTACTTCTACAAACAAATCATAATCTAAAAATTGCTCTTGGACATCTTCATCTAAATCTTTATAATACATTCCGCCAAATTCTTCATTGTGAGATTTTGAAATTGAAAATTTATTATCAACGAATTCCGTAATAGCACGTAATCGTTGTTGGCCGTCAATGATTTCTCTATAAGTTTTTTTTGTGGCAACATCTATTGCTTGTCGCATAAAGATTGGAGGAATAGGCAAACCTCGAAGAATAGTATCAATTAAGTATGATTTTGCCTTTTCGTTCCAAACGCTATTGCGCTGATATTTCGGAGATAATTCTAATTCCCCATTGTCATACCACTGTAAAATATCATTGATTTGAATTATTTTAGGTGCTTTTTTTTTGAGCATAGCTATGACCCCATTGATTTTCATGATTTTACCTCCTCATTTAAGGATATAGAATAGTATGTAATCCTATGAAGAGATAATACATATATTATATACGATTTTATGAAAAAAAGAAATATTAGACAAAAAAATAGAACGCCGTCGCAACGCCGTCCTTACAAAAACACATAGGTTTTTATGATTCTGAAAATATTATATGCGTGTTGCTCCGATTTGTCAATATTTCCTGGCCAAAATGTCTTGACAAATTATAGCATTTTTTCAAAAGAACGCAGAAATAACTTTGCATGCAAATTCGTAATTGCTTTTGATTAATTCATTACTTTTAAAGAAACTTTTTTTCTCTGGCATTCGATTGAAGAACAAATATTTCAGTTCTTTTATTCTATGATGCCTCACCTTATCGGATACTACTAATTTGTATACATAAAGTAGGCAAAAGTCTTTTGATAACAATTTGATAACGGTTGCATGAGAGCCATTATTCTTGTAATCCAGTGGTTTTAGGGTTAGAGAATGATGACAGGTGGTTGTGCAACAAATAAATCCATATTTATCTAAAAAGCCCTTAGCTGTGGGTATAAAACTCATAGCTAAGGGCTTTTGTCGTGCTTATTTATCTGGTTTGAGTTTGTCTTGGAACATTTCGACCGTAAATGGTAAACCACACATCTCTAGAACTACACCTCCAAGTTTGAGATAATGTTGGAAAAGTTGTACAATACACTTTTCCCATTTTTCACACTAGGAGGTTAATTATGAACACCAAACTTGCCACAGCACAGATCCGTGTAAAAAACTGGGCTGCTATTATTCAGGAGCGCAACGAATCTGGTCTGTCTGTCAAAGATTATTGTGCACAGCATCAGCTTTCATGAGACTCTTATTATTACTGGCTCCGCAAAGTGAAAGAGGCCCTGCTTGTAGAAAGCGGCTTTGTTGAAGTAACGCAGCCAAAGCAGTTCCCTGTGCAGAGGTCTGTAACAGCTGATCCAAATGAAATGTTAACGCTCAAATTCTTCTGTGGTTCCAGTAACCGGAAGATCAAAGGGCTGGCCTGGGAGGAAGACGGCTTCCTGCTTATTTATAAGCGGCTGGAGGTGGGAACTTTTCAATGGCCCCGATCGGAAGCGGAAGCCCGGAACATCACTTCGGAGCAGTATCATCTGCTCATGAGCGGATACTCCATAGATCCATCTGTCCATAAGATCGATCCAAAACATCCAGTGTGACTTTTGTACAAAACAGAGAAGTTTTCTGTTTGATTCGAAAGCCTGTATGGGGATAAAAAGTTCTGTTTTTTATCCGCTTAACATGAATTGTGGACAGTCTTCTCTGCCACATGAAAAGTAAGCCGGATCCACCTGTTTTCAGGCAGCCTGGAAGGTATTCTCTACAGAAAGAACTGCTTTTGGAGCAGGAGTTTTCCACCGTCAAAATACCGAAAAGATATCGGTCTGATTTTTGTGTTTTTTCGCTTCTTCTGTTATACTGGATCCATAAAAGCGAAGGAAACTGATCGTCCGTATGGCACTTGCGTTATCAAAAGAACAGCTGGCAAAACTGAATAAAAAAGATATCCTGCAGCTCTTGCTTGAAAGCATGGAGCAGGAAAAAGAATTACGTAGCCAGCTGGCTGTTCTTACGGATGAGTTGAAACGGACAAACCAGCAGATGCAGGTGATCCTTGAAAAATGGAACCTTGCGCAGGCAACTCGCTTTGGACGTTTTTCTGAAAAAATGACATATGATACCGGAGCCTGCCAGCAGTTGGAACTAGCCATCATGTACGCGGAATGTTTCAATGAAGCAGAAGCATGTTTTTTACGGCAAATCTTGCTAATAACCCCAGGTTTCGCCTATAATAGGATTCAGTATGAATAATAGAAAGAAGGGGGTTAAGCAATGCAGGCATATACATATATTTCTAAGGGAAAGTTTGAATTAGTGGAAAAACCAAAACCGGTGCTTATGCACGAACGGGATGCGATTGTAAAGGTAACACTGGCCAGCATCTGTTCCAGTGATCTGCATATCAAACACGGAAGTGTGCCGCGGGCGGTCCCTGGAATTACAGTCGGTCATGAGATGGTAGGAATTGTGGAAGAAGTTGGGTCAGCGGTGACCCATGTGAAGCCGGGGGACAGAGTCACTGTAAACGTAGAGACCTTCTGTGGTGAATGCTTTTTCTGTAAAAATGGATATGTAAATAACTGTACGGACGAGAATGGCGGCTGGGCCCTGGGATGCCGTATCGACGGCGGGCAGGCCGAATATGTGCGGGTTCCATTTGCAGATCAGGGATTAAATAAGATTCCGGATGGAGTGACGGACCGGCAGGCACTGTTTGTGGGAGATGTGCTGGCGACCGGCTATTGGGCGGCGAGAATCTCTGAGATCACGGAGGAAGATACGGTTTTGATCATCGGTGCCGGTCCGACGGGTATTTGTACCCTTCTATGCGTAATGTTAAAGAAACCGAAACGAATTATTGTCTGCGAGAAAGATGAAAACCGCGTCCGCTTTATAAAGGAGCACTATCCGGATGTATACACCGTTTTACCGGAGGAATGTCTGGAATATGTTCAGAAAAACAGTGATCATGGCGGAGCCGATGTAGTCCTTGAGGTGGCAGGAGCCCCCTCTACTTTCCGGTTAGCCTGGGAATGTGCAAGGCCTAATGCAATCGTCACAGTGGTAGCGCTCTATGACGAAGCCCAGACGCTGCCGCTTCCGGATATGTATGGCAAGAATCTTACCTTTAAAACCGGCGGTGTAGATGGATGCGACTGTGAGGAGACGCTTCGCCTCATTGCAGAGGGCAAGATCGATACGGAACCGCTTATTACTCATACCTATCCGCTTAGCCGGATCGAAGACGCATACGAGCTTTTTGAGAACAAGAAAGATGGAGTGATTAAGGTAGCGGTGGAGTGCTAGTTGGATAAAGAAAGGTAAGAGATACATGCAGAACATCAGATGGGCAGTTCTTGGAACCGGAGTGATTGCAAATGAAATGGCCGTGGCCTTAAAGAAAAACGGGCGAAACATCGATGCGGTGGGAAACAGAACCCATGAGAAAGCGGTTGCATTTGCAGAAAAATATGGGATAAAAAAGGTATATGATAATTATAATGACATGTTTACAGACCCGGATATTGATGTAATCTATATCACAACTCCCCATAATACCCATATTAATTTTATGCGCAGGGCAATTGAGAATGGAAAGCACATTCTGGTCGAAAAATCTATCACCTTAAACAGCCGGGAACTGGATGAGGCAATTGCTCTGGCGGATAAAAAGGGTGTTGTCATAGGTGAGGCCATGACGATTTATCATATGCCGATTTATAAAAAGCTTAAAGAGATTCTTGAGTCAGGGAAACTTGGAAAGGTGAATCTGATCACTATGAATTTTGGAAGCTTCAAAGAATATGATATGAACAACCGCTTTTTTAATAAAAACCTGGCAGGAGGTGCCATGCTGGATATCGGGGTGTACGCGCTTTCCTTTATTCGGTGGTTTATGGATTCCAAGCCGGATCAGCTTTTATCTCAGGTAAAACCGGCACCTACCGGAGTGGATGAACAGGCAGGATTGCTGCTGATGAATCAGGAAGGCCAGATGGCATCTGTCATGTTGTCGCTGCATTCCAAGCAGCCGAAAAGAGGCATGGTATCCTGTGAAAAGGGATATATAGAAATCATGGAATATCCGAGAGCCTGGGAAGCGAGAATCACCTATACAGATTCCGGAGAAACGGAAGTGATTCAGACCGGTGAGCATGCAGATGCGCTGGTCTATGAGCTGGCGGATATGGAGAAAGCCATCCGTGGGGATGCAGAATGCATGCATTTGGATTATACAAAAGATGTGATGGATATGATGACGGAATTCAGAAAAGAATGGGGATTTCAGTATCCGGAGGAGATGTAAATTATGGTACGAAAACACATCTTTTTTTCAGGTGATGTCCAGGGCGTCGGCTTCCGCTACCGCTCCTTTTATATCGCCCAGTCCCTTGGCCTGGCCGGCTGGGTGGAGAACCTGTGGGACGGAAGAGTGGAGATGGAAGTGCAGGGAAGCGAAGCTTCCATTCGGGAAATGTTAGCTAGGATTCAGCAACAGAGATGGATCAACGTGGCGGATATGGAGATCACAGAGATTCCCTGTGAAGAAGAACGGGGATTTAAGATAAGATAAAAACGAGGGGAATGTTACTATGTTTATCAATTTTTCCAATCATCCAAGCAAACTTTGGGCAGAGGAAGAGAGAAATGCGGCTCTTCAGTATGGCACGATTGAGGATCTGGCCTTTCCGCAGGTTCCGGAAGGCGCAGTCTAATCACTGGCTAAGCCAGTGGTCATGATTTGCATTACCAGAGCTAATTCCGTTTTTTGATGTATAAAAATACAGAAGAATGACATAAAATATGTAAATTTTCACTTGGATTTTACGCATTCTATGGTACACTAATATGGTATATCAAAAAATGGGAGGAAGACTCAAAAATGAGCAAAAAAGAAGAAAAAGGGCTAAAGTCCTTTAACAAGGGATTCCAAGTGCCAGATACCTACATTATCATCTTTTTAGTAGTCGTTATCGCAGCACTTCTGACATTTCTTGTACCAAAGGGATTTTACGAAACACAGGATATTTCATATATGATCAATGGTGTTGAGAAAACCCGTACAGTAATCAAGGACGGAAGTTTCCAGTATCTGACAGATGATGCAGGAAATGTAGTAACAGAAGGAGTAGCACTCTTTAGCGGAGATGGTGGAACAGGATTCTTCAACTATATGTATAACGGAATCGTAAATAGTTCTGCAATCGAGATTATCGCATTCCTTATGGTAGTAGGTGGTGCATTTGGTATCATGATCCGTACAGGTGCGATTGAATCTGGATTGATCGGATTGATCCGTAAGGCCAAGGGAGCAGAAAAACTACTGATTCCGATACTTTTCGTACTGTTTTCTCTTGGTGGAGCAGTTTTCGGAATGGGAGAAGAAGCGCTTCCGTTTACTATGATTCTTTGTCCGTTGTTTGTAGCAGTTGGATATGATTCAGTTATCGCAGTTCTTGTTACTTATGTTGCCACACAGATTGGCTTCGGTTCATCTTGGATGAATCCGTTCTCTGTAGGCATTGCACAGGGTATTGCAGGTATTGACGTATTCTCCGGTGCAGGATTCCGTATGGTAATGTGGGTCGTATTTACAGCACTCGGCTGTGGAATGACTATGTTCTATGCATCAAAGATTAAAAAGAATCCGACAATCTCAATCGCATATAAGACGGATTCATATTTCCGTGAGCAGAATGAAACAACAGGAATTGACGAAGGACATTCATTTGGTCTTGGACACATTTTAGTCCTTCTGACACTGGCTGTTACAGTAGTATGGGTAGTTTGGGGAGTTATGACTCAGGGATACTACATGCCGGAGATTGCAACACAGTTCTTTATTATGGGAATTGTTTCCGGTGTGTTTGGAGTTATCTTTAAACTGAATGATATGAAACTGAATGATATTGCAACATCTTTCAAAGATGGAGCAAAAGACCTGATCGGTGCTGCCCTTGTCGTTGCTATGGCACAGGGAATCATGCAGGTTCTTGGTGGTTCTGATCCGACAACACCTACAGTTATTAATACAATTATGTATAATATTTCAAATGCATTGTCTGGAGTTTCCGGAGCAGTTGCAGCCGTACTTATGTATCTGTTCCAGTCCGTATTTAACTTCTTCGTTGTATCCGGAACAGGACAGGCTGCCATCACAATGCCGATCATGGCTCCGCTGTCAGACCTGTTAGGTGTTTCGCGTCAGACAGCTGTAGTTGCATTCCAGCTTGGTGATGCATTTACAAACCTGATTGTTCCTACATCCGGATGCTTGATTGGATCTCTTGCAATTGCAAAGATTGAGTGGTCTAACTGGATTAAATTCATGTGGAAATTCCTTGGTGTCTTAATGATTGGTGCAATCATTACAGTTCTTGTTGCAGTTGGAATTGGATTCTAAAATATGTATTTTATCTCAGTCGAGAAGATTCCCACCTCTTTTGGTGGCGAGTAATAGCAAATTTGTCTCAGTGGGAGTGATTTGTGATGAAATTAATTCAGAATATTGATGTTTATGCTCCACAGCATCTGGGGAAAAAAGATGTACTTATAATCAATGATAAGATTGTTAAGATTAAAGATGCGGGTTCTATATCCGCAGACGGATTTCTTTCTGAGACAGAAAGGATCAATGGAGAGGGGCTACTTTTAACTCCGGGATTCATTGATAGTCATGTTCATGTACTCGGAGGCGGTGGCGAAGGCGGATTCGCCAATCGTACTCCGGAAGCAACCATGGAAGGACTTACGAAGTTTGGAGTGACAACCGTTGTTGGCTGCCTTGGAACAGATGGAATCGGTCGTGATATGTGTGCACTGGTTGCAAAGACAAAAGGATTGAATGAGCAGGGAATGTCTGCATACTGTTATACCGGAAGTTATCAGATTCCGGTCCGCACGTTGACTGACAGTATTGTGAAAGATATTATGATGATTCAGGAAATCATTGGAACGGGAGAAATCGCGATCTCTGATCATCGTTCTTCACAGCCGACTTTCGAGGAATTTGCACGTGTCATTGCGGATACAAGGCTTGGTGGTGTTCTTTCCGGGAAAGCTGGCATTGTAAATGTTCATCTGGGCGATAGTCCGAGATGCTTAGATCTGATTGAACGAGTAGTCGATGAGACAGAGATACCGGCAACTCAAATACTGCCAACACATATCAATCGAAATGAGATGCTTTTTGGCAAGTCGATTGAGTATGCACTGAAAGGCGGAGCAGTAGACTTTACTGGAAATGAAGATATTGACTATTGGGAAACTATCTGTGATGAGGTACGTGTATGTAATGGTATCAAACGGATGTTAGATGCAGGAGTAAATCCTGACCGCATAACAATTTCTTCTGACGGGCAGGGAAGCCTTCCGATGTACAGTAGTGATGGAAAATTCCTTGGAATGGGCGTTGGACAGTCCAGCTGCCTTCTGAAGGAAGTAAAGGAATGTGTATTTAAAACAGAAATTCCTTTAGAAATAGCAATTTCTACAATTACATCGAATCCAGCAGATATTCTTTGTCTTAAGGGAAAAGGTAAGGTTGAAGAAGGCTATGATGCGGATCTTTGTATTCTCGACCAGGAACTTCAGCTTGTTGAAGTGATTGCAAAAGGGAATACAGTTTATAAAAAATAAAGGATATCAGATGTGAGAAGCATCAGTCACTTAGTTGGCTGGTGCTTTTTTGCGTGCTTATACAGTTGATAAAATGATAACCTTTCATAAAAAGAGATGCCGTCTGCTGGTAGAATTAAAAAGAAAAAAAGTTGTTGACATACACCACAAATATAATAACAATTCTAAATGTTTGAATTATAATTATTCTATATGATAGAAGAAGGAGATAAATAATAAATGGATGATTCCTTTCACTACTTGGGAGAGTTATTCTTTTATCTATTTAAGCGACCGGCTTAAGGCAAAGTTGACGGTATATCGGACGTTTTGTCCGAAATCATAGCCTGATCCCTTCTTTTATATACGACAGTATGCCTGAGATACCTTTAGCCAGCCGATAATAGCTGAAATGGATTTTTTCTTTTATAGGGTCTGCTTTCTGTATGATTGCAACCTTCAGGGCATGCGTTTCTGATTTCATGGATATATGTGCCAGAAATGCCATGCACAGGGTAATATAAAAATTTAGGGCATTGATTGCAGTGAGCTTCCTTACACGGAAGTTTTCAAACTGAAACATCTGCTTTTTTAGAGGTTTCTGGGCTTTGTGCTTGCAAAATGCTTGCAGTAAGTAAAATTTCTTATAATTTGAAAATACCAAGATGAAAATATCAATGAAAATATCAAGGAAAGAAATCCCTTGACATTTCCCACCAACATGCCTAAAATAATAAACAGATTGCATACATGAAATCAATCAAACCAAACAAACCAAAAGCTATGATCGTGTTTTATAAGATACTGTTTCCGGTCAGAGAGAAGAGGTCAGCGGCTGTGAGCCTTTTTCCGTTCAGACAGATATCCGAATTTCCCACGGGAGCTGCATTGCTGAAATTTAGAGTAGGCATTGCCGTCTGGTGTACGTTACATACCGGAAAGTGTCTGTGGCAGACGAAAAAATGACCTGCCGACAGGAAGCTGGGTGGTACCGCGGTATAGATATGATCGTCCCTTTGCACGTTTTGTGCGAAGGGATTTTTTTATGTCATGTCGCAAGCGACCGCGCGAGACGCCCGAATGTGCCAGAGAACATCCTTTATGCACAAATTCGTGTCCACAAGTTAAAGCAATATCAAGATAAAAAGCAACAAAAGTAATAGAAGGAGAGAAATCATGCAGGATTTAAAAGAACTGAATGAAGTGATCACTGCGATCAAAGAGGAAATCCGCCAGGGTGCGGATGCTCTGACGACTTCCAAGAGTGTCTATGAGTTTAAGAAGACCTTTCTGGATAATAAGCAGGGCAGAATTGGTCTGCTGATGAAAGAAATGCGCAATGTTGCCAATGACCAGAAAGCGGAATTTGGTAAGACTATCAACGGCGCCAAGGAGTGGGCAAACAATTTCTTTGACGAGCTGGATCAGAAATTAAAAGAGAAAGAGCAGCAGCAGCGCTATGAATCGGAGAAGATTGATATCACGATGCCGCCGGTTAAAATCCGTTACGGTAATCTGCATCCAGTTACGACGGTCCGCAATCAGCTGACGGATATCTTCACCTCTATGGGATTTGAGGTATATGAGGGAACCGAGATCGAGACCGATTATTATAACTTTACAGCTTTAAATACACCGCAGGATCATCCGGCGCGCGATATGCAGGATACATTCTATCTGTCTCCGGAATTCTTGCTCCGTACCCAGACATCGGCTGGACAAGTTCATGTCATGGAAGCGAAAAAACCGCCGATCAAGGTTGTTTCCCCGGGTAAAGTATTCCGTTCTGACGATGATGCGACCCATTCTCCGATGTTCAGCCAGATGGAAGGTCTGGTTGTTGATGAGGGCATCACCCTGTGTGATTTAAAGGGTATGCTGGATATGTTTGTTCAGAGAATTTTCGGTGAGCAGACAAAAACGAGACTTCGTCCGTCCTATTTCCCGTTCACGGAGCCGTCTGTTGAGGTCGATGTAAGCTGCTTCCAGTGCGGCGGCAAGGGCTGCCGTCTGTGCAAGGAAACAGGCTGGATCGAGGTCCTCGGCGCTGGTGTGGTAAATAAGAAGGTACTGGAAAACTGCGGCATTGATTCCAATAAATACAGTGGATTCGCATTCGGATTGGGTCTGGAGCGTATCGCAATGCTGAAATACGGCATCAACAACATCAAGATGCTTTTTGAGTCTGATCTGCGTGTGCTGGATCAGATCGATGACTGATCAGGACAGGAGGATTAGAAATGCTTGTACCGTTAAGCTGGTTAAAAGATTATGTAGATATTAATATTTCCGCAGATGAGCTGGAGAAGAAGCTTTTTGACTGTGGATTTGAGGTAGAAGAAAAATGGCAGGTTGGCAAGGATATCAGCGGCATCGTCGTTGGTTATGTTGACTCCTGTGAGCCGATTCCGGAAACACATCTTCATGTGTGCCAGGTCAATATAGGTGGTCCGGAACTCTTACAGATCTGCTGTGGCGCTGACAATGTAAAAGCTGGCGGAAAATTCCCAGTTGCCATGATTGGCGCGAAAGTATATGCAACTGCAAAAGATCATGTGACGATCGAGGGCGTGGCCACCATTAAAAAGGGTAAATTGAGAGGTTATGAGTCCCAGGGTATGCTGTGTTCCGGTACCGAGCTTGGCTTAAACGAGGATCTGTATCCGGGTGCTGGTTACAACGGATTGCTGGTTCTGCCGGAGGATGCGGAAATTGGTTCGGATGTCAAAGAGCTGACCGGCTTAAATGACTGGATCTTCGATGTTTCTATCACGGCAAACCGTCCGGACTGCCAGAGTATTTTCGGTCTGGCAAGAGAGGTTGCCGCCGCACTGGGCGAGCCGCTCAAGACACCGGCACTGGATTACACTGAGACAGAAGTTGAGAAAGAAGGCTTCAACGTAACGGTAGAGGCACAGGATCTTTGCCCGCGTTACATTGCACACTATGTATATGACGTAAAACTGGGTCAGTCCCCGGCATGGATGAGACGACGTCTGGCTTTGGTAGGAAATAATTCCATTTCCAATATTGTTGATATTACAAACTATATCATGCGTGAGTTAGGTCAGCCGCTTCATGCGTTTGACTGCGATTATCTGGAGGGCAATGCGATCAACGTAAGACGCGCGGCCGAGGGCGAGAAGATCGTGACGCTGGATGAGAAAGAATTTACCTTAAATCCGAACAATCTGGTTATCTGCGACGGCAAAAAGCCGGTAGCACTTGCCGGAATCATGGGTGGTTTAAATTCTGAGGTCCGTGATACCACGACGGAAGTGATGTTCGAGGCAGCTAAATTTGCCCGTGACAACATCCGCAGAAGCTCCCGTGCATTAGGACAGGGATCCGACGCGAGCCAGCGATATTCTAAGGGCGTCGATGAGTACACAACCGAGATGGCGATGAAACGTGCCCTGCACCTGGTTGAGGAGCTGGGAGCTGGTAAGATTTCCAAGACCCATAAAAATGTAAATACCGGAAACTCCTTAGAGCCGACCACCTTCAAGACAAGTGTTAAGAAGGTAAACGCTGTTCTGGGTATTACCGTTCCGGACGAGGATATTTTACGCATCCTGGCTGGCTTAAACTTCCAGCCGGAGATCAACGGCGACGAACTGACCATGCATTTCCCGGCATACCGCGAGGATATGGAAGATTATCCGGATGTTGCCGAGGAAGTGATCCGTATGTACGGCTACGATCACATCACATCGACCTTCCTGCCGAGTGCTAAGGTGACGATCGGTGGAAGCAACCTGCGTCAGAGAACAATTCTGAAAGTAAAGAGAACGCTGTGCAGTGTTGGCGCATTTGAGGGAATCCACTATTCCTTCTTCTCCCCGTCGGATCTGGATGAAATGGGATTTGCAGAGGACGCGCCAGAGCGCAGGGCGATCCGCATCATGAATCCGATCAACGAGGATCTGTCCCTGATGAGAACAACACTGGCACCGCAGATGATTCATGCGATGGGACGCAACCAAAAGAGAGGCATCTTCGAGGGACGTATCTTCGAGATTGGAAATGCATTTATTCCGAAGTCCCTGCCTCTGACGGAATATCCGGAAGAGCGAGAGACGCTGTGCATCGGTGCATTTGGCAAGGAAGAGTCCTTCTTTACCTTAAAGGGAATGGCAGAGGCAGTTGCCGATGTTTTAAATATTACTTTTAACTATGAAAAAGCAGAGAAACCGTTCCTGCATCCGTATCAGACCGCAGCGATCTTCTGCGAGGGCGAGGAGATTGGTTACCTCGGTAAGGTAAAATATGAGATCATGAAGGAAGAGGCAATGCGCGAAGATGCGTATGTGTTGGAGATCAGCATGAAAGCGCTGGAGAAATGGTATGGAAAAGCCAAAGTATTTGAGCCGCTTCCAAAATTCCCGGAGGAAAAACGTGATCTGGCGCTGGTTATGGACAAAGACATCACCTGCGGACAGGTTGAGGGC
The DNA here is from genome assembly GCF_003480955.1 of Clostridium sp. AM27-28. Lineage (NCBI taxonomy): Bacteria > Bacillati > Bacillota > Clostridia > Eubacteriales > Clostridiaceae > Clostridium > Clostridium sp. AM27-28. The sequence continues at coordinate 256,775 of NZ_QUJT01000002.1, forward strand.
TGTATCCGCGAGGCTTGTGCTTACGTCAAGGATGTTAGTCTGTTCGACGTATACGAGGGCAGACAGATCGCAGCCGATAAGAAATCGATGGCATTTACCGTTCTCTTCACTCCGAAGGAAGAGGCGTTCAAGGCAGATACCGTTGACGGATATGTCAAGAAAGTGCTGAAACAGCTGAATAAGACGTATGGAATTGAGCTGAGAAGCTGATTTTGAAGGAAAGAAAAGGCTGCTGTCCAGAGAGAGAAACTTTGGACGGCAGTCTTTTTGTGTAATAGGAAATTCCTTGGAATTCCCTATTACACAAAAAGGCACTAACGTGCCAATGATGCGCACTCGCGCGAAGCAGAAACATGTCGCAAGCGACCGCGCTCGGCGCGAGAATGTGCCAAGGCACATTCTTTTTCACGTTCATAAAAAAATGTTTGATGATAAGTTTGATTACGCTTCATTTTCTATTCGTATAATCACAATATCATTTAATTTCAAAACCATATTTTTCTGCGGAAGCACCGACAGATCATCGCGCAGCACCAGAAATATCTTGATATTCTGCTCTTCTTCCATCTCTTCAATGGTTTTTCCGGCATATCGTTTATCGACGAAAACCTCGGCAATTTCCTGAATATCCGCGTCCTTCATGCTGGACAGGCTGCTCTTGCGCTGGTACTGTTCGACGAAACCGGCGCTGATGATACCGGTTGGGATCGCGACGGCACCGACTCCGAGGTAGGCGATGCAGATCGCCATCACGCGCCCAAGCGTTGTGACCGGGTAAATATCGCCGTAACCGACGGTCAGCAGCGTGGACATACTCCACCAGATGCCGCTGAATGCATTGCGGAAAATGTCCGGCTGAGCGTTGTGCTCGACACTATACATGCACATGCTGCTCGCCAGCATCAGCACCATGACGATGAACACAGAGGAAATGATCTGGTTCCGTTTTTCATAGAGTACGGTGGTAATGATGTTGAACGAGTCGTATTTCGCATTGAGCCGGAACAGATGGAAAATCCGCGCCACGCGCAGCATACGGAAAATGATGAAGCCCGACAGAAAAAAGACCGGGATGATCGTCAGCAGATCCACCACTCCATCAAAGGAAATGAGAAAGCAGAACCGGGCGCGTCCCGGCGTTTTTTCTGGATAGAGATAGTCGGCAGTCCAGATGCGCAGCGCGTATTCAATACAGAAAATCAGGACACTGGCATGTTCCAGCATGGTAAACAGACCACCGAAGGATGTTAATTGATCGAATGTTTCCAGAAACGTGACAATGATATTGCAGATGATCGTGAAGGTGATGAAAATATCGAATGCACGGCTGATACGGTTGCTCTTGTCGCCGATCTGGATGATGTTAAATATTTTTTCTTTCATAGTGGATATTTTTATAATAATTTTGGGTAAATGTGTTTCCCTGTTGGTATAAAAGAGGGGGGGGATCTCAGTCGAGAAGACTCCCACCTCTTCAGGTGGTGAGTAATAGCAAATTTGTCTCAGTGGAAGCTTTGTCTCCGACTGAGATAAACGCTCCGCGAGGATGCGCAGTGATTCTGATAGGAATATGTCAGCTTCGCTGACCAGAATCACGCACCAAGTCTCACGGACGTTCGACTTGAATATAGTTGCAGATATTATTATTGTATCATTTTCAGGCATCCCTTGCAATCTTTCTGGTGTCTGGGTATAATTTCTGTAGGTAATTTAAAAAGGTAAAATGCTTTGTTTAGAACGGCCGTATTTAAAATAGAAGGTGCCGTATAATAGCAAGCATGCTCACAAAGGAGGAATACGATGCTGTTTATTTATTATCCAAAATGCAGTACCTGCCAGAAAGCGAAAAAATGGCTGGATGCACAGGAAATTTCATATACAGAGCGCCATATCGTGGAGGAAAATCCGACGTATGAGGAATTGAAGAAGTGGCAGGCGAGAAGCGGGCTGCCGATCAAGAAATTTTTCAATACGAGCGGGATGCTATATAAGGAAATGCAGTTAAAGGATAAGCTGCCGCAGATGAGCGAGGACGAACAGTTGAAGCTGCTTGCCACCAATGGGATGTTGGTAAAACGCCCTGTCATTGTGGATGGAGATACTGTTTTAACGGGATTTCGGGAGAAGGAATGGGAAGAGAAGCTGCGGTGATGGACTGGGAGCAGAAGTTTCCTTTCTTACGTGAAAAAGGACACGTGGTTTCGCTGATTGGCGGAGGCGGAAAGACGACGCTTCTGTATGCGCTGTCGGCGTACTGCACGGCGAAGGGATGGCGGGTGCTGACGACGACGACGACGCATATTCGGAAGCCGGTAAATGTGCCGTGGATTGCGGTAAATGAGGAAGAAAATACCGCGTGGGAGAATGCCAGAAAAGAGCGCGATCGTCTCTGGCAGCAGGGAACCTACGTCGTAGCCGGAACCCCAGCCCCACACGAAAAATTGGCAATTCTGCCAGAAGCGATTCGAAGCAAGTGGATTTCGGATGCAGATATCACATTTCTGGAGGCGGATGGCGCGAAATGTCTTCCGTGTAAATTTCCGGCGGCTCATGAGCCGGTGATACTGCCGCAGAGCGATATCGTGCTGGCGGTCGCGGGGCTGAGTGCCCTGTATCGTCCGCTGGGGGAGGTGTGCTTCCGGGCGGAGCTGGCGATTGAGGCGTGGAACAGGGATGTGTGCGAGTATGGGGACGCAGCTTATCCCAAAGAAGGAAAAAGACTGCTCAAAGAAGTGCCTATTTCGAAAGATACGTCTTTGACTCCAGAACTTCTGGCATGGCTTCTTGGTAGCGAAAACGGTGCCAGAAAAGATATATTGGGGCGTTCGTTTTTTGTGGTTCTGAACCAGGCGGACACGTCAGAGCGCCGGGAGGATGGCAGAAAGGTACTGGATATCCTGAAACATAGCTACGGAATTCAGGGAATTTTAACTTCCTTTTCAGGAACAGAACGAAATCAGGAGTGAGAGAGATGGGTGAGAAAAAGGATATCGTATTTTGTACGGGCGGAGGCTGTACGGCAAAGCTGGGAGCCGGTGTTTTAAGCCGCATTTTGGAAAAACTACCGCGCGGCGAGAAGGATCCGAATCTTTTAGTCGGATATGACAGCCGGGACGATGCGGCAGTGTATCAGGTCACGGAGGATCTGGCGCTGGTGCAGACGGTTGATTTCTTCCCGCCGATGGTGGACGATCCATATATTTTTGGACAGGTTGCAGCGGCAAATGCGTTGAGCGATGTGTACGCGATGGGCGGTGAGGTCAAGACGGCGCTGAATCTGGTGTGTTTTCCGGAATCAATGGATTTGAATGTTCTGGGACAGATTTTACAGGGCGGCGCGGAGAAGGTGGCAGAAGCAGGCGGCATTCTCGCGGGCGGTCACTCGATTGCGGACACGGGCGTGAAATACGGTTTGTCCGTGACGGGACTGGTAAATCCGAAAAAGCTGTACGCCAATGATGCCGGACAGCCGGGCGACCGCCTGATTTTGACAAAGGCATTGGGTGTTGGGCTGATTTGTTCGGCAAACCGCGTCGGAGAAGTGACAAAAGAGCAGATGGACGGGGCGGTACAGTCGATGACGACGCTCAATAAAACAGCGGCGGAAATCAGCCGGAAGTACACGGTTCACGCGTGCACAGATGTGACTGGGTTCGGTTTTCTGGGACATCTGCATGAAATGATGGGGCGCGGGCTGTCGTGCGAGATTGATGTGAACCATATCCCGGTGCTTCCGGGCGCACGTGAGTCGGCAGATGCGTTTTTATACACGGCGGCAGGACAGAGAAACCGCAACCATGTCGGGGCGGCGGTGCAGTTTGAAAATGTACCGTTTTCAATGGAAGAGGTCTTGTTTGACCCGCAGACCTCCGGCGGACTTCTGATGGCAGCTGCCCCGGATGAGGCGGAGAAACTGGAACAGGAGCTGCAGAACGCCGGGCTTCCGGCGCGGATCGTGGGAACGATCACGGAACCGATCACGGAATCGGGAGAGGTTGAAATTTTTGTACGAGGATAGGAGGAAACAGAAATGAAGAAAGTAGATGCAAGAGGAGACGCATGCCCAATTCCGGTCGTAAAGGCAAAACACGCGATAGAGGAACTTTCGGGTGCCGGACAGGTGGAAGTGCTGGTGGATAATGAGATTGCAGTTCAGAATCTGACGAAAATGGCAGAGCAGAAGGGCTATCAGAGCAGTGCAAAGAAGCTGGCGGATCAGGAATATCAGGTTATCTTTACGGTGGGTGAACAGACAGAAGAGGAAAAAGCGCAGGCAGGAGCCGAAGGCGAAGCCTGTATTCCGGACAGCCGTACCGATACCGTGGTTGTGATTGCCAATGATAAGATGGGCGAGGGCAGTGAGGAACTTGGAAAGACGCTTTTGAAGGCATTTACATTTGCCCTGACCCAGCAGGACAACTTGCCGAAAACCATTCTTTTCTATAACGGCGGAGCCAGTCTGACCTGTGAAGGATCTCCGATGCTGGAGGATCTGAAGACACTGGAGGCAGAAGGTGTGGAGATCCTGACCTGCGGCACCTGCCTGAATTTCTATGGCCTGACCGAGAAGCTGGCAGTCGGCGGTGTAACCAACATGTATGTCATCGCTGAAAAAATGCTGGGCGCTGGAAATGTGGTAAAACCATGATTTATATGGACAATGCGGCGACTTCGCTTCAAAAGCCGCTGCAGGTGGAACAGGCAGTCCTTGAGGCGCTTCGCACCGCAGGAAATCCGGGGCGCGGCGCGCATGAGGCAACCTTACATGCTTCAAGACTGGTGTACGGGGCACGTGCGGCAGCAGCAGAATTGTTCGATGCGGAAGATGCGTCGCGGATTGCCTTTACGGCAAACGCAACGGAGGCGCTGAACATAGCCATTTCCGGGCTGATTCGTCCGGGCGATCACGTGATCACGACGGTCTGTGAGCATAATTCGGTGCTGCGCCCTCTTTACCGTCTGCGTGATCAGGGAGCGACGCTTAGTTTTGTGGGTGTGGATGCGCGTGGAAATCTAAAATATGAAGAGTTGGAAGCATTTCTGCGCCCAGAGACGCGTGCGGTGGTAATTACCGGCGCGTCCAACGTGACAGGAAATGTGACGGATCTTTCCTATATTTCTTCGTTTGTTAAACAGAATGGACTGCTTCTGATTGTGGATGCGTCGCAGACTGCAGGGGAAGAACTGTTTTCCGTGCAGAAGCTCGGAATCGATGTGCTCTGTTTTACCGGGCATAAGGCGCTTCTGGGACCACAGGGAACCGGCGGGCTGTATGTGAAGCCGGGACTTTCGGTGGAACCGCTTCTGGTTGGCGGCAGCGGCATTCACAGTTATGATGAACACCATCCGAAGGAAATGCCAACGGCACTCGAAGCCGGGACGCTCAATGTCCATGGTCTGGCGGGGCTGGCGGCAGGCATCCGTTACCGGATGGATCAGGGGATCGAGAAATTGCAGAAACGGGAGCGGGATTTAACACGCCGTTTTTACGAACAGGTGAAGGAAATTCCGGGCATCATTGTGTATGGAGCTCCGGCAGAAAAATGTCATGCGCCGATCGTCTCCCTCAACTTTGCCGGGGAAGATTCGGCACGTGTGGCGGATGCACTCTGGGAAGAATACGGCATCTGCGTCCGCGCGGGGGCACACTGTGCGCCGCTCATGCACCGGGCGATTGGAACGGTCGGTCAGGGAGTGGTGCGGTTCAGTTTTTCGCATTTTAATACGGAAGAGGAGATTGAGAGGGCAGCAGAAGCAGTTCGGGCACTGGCAGAGGAAGCGTAGGGGAGAAATTGGTAGTATGAGAGAAAAACATCCATTTATCGTACTGTCCTTTCAGACAACTGTGGCGGCGATGAAATGGGAAAAACGATGTATGGAAACGGGCATTCCGGGACGTTTAATTCCACTTCCGAGGGAGATTTCTGCCGGCTGTGGTCTTGCGTGGCGGATGCGTCCGGAAGAGTGGGAGCAGTGGAGCGGACGGATAGACACTTCTGTTTATGATAAGGTGTCGTGTGTGTGGCAGTAAAAAGAATTACTCTAAAAGCAGAAAACACAATCAAAAAATTATTTGAAGAAGAAGCTGCATAAACAGGTAATGGAAATAATAGTAGCAAAAGTGAGATAGGAGAAGGCATCCTCATGAAACGAGATGATTTAATTATTGTGCGCGGCGGCGGTGACCTGGCAACTGGGACGATTCATCGGCTCTGGGCGGCAGGGCTTCGTGTGCTGGTGCTGGAGATTGAAAATCCGGCGGCGATCCGGCGACAGGTAGCTCTGTGTGAGGCGGTTTATACAAAAACAACTGAGGTCGAGGGGCTTCGTGCTGTCCGGATTGATCGATATGAGGAGGCAGAAGCGGTCTGGCAGGAAAATAGCGTGCCGATTTTGATTGATCCGAAAGGCGTGTCGATTGGAGCGCTGAAACCGGCTGTTGTGATCGATGCGATTCTGGCAAAGCGAAATCTTGGAACTCGCCGGGATATGGCACCGCTCACGATTGCACTTGGTCCGGGCTTTACGGCAGGTGAGGATGTGGATGTTGTGGTGGAGACAAAGCGCGGTCACCGGCTTGGGCGAATTATCCGCGAGGGTGCGGCAATCCCGAATACGGGGATTCCGGGCGTGATCGGTGGATACGGTGCAGAGCGGGTGATTCACGCGCAGGCAGCGGGGATTTTCAAAAATGTGCGTGTGATCGGTGATAGCGTTGAAGCCGGGGACACGATCGCGGAGATTTGGCAGGAGGACGGAACGAAACTTCTGGTTCAGACACAGATCACGGGCATTCTGCGAGGTCTTTTGCGGGATGGTTATCTGGTGACGGAACATTTCAAGGTAGCAGATGTCGATCCGAGAAAAGAGGAACTTTCCAACTGTTTTCTGATCTCGGACAAGGCGAGATGTATCGCGGGAAGTGTACTGGAGTTGGTGTGTGCCCAGTTATGGAAGTAAAAGAGAGACTATAGCAATAGTTCCTTTGAGAAAAATTCTAAGAAATTTCATCCTAATCATTGACGTATAGCAAAAAAACAGCGTAAAACTTTCTGGATAAGCTCCTTTGGCAGGCAGCTTTGATAAACTTCAGGCTCTGGTTTTGGAAGATGATCCCTATGATTGTTAGAATCTTCATGTCATAGGAAACTTCGTCCTATGACACAAAAATGCTCCGCGGAAAAGCACAGCGAACTATAAAGACGCTGTGCCTTCCGGGGTTTCTTCCCCTTCATTTGCTTCCTCCATGGTGACAATCGGCTGGATGGCCTCATCGGTGTAGCGGACGCGCAGAACTGCCTGGGGCCAGTTAAGCTTAATTAGGGCTGTTTTCTGGCGTTCGCTTCCGGCTTTTTCGATAAGATCCAGGAGTTCCCGTAAGACTTCTTTGGTCAGATAGCCGCCCCGCCAGTGGAAGGTAAGAGTTTTTCCTTTCTTGGCAGCCTGGAGAGAACGTTTGTATACATCCTCTTGTTTGGTAAAGGAGAGTTTCTTTTCTTTGTAGTAGAAATGATCGCTGTCCGTGCAGGCAGGCGCCGGGGCGATGAGCGGTTCGTGGTCGCGGAAGATCGCCTTGTCGTCGAGATTGAAGTAATCGTAGCGGATTTCCTCCCCTGTCTGGCTGCATTTGCCGAGACTGTTGTCGAAGGTAGCGTCCAGATGGTAGTACGTTTTCCCGATCTTGACGATGTTCCAGGTATGGCGGTATTTGATGCCCTTTTCAGGGTTATTGCCGCAGAGCGCGATCATGCACCAGATGCCGAGCGTATCACAAAGAATTTTGACCGATTTGGCGATGCCCTCGCAGACGCCGACGCCCTGTCCCAGAGGTCCGATGATCTCATGGGAGTAGGGCTTTTTTAATTTGTCATAGTGAACGTGTTCGCAGATAAAATCGTGGATATAGCGTTCTTTTTCCAGTTCAGTCAGCTTCATTGCCGGGCGGGCAAGTTTTTCGACGCGGGCGCCCATCGCTTTCTGATGTTCGCGGATCTTGCCCTTGTCAAAGAGGTATTCCGGTATCAGGATCAGGTTCGGGGAATCTGGGTAATACTTATATTTAAAGCCGGAAGCCCAGAAAATCTCCGGGTGATCGAGCCGCAGTTCAAAAAATACATTGCTTAAATCCTTTCCCTCCAGGCGCGGAATCTGAAATTCGTCGGAGAGATTGGTAAGCCCCTGCTGCATGGCGCGGTAGGCGGCTTGCTGATTCTTGTTCATGTGATTATAGTAAAATGGTTCCATTTTGATATTCCTTTGTAACTCTTTATATTTTAGTGTGATTCAGCCGCTTTCTCAATCTGCCCGGATTCCGGGTCAAACCAGACGCGATCGCCCTCATCGATTCCGGCATCATAGAGTGCCTGATCCGCGGTGCGTATCGTATATTCTGGATGCTCTGAGAGGTTTGCATTTTCAGTTGTGTCCAGCAGACGGACACAGACCATCGTTTCCTGTCCGTCCGGGCGTTCTTCACAGCCAAAATCGGCTTCGTATATTTCTAAAACCCGGCAAAGACGCGGGAATGTTTGATTGTTGTTCATTGTGTATATGCCTCATTCCATGAGAAAATTTCTGTTTTTATCTTTTTAATTTTAGCAGAAGATGATAAGGCAGGCAAGTAGAGAAGAAAGGGAGGAAATAAATTAAATGCGAAGCCACGGCAAATTCCGTTACTGGGCATGATGCGTGAACAGTAACGATGGGACGGCTGGGAAGAAAAGCGGGAGGGGGGGAAATTTGAGGGGAAAATTGCTGGCAGATACTTGTAATTCTAATAAAAACAGGTAGAATAGAAGCTGTCTATGTCCGCGGGAGACGGACATAAAAGTTACAATCACGGGGGTTATAAGTAAATGGCAAAAAAGAAAAACAGCTTCAGCGGTTCGCTGGGGTTTGTGCTGGCAGCAGCCGGAAGTGCCGTCGGTGTAGGAAATATCTGGCGTTTTCCGTATTTATGTGCGAAAGACGGAGGCGGACTGTTCCTGCTGGTGTATCTGGTGCTGGTGGCGACATTTGGATTTGTACTTCTGACGACGGATGTGGCGATCGGCAGAAGAACGAAGGAGAATGCGCTGCGGGCGTTTGGAACGCTGCATCCGAAGTGGAAGTTTGTTGGATACCTGACGTTTCTGGTTCCGATGTTAATTATGACGTATTATTCGGTCATCGGCGGATGGATCACGAAATATTTCTTTGAGTATTTGACGACATCCGGCAGGGATGTGGCCGAGGACGGATATTTTACATCGTTTATCACGGAAAAGAATGCGCCGCTGATTTTCACGGGAATCTTTCTGGCGCTCACAATCTGGGTTGTATACAGAGGTGTGGAGAAGGGAATTGAGAAATTTTCCTGTTTTATCATGCCGGGACTGATCCTGTTAGTCATCGGAATCGCGATTTTTTCACTGACGCTTTCCTACACGGACGCGGATGGGACGGTCCGGACGGGAATACAGGGATTCCTCGTCTACGTGCGCCCGGATTTTACGGGACTGACGGTAAAAGGATTTCTGGAAGTACTGCTGGATGCGATGAGCCAGCTCTTTTTCTCACTGAGTGTGTCGATGGGAATTATGGTAACATATGGTTCTTATGTCAAAGATGAGATCGATTTGAACAAGGCGACCAACCAGATTGAATTTTTTGATACAGGTGTGGCGCTTCTGTCCGGTATGATGATTATTCCGGCGGTCTTTGTATTTTTAGGACGCGACGGCATGGCGTCCGGTCCGAGTCTGACCTTTATTTCGCTTCCAAAGGTATTTCAGGCGATGGGCGGCGCCGGTCATATCGTGGGACTTGCATTTTTCCTGATGCTTGGCTTTGCGGCGCTGACATCCTGCGTTTCTGTCATGGAAACGCTGGTTGCCAACTGCATGGAAGTGTTTGGAAAGACGAGAAAACAGATGTGTGTGATGGTCGGAATCTATTCCCTGATCACGGCAGTTCTCATTTGTCTGGGCTACAATATTCTGTATTTTGAGTTGAAGCTGCCGAACGATTCCACCGGACAGCTGCTTGATGTGATGGATTATATCAGCAACAGCTTCCTTATGCCGATCATATCCTTCTTAACCAGCATCCTGATCGGATGGGTGGTCGGACCGAAGTGGATCGTGGAAGAAGTCGAGAAAAATGGGGAACATTTTTCAAGAGCAGGTATGTACAGCTTCTTAATCCGGTATATTGTGCCGGCTGTCATGCTGGTTCTTTTCCTGGTATCGACCGGGTTTATTAATATGCTGTAATGAAAAATGGTTTTAGCTGGTTTTCACGGTAAATATGTGAACTGGTTAAAAACTTTTTTCATAGAAAGAGCGTCCCATGAAAAGACGCTCTGTTTGAAAGTGTCTCATTATTCCTCACGGTCATCCGACTCGATCTTATAGGTATATCCGGCATTTTCGATCGCCTGAATTGTATCTTTGATGCCCTGTCCGCCTGCTTTTTTTATAGGATTCAATAAAAACAGGAATCCGTTCGGAACAAAACCCATTAAAGATGTATGAAAATAGGAATCATTAAAACCGATTTTATCATTTTTACCGGCTAGTGTCAACTTATAAAATTGTAAAAGTTTACAATCAAAACTGGACAATATATCGATTTTTTGCTATGATAAGCTAGTTAGAAAAAACTAACTTGCAGGGAACGTGAAAACGAAGTAAACTAGGTGCATAGGTGTGAAAGCTAGGCAGCCTGATTGGATAGAGTGGAGAAACAATGCAGTATTTGTGGATAAATCCGGTTTCTGCCGGGATGTGTGAGGAAGATTCGCTGAAGCGTTTTTTAGAACGGCATGGTCTGACGCGGGTCGAGTGCCGGGGCGATTGGGGACGGATCGTCCGGGAAAGATATGAAGCTAGTCTGCGGGCGGGCGTGACGCTTGCGGATGCGCGCTGTCCGGAGGCGGTTCGGCTGCTTGAAGAGATACAGAAGGAGCCGGAAAACGAATCTGGAATTGAAAACCTGAAAGTTGCCCCGATCGAGCCGATTTTACTTCACTGTGCGCGGGAATTAAGCACGCGTCCGGATCTGGCGGATGGGGAGAAGATCATCACGACGCCATGCCAGAGTCTTGCGGTGCTTGGAAATTCGCTGGGACTTGAGAATACGCGGTTTATCGCATGGAATCGTCTGGCGGGCGGTGAGGTGCGCGTCCGGGCGATCGAAGACAGCCCGATTCCGCCGGGGTATTTTGCGGGAATCTGCCGGAAAGATGGACAGGCGGCGAAGGTAGAGAGTGTCAGCAGTCCGGAGAAAATCCGGGCATATGTGGAGAGCGGAAGCTGGAAGCAGGCGGATCTGCTGGAACTTTTGTATTGTAAGGATGGATGCCATCACGGGGATGGCGTGCAGACAGAGTGAGAGAAAGCTGCGGTTCATGGAAAACGCTTGAAGAAGCGGAAAATGCATGAATTGCGGCAAAAGAATGGGAAGAATGAAAGAAACGAAGAAATTCAAGGATAATTGGCAGAAATACTTCGGTCCGGCGCTGGGAATCGGAGCGGTATTTCTGATCTGGTATTTGGTCTGCCGCATGGAGATGGTCAGTGCGTATGTGCTGCCGTCCCCGGCGCGGGTGTGGACGAGCTTTTTAAAAATGGTGAAAATCGGGGAACTGTGGCGGGATATTTCAATCAGTTTCCTGCGTGTCATGAAGGGATTTGCGATTGCGTTCCTGTGTGCCTTTGTGCTGGGAATGTTCAGGGCGCTGTTTCCGGGCAGCAGCGTTTACTATGAGTATATTGTGCAGTTTTTCCGCAATGTCCCGCCGCTCAGCATGATTCCGCTGCTGATTCTCTGGTGCGGAATCGGAGAGACGACGAAGACGGTGATTATTGTGCTGGCGTCCTTTTTCCCGATGTACTTAAATATCGTGAAGGGATTTACCGGGTGCGATTCGAAACTTCTGGAAGTGGGCGATATGTTTGGCTACTCGAAGCGCCGCAAATTTTTCCGCATCATTCTGCCCTATGCGATGGCAGATATTCTGGTCGGAATGCGGATCGGGCTTGGCTATAGCTGGCGCGCCATTATCGGTGCGGAGATGGTGGCGGCGTCCACCGGGCTTGGACATATGATTTTATTTGCACAGCAGATGTCGCGGACCGACAAGGTGATCGTGGGGATTCTGGTGATCGGGGCAGTCGGATATGTGACGGACCGCCTGTTTGGATGGATGATAGGATTTGTGCTGAAAGGATCCGGGGAAAATGGCTGGAATTGAACTGATTGATATTCATAAAACATACCGGGTGGATAACCGGGAGATTCCCGTTTTAAACGGGATCAACCTGTCGCTTCCGGCGGGGAGAATCACCGTGATTCTGGGGCAGAGCGGATGCGGGAAAACGACGCTTCTGCGGCTGACCGGAGGACTGGAGACGGCGGACAGCGGAGAGATCCGCTGGGAGAGCGCCCATAAGACGGCATTTGTCTTTCAGGAACCGCGCCTCATGCCGTGGCTGACCGTTTGGGAAAATGTGGTGTTCGGGCTTTCAAAAAAGGAGACAGATCCGGGGAAAATAGAGGCGGTTATCCGCACGGTCGGATTATCTGGATTTGAAAAAGCATATCCGGCACAGCTCTCCGGCGGAATGCAGCAGCGGGCGGCGATCGCGCGGGCGCTGGCGTATGAGCCGACCTTTATCATGATGGATGAGCCGTTTGCCGCGCTTGACTATTTTACAAGGGAACAGATGCAGAAAGAGCTTCTGCGCGTCCAGCAGGAGCGCAGTGCGAGCATTCTGTTTGTGACGCACAGCATCGATGAGGCACTGATTCTGGGAAGCCAGATTGCGGTCATTGAAAAGGGCATGGTCAAAGCGCTCTATGAGGTCAAGGCGCCGCAGGAAGAGAGGAATCTTTTGGAGGATGAGATGATAACCCTGAAAAGGGATATTATAAATAATTTATAACTGTTCAGTGCCTTCACAGTCACGCGCAAAAATCCATTAAAAATTGCCTACGGCAATGGGATTTTTGCCTGCTGGCCCATGTTTTCGTACAGTCAGCGCAGTAAATGCGCAGACCTACTGAACAGTTACAATAATTTACATTTTATTTAGAGGAGGAACGATTATGATGAAACGATGGATGGCAATGGGAATGGCACTCTGCCTTACCGCAGCTTCCTTGGCAGGCTGCTCCGGTACAAAAGATGCGGCTGAGAGCACGCAGGCAGAGGCAGAAACCAGCGCAGAGGAGGCGGCAGCCGAGGAGGAGACAGCGAAAGAATCTGATCTGGATAAGCTGACCTTTACGTATGTAACTTCTCCGCTCAATGTGCCGACGATCATCGAGAAAAATCAGGGTATTTTTGAAAAAACATTTGGCGATATGGGGATTGAGGTTGATTATGCGGAGCTGACCTCCGGGGCAGATCAGACACAGGCGCTGGCTTCCGGCGATGTGCAGGTTTTGTATGCGGTTGGCGGTACTTCGGTGATTCTGTCTGCAGCAAATGGAGCGGATATCAAGGTATTAAATATGTACAGCCGTTCTCCGAAGGCATTCTGTATGTATTCTAAGGATGAGTCCCTGACGACGCCGGAAAGCCTGAGAGGAAAGACAATCGCAGGACCGACCGGAACCAACCTGCATGAGCTTCTCGTTTCCTATCTGGCAACGGCTGGCATGACGATCGACGACGTCAACTATGTCAATATGTCGATCCCGGATGCAAAAGCAGGTCTGGACGGCGGCAGTGTAGACGTGGCTCTGGTTGCTGGCGCAACTGCTTACAATGCAGGGCAGCAGGGTTACCACCTGGTAGCCGACGGCGAAGGCCTGATTAAGGCGATCATTGCAGTGGCAGTGACACAGAAATTCTATGACGAGCACCCGGAGATCATCGAGAAGCTGGAAGAAGCACAGACCGAGATTGCTGATTTCATGGAAGAAAAACCGGATGAGACGATGCAGATCGTAGCCGATGAGCTGGATCTGGATGTCGATGCGGTGAAGAGTATGTACGATCTCTATGATTTCTCTACCGAGATCACAGATGATGACAAAGAAGGCTTCCAGAAGACCGCTGATTTCATGTATGAATCCGGCATGATCGACGAGGCATTTGATGTAAAACAGTTATTTATTGAAAAATAATCAGTGAACATTTGAGAGGATAAACGATTGAAAAGCAGCTCCCGGAGTGTGGATTCCGGGGGCTGCTTTTACGATTGCATATGCAATTATGAAAATACGGAATGTTTACGCTAATACCTTTTTAATCGCTTCTAACAGCTCATCATACGTCTCATAGGCCGGAATCTGCGGATATTCTGCCTTGATCTCCTCCGTCGTGCGGAAGAGGAAGCCCGCCTTGCTTGCCTCAATCATGGCGAGGTCGTTGTGGCTGTCGCCGCTGGCGATCGTCTCGAAGCCGCAGGACTGGAGTGCTTTGACGGTTGTATATTTGGATTTCTCACAGCGCATCTTAAAATCGGTAATCTCACCATTTTCGCTGACAACCAGAGAGTTGCAGAAGATGGTCGGATAGCCAAGTTTCTTCATCAGAGGTCCGGCAAACTGGGAGAAGGTATCGCTGATGATGATTACCTGAGTGATTTCTTTTAATTTGTCTAAAAACTCCCTTGCGCCCGGAAGCGGATCAATTTTAGAGATCGTTTCCTGAATTTCCTTGAGTCCCAGTCCGTGCTCGCGCAGGATGTTTAAACGGTAATTCATCAGTTTGTTATAATCCGGCTCATCGCGGGTGGTGCGTTTTAACTCCGGGATTCCGGTTTCTTCAGCAAATGCGATCCAGATTTCCGGCACTAATACACCTTCTAGATCTAAACATACAATATCCATGTCTCCTCCTGTCTGATACAACGCCTGTCAGCGCTGTGTTCGGTTGAAAAATTTGCTTTCTATTATAGACGAAATGCAGGGGAAATACCAGAGAAATTTGAGAAAAGATGAAAGAATAGAAAAAAGTGCGTTACTGGGCACGTATGCGTGAACAGTAACAAAAGTGCCAATTATTCGCGGTGAGAAAGATTCAGAAGTGAAGAGTTGGCATCATATAGCAGCAGAGTGGTTATCAATAGAATTAAAAAATACCAAAAAAGGGAGTCTCTTTTCGTGAGCGAGAGACTCCCTTTTTGGTACCTATAGTCGGGTTATAATTTGATTTTGATGAAATCATTAGCAATGCGCCGGTTTATTCATTTCAGATCTTTTATCGTTTTCTGTCTTCGAAGCAGTCGATTTCGAAAACAGTACTTTACCGGAATGAACCACAATAATGACACCCAGAACCATCAGCAGAACCGCGATGATAAGCTGCAGTCCTTCTACCATAAAGACAGCGGTTCCGGCATTGTAAGCCTTTACCAGTGCGATGCAGCGCTCAACGAGTGCGGTGAAGGTAACGCACAGCATAACAACCAGTGGAACCAGCAGCGTGCGGTTTTCACGGCCGGTGACGCGTAAGAAGACGCACAGGGTGATGAGAACCAGGGCGCTTAACAGCTGGTTGGCGCTGCCAAACAGCGGCCAGATGTTGGAATAGCCAATCTGGGTTAAAATGTAGCCGCATACCAAGGTGATAACCGTTGCAAAATATTTGTTGCAGAGAAGCTTTCTCCATCCTTCGGCGTGTTCCATGTCATCGACACTGAACAGCTCCTGGAAGGACATACGTCCGATACGTGCAACGGAATCCAGGCTTGTCAGGGCAAGTGCGGAGACGCACATCGTCATAAAGCACTGGGCAGCGTAAACTGGGATTCCGAACATCTCCAGGAATCCGGCAACACCGGAGGAGAAGATAGCAAACGGAGTACCGGTTGCAGGCGTGCCATCAGCGGAAGCGGCAGCACCGGCAACGCACAGAGCCAGGACAGCCAGTAAACTTTCCAAAAGCATAGCGCCGAAGCCAACTTTCGGCATATCCTTTTCATTGGTGATTGCCTTGGAGGAAGTACCCGAGGAAACCAGGCTGTGGAAACCGGATACGGCGCCGCAGGCAACGGTTACAAACAAAATCGGGAACAGGTCACCGGATTTCTCATTGTGGAAACCAGTGTAAGGCGCCAGGTTCATTGCCGGATGTGCGACAAGCAGTCCAACGACGGCACCGATAATCATACCGGCAAACATAAAGGTTGTCATCAGGTCACGCGGTTCCATCAAAAGCCACATAGGAAGAACGGCTGCGAGGAAAATGTAAGCGAATACCATGTAGGACCAGTTCGCCTTGGTGGTAATGAGTGGGCAGTTCATGCCGATGACGAAAGCAGCTACCGTGCAGACAAGTCCGAGCAAGGTCTGTTTCCAGCCATGGAACTGAGCCTTTTTCTGAATCAGTCCAAATACAACGGCAAAGGCAATGAACAGAAGGGAAATGCTTCCGGCTGCGCCGTTGACAGTTGCGGCGGCGGATAAGCTGGTCACGCCGTCTATCGTCTCATATGCATTGAATGTACCAGCAACCATGTCGGCAAAAGCGGCGGTTACAATTAAAGTAAAGAGCCAGCAGAACAGAAGGAACAGCTTTTTACCGGTTTTGCCGATGTACTGTTCAATCAGAAGTCCCATCGATTTGCCTTCATTTTTAACGCTGGCGTACAGGGCACCAAAATCGGTAACAGCGCCGAAAAAGATGCCGCCGAGGATGATCCAGAGAAAGACCGGAACCCATCCAAAGACAGCCGCCTGAATAGCACCGGTGACAGGACCGGCACCGGCGATGGATGAAAACTGGTGGGCAAATACAACCCAGCCATCGGTCGGAACATAGTCCTGACCATCTTCTTTTGTGACGGCCGGTGTTTTGGCGTTTGGATCAATGCCCCATTTATGGGCGAGCCATCTGCCGTAGAGCAGATAACCAGCCGCCAGACAACAGGCTGCGATAACTACGATAACTAATGTGTTCATAAAGATACCTCCATTCCCATAGGTCAAATGGTTTTTAGTGTCCCGGCAGTTTGCCGGAGTTTCGGGAGCGGGGAAACAAAAAAGCCTCCGTCCTCCTGAAACTTTTAAAAGTTCAAGAAGACGGAGGCATAAGCATCCGCGGTACCACTTCTTTTACCGGCTGTAAAGCCGATCTCTCAGCCATATCCATCATTCTGAATATGTTCCTCTTTAACGGTAGGAATCCGAACCGGACTACTGGTATCCTGCATGCGTTTGTCCGATCAGCTCACAGGGGATAATTTCCATCGGCGTTACTGTCTTTCATCGCCCGGCAGCTCTCTGAAAACGTGGAGAATTGGAAATCGTGTCCTGCTCAATGCTTTTTATAAGTACGAATTATAGACTTTTTTAAAGGAAAGTCAATCGAAAAAATAGCCGGAAGTTTGTGACAGAAATTTTACAAATCCGTCATTTTGACAAAAAAATCACAACTAAGAAATTTAACAACTGCTTATCTAGAAGTCTGAGTTACTGTTTACGCATACGTGCCCAGTAACAAGTCGGAAGCATTCCTGTGTTAAAACTTCGAAAAAACTGGACACCCCCTTATTTTGCTGTATAATAGGTAATTGTCGGTTCTTTTTAGGGCTGACAATTACTTTTTGTTTAAATTGGGAAGAAAAAGGGAGAGTTTGAGGTATGGAAAAAATACGTCCAATGTTGTTTACAACATTGAAGAAGTATTCCGGCGCACAGCTGATGTCAGATGTGGTAGCGGGTATCATCGTGGCGATCATCGCGCTGCCGCTTTCGATCGCGCTGGCGCTGGCTTCGGGTGTAGGTCCGGAACAGGGTATCTACACGGCGATTGCAGCCGGATTTGTGATCTCATTTTTAGGCGGCAGCCAGGTACAGATTGCAGGTCCAACGGCGGCATTTGCAACGATCGTGGCAGGTATCGTGGCGAAGAGCGGCGTGGAAGGACTGGCAGTTGCGACGATCATGGCAGGTATTATCCTGGTTATCATGGGATTCTGCCATTTTGGTTCACTGATTAAGTTTATTCCGTTTACAATCACGACCGGCTTTACCTCCGGTATCGCGGTGACGATCGTCATCGGTCAGTTGAAGGATTTCTTTGGCGTAACCTATCCGGCAGGCATGGAGACGATCGAGACGATGCAGAAGCTGAAAGCGTTCGCGGCTGGATTCGGAAGTGTCAACCTGCACGCGATCATCGTCGGCGTGGTGTGTCTGGCGATTCTGATCGTGATGCCGATGATCACGGAAAAAATTCCGGGATCGCTGGTAGCGGTTATTGCAGGTATTTTAATGGTAAAATTCCTGCCGCTGCATGTGAATACGATCGGCGACCTTTACACGGTCAGCAACAAGCTTCCGGCGTTCCGTCTGCCGGTGTTCAGCTACGATGTGATTCAGGGTTCCCTGTCGGATGCGTTTACGATTGCAGTTCTGGCGGCGATTGAGTCTCTGCTTTCCTGCGTGGTAGCGGACGGCATGATCGGCGGAAAACACCGTTCCAACACGGAGCTGGTGGCACAGGGCGCGGGTAATATTATTTCCGCCCTGTTTGGCGGTATTCCGGCGACGGGCGCGATCGCGCGTACCGCAGCCAATGTCAAAAATGGCGGCCGTACCCCGGTTGCAGGCATGGTTCATGCGGTTGTCCTGCTTCTGATTCTGGTAGTTCTGATGCCGTGTGCAAGCTGGATCCCGATGCCGACCATCGCGGCAATCTTGTTTATGGTTGCCTACAATATGTGTCAGTGGAGAACCTTCGTCCGTCTGACCAAGACGGCTCCGAAGAGTGATATTGCGGTTCTGGTGATGACCTTCTTCTTAACCGTTATCTTCGATCTGGTTGTAGCGATCGAGATCGGTATGCTGTTATCCTGCCTGCTGTTTATGAAGCGGATGAGCGATGAGACGGGCGTCAGAAGCTGGCTCTATGTCGAAGAAGTAGAGGAGCAGAAGCGCAAAGAGCAGGAAGTAAGAAAAGCGAAAAAAGCCGGAAAAGAGCTTTCAGTGGAAGAGGCACAGCTCTTAGCGGCAGCTGCAGAAGATGAAGAAGCAGCCATGAAAGAACAGGCACGTTTGCGGGAGATTCCGAGAGAACTGGCTGTTTATGAGATTACAGGACCGCTGTTCTTCGGTGCAGCAGACCGCATCAACCAGATTGAAACCCGCGAGGAGACGAAATGCCTGGTTCTTCGTATGCGTGCCGTTCCGGCAGTTGACAGTACAGCGATGAATTCGATGGTTGCCCTCTATGAGCGCTGCCAGAAGAACGGCGTTACATTGATTTTGTCCCATGTCAACGAGCAGCCGATGCACGTGATGGAGAAGGCAGGATTTGTGGATATGATCGGACGCGATCATTTCTGCCCGAATATCGAGGCAGCACTTGATCATGCGGACGAGGTGCTGGGGAAATAATTATGGACATCTATCGGAGAATGGAAGAAGTATTTAGGCGCATTCCGGACGGCTGCGTGACGACTTACGGTCAGGTCGCGCTCCTGTGCGGTGCGCCGCGCCATTCCCGCCAGGTGGGATATGCACTCCGCACCAACCGCCTGGGCGATGTCCCGGCATTCAGGGTGATTAATTCCAAGGGCTTTCTAAGCGGCGCAGCGGCGTTCGACTATCCGGGACAGCAGAAAAAACTGCTGGAACAGGATGGAATACGGGTGGACTCCACCGAGGACGGCGACCGCGTCGATTTGAAACAATATGGATGGAAACCTTCGATGGACGAGGCAGAAGAATTGTATGCGTTGTTTCGGAAGTTGGGGATCTGAGTGGGAATCAAGGAAAATGCATCTGAATGAGATGTTGGTAAGCTAAAGAAGTGAAATGAGATGGATAAGATGGCAGACGATAGGGGCTGCATCTTATCCATTTTTAATAGACATTTCTGACCGTTTATTATTAAATTGCCTCCGCGATTTGCCGTGCCACATAGACACCGCTGGCAGATGCATGGGAAAGGGAATGGGTAATACCGCTGCCGTCACCGATGACGTAGAGTCCATCATGACAGGTCATCAGGTTGTGATCCACTTCCACCTCCATGTTGTAGAATTTTACCTCCACTCCATAGAGAAGCGTGTCATCATTCGCCGTACCCGGTGCCACCTTATCCAGGGCATAAATCATCTCGATAATACCGTCCAGAATCCGTTTTGGGAGAACCAGGCTCAGATCACCGGCAGCCGCATTGAGGGTTGGAACCGTAAAAGATTCATTGATTCGCTGCTGCGTGCTTCTTTTTCCGCGGATCAGGTCTCCAAAACGCTGCACAATTACGCCACCGCCCAGCATGTTGCTGAGTTTTGCAATACTCTCTCCATATTCATTGGAATTCTTGAAGGGCTCTGAAAAATGTTTCGCTACCAGAAGGGCAAAGTTCGTGTTATGGGTCTGCTTTGCAGGATCCTCGTAGCTGTGACCATTTACCGTTACGATGCCGTTGGTATTCTCATTTACCACAGCTCCCTTGGGATTCATACAGAAGGTGCGCACGTAATCCTCGTATTTTTCCGTGCGATACACGATCTTGCTCTCATAGAGTTCATCCGTAAGATCCGAAAAGATCTCAGCCGGCAGCTCAACCCGGACCCCCAGATCCACGCGGTTGGAATTCGTATGGATATCCAGATCCTTGCATACCTTCTGCATCCACTTACTGCCGCTTCGTCCGGCGGAAATGATACATTTCGTACCCTCAAAGGTTGTATCATCGCTGTAAACCTTGTAACCCTTCTCCGTTTTCTCCACGGTTTCGATGGCACAGTCAAAATAGAAATCCACCTTATTCTTCAGATGATCATAGAGGTGCTCCAGAACAATA
Source organism: Clostridium sp. AM27-28 (assembly GCF_003480955.1). NCBI lineage: Bacteria > Bacillati > Bacillota > Clostridia > Eubacteriales > Clostridiaceae > Clostridium > Clostridium sp. AM27-28. Next base: position 277,527 of record NZ_QUJT01000002.1, read on the forward strand.
TAATTAATATCCGTACCCAGATGGCGGACCGAAGCATCCAGAAGATGCAGGCCGTGCTGCATACAGGTTTTCTTAAATTTTGTTCCCGCAGTGGAATACAGCTTCGTGCCCTCCCCGCCAAAACGAAGGTTGATTCCATCCACATATTCCATCAGTTCAATGGCTGTCTTTTTTCCGATATACTCATAGAGAGTGCCGCCGAAATCATTGGTAATGTTGTATTTTCCATCAGAAAATGCACCGGCTCCGCCGAATCCACTCATGATGGAGCAGCATTTGCAGTGAATACAGGACTTGATCTTATCACCATCAATGGGACATTTACGGTGCTCCAGCGGATGTCCTACCTCAAAAACAGCGATCTTTAAATCCGGTTTACGTTCCATCAGCTCATAGGCAGAAAAGATACCGCCGGGACCGGCGCCGATAATTAACACATCATACATATTGAACTTCTCCTTATTTTCCTGAAATTTGATTCCCTCTTTCTGTATTATAGCATAAATTCGAAAAAATAGGCAGCGCGTCATGCGCTGCCCCGAAACAGTATCCCCCATGTCGTCATGGCATCTTCCGTTATCATATCATCACCTCAGAATAAAGCTTTTTTTATGGCTGTAACCATCAGCCTGATTCCCTTTGTAAAATTACCAGAGGTGTTTTCGAGCTTGATGACCTCTCCGGCGCTTCTTGGCAAAGGGCTGGCGTTGGGACTTGTATCTACCTTTTTTCCGTTTGTAAGCTACACACTGGGACTCCGCCAGATGGAGGCAGGAAAAGCCTCGGTTCTGGCGTTTGCTGAGCCGATGGTGGCAGCTGTGGCTGGGATTGTGGTATTTGGAGAAATGCTGCGGGTTGAAAATGTGCTGGGCATTCTTTTGATTTTTACAGCATTGGTGGTGTTGAACAGCCGGAAAATAAAACGGTAAAATCAGGGGCTAATCGATAATGGAACTGTGATGAAAACACGGCTCACAAATCTTAAACGGATATCCAACCGGCAGTATCCGTCCGCAGCGCTGGCAGCGGGCGATGTAGCTTTTTTTGCCCTTGGACAAATACCGCATGATCGTACCCTCAGTGCGGCTGCGTTCCTGTTCGAGCCAGTCCTCGTCGATGATCTTGTCAAAACGGTGGGAGAACTGGTAGTAGAGATCGAGCTTGCGGTAATACGTTTCGTATTTCTGCAGTCCCAGCTTGGAACCGGCGCCTTTGTCCGGGTGTTTCAGGCGTTTGTCCGCCGGGTAATCCTTGCAGTAGCGCAGCCATTGCAGGACAACCTGATGATCCTTGATATCGATGGGACAGCTGATCATGCGGTAGAGAATCCGTTTGTCATCGAATCCGTAGATATCGTCTCTGTGGCGTTCTGCCTGCGCATAAAGGCTTAAAATCTCATCGACGCTGACCTTTTCAAACGGAGGTGTCGGCTCAACGGATTTCCAGACTTTGATGATAACGTCCAGCGGCTCGTCCAGATCGAGGAGAATCTGCGGGAAACCGAGGCTGACTTTTTCGATCGGTTCCTCCTCCTGAGTAAGCTGTTCCCGGATATAATCGAGGGATTCCTGCCCCATCGCATTGACGTAGCCGGTGTCAAAGAGTCCGAAGCGTCCGGCGCGTCCGGCGATCTGCTTGATCTCCGGTACGGACAGACCGCGTCGGGTGGTACCGTCAAATTTCTGGGTCTGGACAAATACGATACGCCGGACAGGCAGGTTGAGTCCCATGCCGATCGCGTCGGTGGCGACGACCACCTTGGTTTTGCCGCTGGTAAAAAGCTGCATCTGGCGGCGGCGGATCTCCGGCGGCAGGCTTCCGTATATAACACTTGCCTTGATACCTTCTTCTTCCAGACGTCCCGCCACATCCAGCACGGATTTTTTTGAAAATACGACGAGTGCATCGCCGGGAAGAACACTTTCCGGGAAGGAAAATGGCGTGTCCTCACAGATGAGTGCAGTTTTGCGCTGATAACGGCAGATGGCAAGGCTGTCGCCGCATAGATGGATCAGGTGTGTGACAGCAGATTCAGCGGCGGGACTCATGCAGACATGGATTTCGTGGGCTTTCAGTCCCAGAATCGCCTTTGTCCAGCAATGCCCGCGGTCTGGATCGGCGGTCAGCTGCGCCTCATCAATCACGGCAATATCGTATTCCTCGGAGAAATCTGCCATCTCGATCGTCGAAGCTGTGATCCGGCTGTCATCGTCGGCGATACACTCCTGACCGGTCAGCATGGTGCTGGGGACGCCGCAGTCGTGCATTTTTTCATATACCTCAAGCGCCAGAAGGCGCAGCGGACCGAGGTAAGTGCCCGTTTTTGCTGTTTTTAAGCGTTCCAGCGCGTGAAATGTCTTGCCGCTGTTGGTCGGTCCGATGTGGAGAATGAAACGGCGGTTCATCGCCATAGTTTCCGGAAATTCCAGCTCTGGACGGGATGGGACGAGATCCATGATTTTATACTGGATGACGTAGCGCTTATAGATCTGGTAAAGCTCCAGAAGTGTCTGCGTGCAGAGCTGACCATCCAATTCTGTTTCCAGATAATTCAGAAAATCCACGGAAATATCATCGCGCTGGGCGGGCAGAAACATTGCCTCATCCAGGCGGATGAGTTGTGGCAGCAGGCTGGTTTCAATGAGCTTTGTGACAGCATCGTTGTGCGAACGGTACGCAAAATAAGCCAGATTTTTGATCTGGCGGTGCCATTCCTCCAGCGAGAGGCTGGTGACCTGTGTCGGTTTGGTGCGTTTCAGTGTTTTAAACAGCCGGTTGGTCCGCTCGTTCAGATCGCGGGGGCGGGAACTGGTCTTTCTTTTTTTCTTGCTTGCCGCCTGATACTGGCGGATATATGTCTGAAGAAGCTGGTTTGGCTCGATCATTTGAAAGTCTCCTCTTTATGTAAATATCCTGTCCGATAAATCTTCTGGTTTAAAGCTTCATTTGATATAGGAATGTTTCTATTATCGCAGAAGTTGTATGGATGTGCAAGAACGGGAAATCAGATTGCAGAAAAATATAAAAATATTTGATATAATAAGAACACTTAGTTAAAACAGAAAGGTCAACATCTATATGGCATCAAACTATAAAACGGGCGCCAGCCTGAATTTAACTCCCTTCGAAATGCAACTTCTAAGCCGCAGCCCCCTGTTTCGAGGCGCGGGCGAATCCGGAATCGGGGAGATGCTGTCCTGTCTGGGGGCGGAGGAACGCAGTTATGAAAAAGAAGAAATGATTTATCGTGCGGGGAATACGGTCACATCTTTGGGTGTGGTGATGCACGGAAGTGTGATGATTGTCAACGATGATCTGTGGGGCAACCGCAGCATTCTAGACCGGGTAGAACCGGGACAGATTTTTGCGGAGACATATGCGTGCGTGCCGGGGGAAAAGCTGCTGGTCGATGTGTTTGCAGCGGAGGTGACGGAAGTGCTGTTTTTAAATGTTGGAAAAATGCTGTCGCAGTGTCCCAATTCTTGCGGACATCACACGCAGCTTATCCGCAATCTGCTTGCAATCTCGGCGCAGAAAAACTTGCAGCTGTCCCGTCGGATCTTCAATACATCGTCGAAATCCATCCGGGGACGGCTTCTGTCGTATCTCTCCGATCAGGCGGTAAAAAATGAGAGCGAGAGATTTGATATCCCATTCAATCGCCAGCAGCTCGCCGACTATCTGGGTGTGGACCGGTCGGCGCTGTCGGCAGAGCTGGGGAAAATGCAGCGGGAAGGGCTTCTGGAATTTAGAAAAAATCACTTTCATTTATATGAAGAGGTTAGAAGCTTGTAGATTACAAACAAAAATACCCTGTCAGGAGCATTAAAATCCGACCGACAGGGTATTTTTAGTGAAAATCCCTATGGGTGTAACAAGACCGGCTGTCCATTCCCTATACTTTCCTGCACCGGCTGTTTCAGCATATCCAGAAATGCCTGTGCCGCCGGCGTCAGCGGGCGCATCGGGTTTTGCAAGACGAGGATCTGGCGCTTCGGGATAGGGATATTTAGGTGAAGCTGGAACACGCGGTAGTTGAGCAGGTAGTTCCGGGCAAATTCCGAGGGAACAAAGCCGATTCCCAGATTGTGGGAGACGGTCGGGGCGATCAGGTCGTTGGAAGAAACTTCGATGCTCGGGCGCAGATCCAGCCCCTGTTCCTCAAAGAGATTGTCCCAAAAAAGCCGCGTCGTTGTGCCGGACTCCATGCTGACAAGTGGGTGCATACAGAGCTCTTCAAGGGAGAGTGTGCGGTTCTGCAGCTCGGAAAAACGGTTTCCGGCAATGACGATGTCCTGGAACTCGGCAACCGGCATCACGTGAACCAGATCCAGATCCTTCATGATCTCGTGGATCGGAGAAATGATGACGGCAAAGTCATTTTCCCCGGCCTTTAAGGAAGAAGCGGTGATCGGCGCAGAGTTGGAATGAATCTGCACGGTCACATTCGGAAAACGCTGCTGGAATTGTTCAATATAAGGAAGCAGAAAGAAGCGCATTGTCAGCTCGCTCGCACCGATCGAAACCTTGCCGCTCTGACTGTTCGTGTATTCTTTTAAAAGCTCTTCCGCTCGTCCCATCTGCTGGCAGGGACGGTTGATCTGGCGGAACAGGATCCGCCCTTCATCGGTCAGGGTCACGCCTTTTTGGGAGCGGTTGAAAAGTTTGCACTGAAGCATATCTTCTAAATTATGAATGTATTTTGTTACGGTTGGCTGCGTGAGGCAGAGATTCAAAGCCGCCTGGGTAATATTCTGGCATCGAGCCACCTCATAGAAAACCTTGTAGTAGTCGAAACTGATGTCCATGTATGTAGTTGAAATCCTTTCTGTATGTCGGACTGTTTCTGCCTGATTGAAACAGTGTTTATCTGATTTTATATCTGTACGTGTATTTACCAAATATAGTCACACTTTATCGTATTTTTCCAGAAATGTCCAGCCACAATAACGATTACCAATAATTATCACCATTCATTTTATCTATGGATATAGGAAAAAAATATAATTTTACCATTTGTATTTCCGGGAGTAAGATCGGGAACAGACGGGAAGAATGTGGAGACACAGGAGAAAACGTTACTGGGCACATATGCGTGAACAGTAACTAGAACACGTGGCGGCATCGGGAAATGAAAGAAAAATAGCCGGGGCAGCCGCGGGAGAACAACCCGGAGAGAGGAAGTGACAGTATGGGAGATCTGGGTGCGACCCTGATCAAGGAATTGAACTGTGAGACAGCCTTTACAATTGGCGGGATCGGCATATCAGAATCCGTTGTGGTTACATGGATCATGATGGCAGTGGTGCTCGTGGTTTCACTGATTGTGACGCACGGTCTGAAAGTTGAACATCCCGGACGCGGACAGCTCCTTCTGGAGAACGCTGTTACGTGGCTGCAGGGCATCGGCGAGGGAATCCTCGGAGAGGAAGGAAAAGGCTATGCGCCGTATCTGACATCCGTGCTGATGTATCTGGGCGTGGCGAACCTGCTTGGTATACTGGGATTCAAGCCGCCAACCAAGGATTTGAACGTCACGGCAGCACTGGCGCTGATGAGTATTGTGCTGATTGAGACAGCAGGGATTCGGGTCAAAGGTTTAAAAGGATGGTTAAAGAGCTTTACAGAGCCGATCGCCATCGTGACACCGATCAATATCATGGAGGTATTTATCAAACCGTTGTCGCTGTGTATGCGACTGTTCGGAAACGTGCTGGGCGCGTTCGTCATCATGAAATTGATTGAATACATCCTTCCGGTAGGGCTTCCGGTATTGTTCAGCGCTTACTTTGATATCTTTGACGGTCTGATTCAGGCGTATGTATTTGTCTTCCTGACAGGGCTTTTTATCAAGGAATCAATCGAGTAATAGAAGAGAAATAGAAAATTACAAAAAGGAGACTTTATTATGGGTACAATCATTGCAATCGGAGCAGGTCTGGCAGTTCTTGCAGGCGCAGGAGCCGGAATTGGTATCGGAATCGCCACATCTAAGGCGACTGAGGCAGTCGCAAGACAGCCGGAGGCAGAGGGAAAAATCACAAAGATTCTATTGTTAGGTGCGGCACTTGCCGAGGCAACTGCTATTTATGGTTTCGTTATTGCCCTTTTGATTATTATTCTTTTAAGCTGATACGATAGAAAACGAAAGGTGGGGCAAGGCTATGTTACGGTTGGACATCAACCTGGTTTTTACGATCATCAACCTTTTAATCTGGTATGCAATTATCCGTATTTTCCTCTTTAAGCCGATCAACAAAGTGATCGATAAACGGAATACAGCCATTCAGGAAAAGTATGATGAGGCAAAAAAGATGCAGGAAGAAGCGCAGGCGGAGAAAGAGAAATACGCAGCCTGCCAGGATGAAATAGAAGCAGAGAAAAACAAGGTGCTGGATGCGGCGCGTGCGAGTGCACGTGAGGAAGGACGCCAGCTGATTGAAAACGCCCAGAAAGAGGCAGATAAAGTCATCCGTAAGGCGGGCGAGGATGCACGCCGGGAGAAGGACAAGATGCTCGAACAGGCGAAGCATGAAATTTTGTCGCTGGTTCTGGACGCGGCGGCTGGTTCGATGAACAAGAAGTCGGATGACAGCGCTCTTTATGATGAGTTTTTGAAGAAAGCGGGTACGACGGAGAATGAAGAAACTTGATGTCTATTTACAAGAAATAAAGAGGCAGAAGATTTCTGTCGATGATCTGCAGCATGCGGCTGAGATACTGGCTGCGACACCGCAGCTTCCGGCAGAGCTTGAAAATCCGGATTTGACCCGTGAGAAGCGGGAAGATCTGGTTCGTAGCCTGTTTCCGCTGGCAGTCCGGGGAATCATCGAGGTGCTGGCACAGGATCAGACAATGAAAATGATGCCGGATCTGATTAAGGAAGCGGAGACGTTTGAAAAGCCGGATAAATATCTGCGCTGTGTGCTGGAATATGTCAAAGAGCCGGATGAAAAACAGGCAGCCGGAATCCGGAAATTTCTCTCGGAGAAATATCCGGGACGGGAACTCCGGATTGTGAAGGAAGAAAAGCCGGAGCTTGGAAGTGGTTTTATCCTCCGGGTCGGAAGTGAGGAATATGACTGGAGCACGGAGGGAAGAAAACGGGCACTGGCAGATAAATTAAAGAATCTGGTAAAAGAGCCGGATTCGGGTGATTTCCTTACCCAGAAGGGAATCATCGGGATTCTGAAAGGAAATCTGGATGGAATCGACATTTCAGCCCGTGAGATCGGTACGGTCAGCCGGGTGGGCGACGGCATCGCCTATGTGGATGGAATCGACCACGCAATGTATGGCGAGATCGTGGCGTTTGACGGTGATGTGAGAGGCATGGTACAGGATATCCGGTCGAAGGAGATCGGCTGCATCCTCTTTGGACATGCGAACACCATCGGAGAAGGAAGCCGCGCGATGCGGACCGGCAAGATGGCAGGTATACCGGTTGGCGAGGGATTTTTAGGGCGTGTTGTAGATGCGCTGGGCAATCCGATCGATAATAAAGGTAAGATTGAGGCTGCCGGATACCGTCCGGTGGAGTCCCCGGCGCCGGGTATCATCGAACGTCAGTCGGTTGATACCCCGATGGAGACCGGTATCCTCTCAATTGATTCGATGTTCCCGATCGGACGCGGACAGCGTGAGCTGATCATTGGCGACCGCCAGACCGGTAAGACTTCAATCGCGGTGGATACGATGCTGAACCAAAAGGGAAAAGACGTGATCTGCATCTATGTGGCGATCGGTCAGAAGGCTTCAACGGTATCGAGACTGGTTCATACACTGGAAAAACACGGGGCGATGGAGTACAGCATCGTGCTGGCAGCGACGGCGAGTGATCCGGCGTCCTTACAGTATATCGCGCCGTATGCAGGAACGGCGCTGGCAGAATATTTCATGCATCAGGGAAAAGATGTTCTGATTGTCTATGACGATTTATCGAAACACGCGGTTGCGTACCGTGCACTGTCTCTTCTGATGGAACGTTCCCCGGGACGTGAGGCATATCCGGGCGATGTATTCTATCTGCATTCCCGTCTGCTGGAGCGCTCGGCGCGGCTTTCGGATGAGCTGGGCGGTGGTTCAATCACAGCGCTGCCGATTGTCGAGACACAGGCGGGCGATGTGTCGGCGTATATCCCGACCAACGTTATTTCCATCACAGATGGACAGATTTTCCTGGAAAGTTCGCTGTTCTTCGAGGGCATGCGCCCGGCGGTCAATGTAGGGCTTTCGGTATCGCGTGTCGGCGGCGCAGCACAGACCAAGGCGATGAAGAAGGCAGCCGGAAGCGTACGTATCGACCTGGCACAGTACCGCGAGATGGAAGTATTTACACAGTTTAGCTCCGATCTGGATCCGGCAACTAAGGCACAGCTTACCTACGGCAGCGGTCTGATGGAGCTGTTAAAACAGCCGCTTGAGCATCCGCTCTCGATGGAAGAACAGGTTGTGATTCTGTATGCGGCGACGAGCCATCTGCTGGTAGATATTCCGAAGGAAAAGCTGAAGACATTTCAGGGCGGTCTTTACGAATATATGAGAAGCTCCTACCCGCAGGTGGGCGATGCACTCCGCACGACGAAGACACTCAGCGAGGATATTCAGCGCGAGATTGCGAAGGCGGTGGGCGAGTACAAGGCAAAATTCCTGAAAGCACAGGGAAATGCGCCGGAGGCAGCAGCGGATGCAAAACCGGATAAGCAGTAAGGCGGTGATGGAAGATGGCAGGACTCAGAGAGATCCAGAACCGGATCCGGAGTATTCAGGATACACGCAAGATCACGAACGCGATGTACCTGATATCTTCGACGAAATTAAAGAAAGCCAGAAAAGAACTGGCAGAGACGGAGCCGTATTTCTATGCATTGCAAAATGTCATCCGGCGTATCCAGAGGCATCTGCCAAACATGGAAAGCCCCTATTTTGAAAAAGAAGGACACCAGTCGAAAAAAACGGGGCTGCTGGTTATTTCCGGTGATAAAGGGCTGGCGGGTGCTTATAACCATAATATCATGAAGATGGCGGATACATTTTTAAAGGATCCTTCCCGCGAGGTACATCTGTTTGTCATCGGTGAGACGGGGCGGCAGTTTTTTGCCTCCCAGCACATCCCGATTGAAGAAAATTTCCAGTATACGGCGCAGGATCCGACGTTTAACCGGGCAAGGTGGATTGCTGGAATGCTTCTGGAACGATATTTGTCGGGTGATTTGGATGAGATCCATGTCCTGTATACAAGAATGGAAAATGTGATGCAGAGTGTGGCGAAGGATAAAAGGGTGCTTCCGATTACCAAGCCGGATATGCACGGAATGACGATTCCGGTCGATGTGCGGCTGGAGGAGTTTTCCCTCCGGCCAACGCCGGAGGAAGCAATGAATGCGATCGTTCCGAACTATGTAGCCGGATTTATCTACGGCGCGCTGGTTGAGTCGTTCTGCAGCGAGCAGAATGCCCGTATGATGGCGATGGATGCGGCGACGGATAATGCGGATGCACTTTTAAAAGATTTGAATACGATGTACAACCGGGCGCGGCAGGCGGCGATCACACAGGAGATCACCGAAGTATGCGGCGGCGCGGCTGCACAGAGACGAGAACGAGAAGAGGAGATGAGAGTGTGATGGGAGAACAGGCGGCAGAGACAAAAAAGACCGAAACCAGCCTGCCGGAAGGCAAGATTGTCCAGGTTTCCGGTCCGGTTGTCGATGTGAAATTTGAGAGCGGTCCCCTTCCGGAGATCCGGGACGCGCTCACAGTAGAAAATCAGGGAAAAACGTGTGTGATGGAAGCTGCCAAGCACATGGGAAATAATATCGTCCGCTGCATCATGCTGTCGGCAAGCGAGGGCTTGAGCCGTGACATGAAGGTAACACCGACGGGAGAAGGCATTTCCGTTCCGGTTGGCGAAAAGACGCTTGGACGTTTGTTTAATGTTTTAGGTGAGACGGTAGATGGAGGAGAAAAGCTGGATGGTGAGGAGCACTGGTGTATTCACCGGGATCCGCCGCCATTTGAGGATCAGAGCCCAGTCGCGGAGATTCTGGAGACGGGCATCAAGGTTATTGATCTTCTGGCGCCGTATTCCAAGGGCGGAAAAGTCGGTCTGTTTGGCGGCGCGGGCGTCGGAAAAACAGTCCTGATTCAGGAGCTGATCCGGAATATTGCGATGGAGCAAGGCGGTTATTCTATCTTTACGGGTGTCGGTGAGCGTTCACGTGAGGGCAATGACCTCTGGAGTGAGATGAAGGCATCCGGTGTTCTGGAAAAGACAGCGCTCGTGTTTGGACAGATGAACGAGCCGCCGGGAGCTCGTATGAGAGTTGCAGAGACCGGGCTTACGATGGCAGAATATTTCCGTGACAAAATGCACCGGAATGTGTTACTATTTATCGATAATATTTTCCGTTATGTACAGGCAGGTTCGGAGGTTTCAGCGCTGCTTGGGCGTATGCCGTCGGCGGTTGGTTATCAGCCAACGTTAGCGAATGAGATGGGCGAGCTGCAGGAGCGGATTGCCTCGACGAAAGATGGTTCGGTCACTTCAATCCAGGCAGTTTATGTACCGGCGGATGATTTAACCGATCCGGCACCGGCGACTACCTTTACCCATCTGGATGCGACTACGGTTCTTTCCAGAAAGATTGTAGAACAGGGTATCTACCCGGCGGTCGATCCGCTGGAATCCTCGTCCCGTATTCTGGAACCGGATGTGGTCGGAGAAGAACACTATGAGACGGCCAGACGGGTGCAGGAGATTTTGCAGAAATACAAGGAATTGCAGGATATCATTGCAATTCTGGGTATGGACGAGTTGTCTGAGGAAGATAAGCTGACCGTCGGCCGCGCAAGAAAGATACAGCGTTTCTTATCCCAGCCGTTCCATGTGGCGGAGAACTTTACCGGTGTACCGGGCAAGTATGTGCCGTTAAAGGATACCGTCAAGGGCTTTAAGGCAATTCTGGATGGTGAGATGGATGCGTACCCGGAGGCAGCATTCTTCAATGTCGGAACGATCGAAGATGTAGTGGCAAAGGCGAAGAATTTAGAGAAACAGGAGGCGTAGGAACGGATGGCAGATTTTCATGTAAAAATCATATCCAGCAACCGGACATTCTATGAGGGAGTCTGCCACTGTCTGATCCTTCCGGCGGTGGACGGTGAGATGGCTGTCATGGCGCACCATGAGAGCGAGATCGTGGCAGTCAAAGCGGGAGAAATGCGTTTCCAGACGACAGAGGACGGTCCGTGGGAGGCAGCAGTCGTCGGACAGGGCTTTTGCGAGATCGCCAACAACCGTGTTATGCTGCTGGCAGATACGATCGAGAAACCGGAGGAGATCGACCGGCTCCGGGCGCAGGAGGCATTAGAGCGTGCGAAAGAGCGGCTGCGCCAGAAACAGAGCATTTCCGAGTATTACAGCACCCGCGCGGCGATGGCGAGAGCGCTGGTTCGTCTGAAAGAGACGGAAAAATTCGTAAACTAGGTAGTTCAGAGACAGATTTGAGTCTGTTTTATGCCTGTGAATGAAAAAATGTGATTCTGTGGCAGATGCGGTTTAGGAAGAAATGACAGATAATCAGTAAGAATGGAGAACAGGGCATGACATTACTTCAGTTAAAATACGTGGTGGAGGTGGCGGCAGCCGGAACCATCAGCGGGGCGGCAAAAAAACTTTATATTGCACAGCCGAGCCTCACGGCGGCCATCAAGGAACTGGAGCATGAGATTGGATTTTCCCTGTTTACCCGCACGAACAAGGGCGTGGTGATTTCCCCGGACGGGGAAGAATTTCTGGGGTATGCGAGACAGGTGATCGAGCAGGCAAACCTGATTGAGGAGCGCTATTTTGGCGCTGTGCCGCAGAAACGTCAGTTCTGTGTCTCCACCCAGCACTATTCCTTTGCCGTTGAGGCGTTTGTCGATCTGATCCGCGAGTACGGCGGAGAAGAGTACGATTTCCGTATCCGCGAGACGCAGACGTATGAGCTGATTGAGGATGTGGCGAAGCTTAGGAGCGAGGTTGGCGTGCTGTATCTGAACCGTTTTAACGAGACGGTGATCCGCAAGACGCTGCGGGAACACGACCTCAAATTTACGCGGCTTTTTATGGCAAAACCGCATGTATTTATCGGTGCGGCCAATCCGCTTGCAAGCCGCAGTTCTATCACCCTGTCGGATTTGGAACCTTATCCGCGTCTGTCCTATGAGCAGGGCGAGCACAATTCCTTTTATTTCTCCGAGGAGATCCTCAGCACGCTGGACAGCCGCAAGGACATCCTGGTGTCCGACCGCGCGACCCTGTTTAATCTTCTGATTGGGCTGAATGGGTATACGATCTGCAGCGGTGTCATCAATGAGGAACTGAACGGACCGAATATTGTAGCGATTCCACTTGATGTGGACGATTATATGGAGATCGGTTACATTACCCACAATCGCGTGACACCGGGACGGTTTGCGGGACTGTATATTGAGGCGTTGAAGCGGAGAGTGGGAGTGCCGGTTCCCAAAGTGTCTACCCGTGAACCAATAACCAGAATTCCTGTTTCCGACAGGTGATTTTTTGGTTTGACTTTTTTTAAAACAGGAAATATAATAATACCGAAACGAGTAGCAAACGAGTGTAAATCCAACTTTTGCTGCTCTTTTTTTATTATTTCATAAAGAATGTGCCAAGGTGCATTTTTTATGAAATTTCATAAAAATGCCATTAAAAAGTGTGTTGCAAAATAAATGCTTTTGAAATAAAGTCTTCCGGAACGGGAAAACATGAGTCAATCTGAGAGTTTTACAGAAAATATTCAAGGAATGTGCATAACCTATATTTGCTGTCACAGAAAGATGTGGGGAAAGAGGAAAATTTATTGTTGAAACCGTTTTATTTGCTGCCATTTTTAACGTGACAAATCGAAATCTTTTGCCGAAGATAGATTTGTATGGAAATAGGAACGGAATCGGAAAGAGGATGATAGAATGCGGCAGAATAGAGAAATGATTTCATGTCAGCGTCCATAATCAGCACTTCCTTTTTGTAAGAAATGTGGTATACTCGATAGAACATGAAAACCATATTAAAAAAGGTGAAAAGCAGAATGAATCATATTTCAATTACAACCCTGGAAGCGCCGGAGCTGGATATCTACGCCCGGCTGAGCGAGGGGCAGTTATTTCATTATAATGAACCAAAGGAAGGTCTTTTCATTGTGGAAAGCCCTAAGGTCATCGGGCGGGCGCTCGACGCGGGATATGAGCCGGTTTCTTTTCTGATGGAAGAACGCCATATCGAGACAGAAGGGCGGGAGATTCTGGAACGCCCGGTGTGTGCGGGAGTGCCTGTGTTTACGGCACCATTTGATGTGCTGACGCGCCTGACCGGCTTTAAACTGACGCGCGGGATGCTGTGTGCGGTGAAACGGAAGAAAATGCCGGGGATCGAGGAAATCTGTGCAGGTGCCAGACGGATCGCGATTCTTGAGAATGTAGAAAATCCTACGAATGTGGGGGCGATTTTCCGGTCAGCGGCGGCGCTCTTTATGGATGCGGTGCTTCTGACACCGGGATGCAGTGACCCGCTGTACCGCCGCGCAAGCCGTGTCAGTATGGGAACAGTGTTTCAGGTGCCGTGGACGTACATTCCGAAGGGCGACTGGGCGGAGAACAGTATGGAAACGCTTAAGAAGCTGGGATTTCTCACGGCGGCGATGGCGCTCAGTGACCGTTCCGTGAGTATCGCGGATCCGGCGCTTTCGCAGGAAGAAAAATTAGCAATCATTCTCGGAACCGAGGGTGACAGGTTGGCGGCATCGACGATCGCGGCGTGCGATTACACCGTGAAAATCCCGATGTCACACGGCGTGGATTCGCTCAACGTGGCAGCAGCGAGTGCAGTGGCGTTCTGGCAGCTGGGCATGGGAAACAGGAAATAAAGTTCTGGCTGTGTAAAAAAAATGTACATTGGTTAAATGCGTTTCAAATGCCAGAAATGAGTGCGGAAATGGATGGAAAGAATCGTTTGGAGGAAGGAGAAAATAGAATGAAGTGTCCAAAATGCGGACAGGAAGCAGTTGGAAATTTTTGCAGTAACTGCGGAACTCCGCTTGTAAATGATACAGTACGCCGAGAACAGGAAACGGTGGGAAGAAAGCCGGAAAATAGCTATGACGACGGTGATTCAGAACAGCGGAATCCAGCTCGGATGGAATCGGATGAGAAAAAGGCGGAATCCGGCTCTGGATCGAAACGAAACAGTCAGGAAAAGCGGAGCAGCCAGAGTCAGGACGCACAGAAGCGTGAGGAAGAGCGCCGCGACAATGAACGCTGCCAATCCCAGGCACAGGAGGATGCCCGCCGCGACCGTGAAGCGGCATCGCGCAGACGACAGGACGCGAGACGTTCTTCTTCCAGCGCGAAAGAGGATAAGCGGGATGCAAAACAGCAGAAGCAGATGGAAAAACGCCTTCATGCTCTGGAGTCGGAGCGGGAGCGCTCAGAGCGTCAGAAAAATCGGATGGAGCGCAGCCACCAGCGGGAACTGGAACGCCAGTCCCGGGAGGCAGAGCGCACCAGACGGGCGGCGGAGCGCAGTGAGGCGCATACGCAGAGTGACTCAAATGACGGTCCGTCCGTGCTGGATGTGACGGCAGCCGGAGTAACCGGCGTGGTTGTGCTGATGGCGCGCGTGATGCAGGCAGCCAGTTTTCTTCTGATGGCGGGAATCACCTGGGCGAATGCGAAGGCATTTCGGTATGGCGGCGACGATCTGGGCTATATCGGAACTATGATTACCGAGGAAAATTATGGTCTGGGGCTGTATGTAGGGATTGGCGTATTTCTGGTATTGATGGGCGCGATCTGGTGCCTGTGGATTCTGTCAGGCAAGCACGCGGGTGGTAAAGTACGGCTGCAAAAATACGATACGGGGCGCGGATTTATCCCGTTTATAATCATCCTTGTTCTGGTATTAGTAGCCGGTCCGGCAGCGTACCTGATGCCGAAGAATGCGGGCAGCTTACAGCCGATTGTAGACGGCGGCTATGCGGCGCTGGAGGCGATCAATGCGAACCACGGATTTCTGCTGTTCTGCAGCATCGGAGGCGCGATCCTTTCGTTTATCCGGAAAATGCTGCTGGTATAATTTTATAATTCATCTAATCGCCCGAACTGATACCCCATTTCCTCCCATTTTGCCAGAAGTTCATCGAGAATCTGAGCGTTGGTCTGCGAAGTGCTGTGCAGAAGGACGATCGCGCCGGGGTGGATGCGCGTCAGAAGCTTGGAAAATGCTTCTTCTTTGGATGGCTGCTGATCCTGCATCCAGTCCACATAGGCGAGACTCCAGAAAAAGGTCTTGTAGCCGAGCTCCTTTGCCATCTGCAGGTTCGATTCACTGTATTTGCCCTGCGGCGGACGGTAATATTTTTTCATTGTCTGCCCGGTGACGGACTGGTAGAGTGTTTCCAGGGCAGTCAGCTCCTTTTCAAATGCTGCTTTGTCGGAAATGCGGGACATATCGGGATGGTGATACGTGTGGTTGGCGACGGTGTGACCCTCTGCGATCATCTGTTTTACCAGTTCAGGACTGGTTTCGAGATAGTTGCCGACGACGAAAAAGGTTGCCGGGACATGGTGTTTTTTCAGTGCTTCCAGAATGGCAGGTGTGCAGCCGTTTTCATATCCGGCGTCGAAGGTCAGATAGATGACGGGCTTGGAGGTATCGCCTACATAGAAAGCATCAAAATTTTTTAAAGTGTCGGCGGAGGCATTGCCGACCGGTGTCTGCCCTGGACTGGGAAATCCAAGTCCCCAGTTTCCATCTGCGGAAACCGGAATCGAACCGGAATCAAAGGCAGGCGGGAGCGAGCCACAGGCGATAACAGGCGCTGAAACCGTGTGCCCGGATGGACGGCGCAGGAAATGTGCGGCAGTCTGCCCGGCGAAGAAAGCGATGGCAAACAGGGCGGGAACCAGCAGCGGGGAAATGATGTGCCGGAAACGTGATGGAACAAAATGCATGGGAAAATGAATGAACATGATGTGACCTGAAAGATATATTTTCATAAATATATGAAAGAAGGGGGAACATCATGTTTTTATTATAATTTGCTGTCCGTGAAATGCACCGAATCGGAAAAACCAAGCGGTACCATATAACAAATTTTATGTGCTGACATAACAAATTAATGCTTGTCATGCCCTTTGTACCTATGTTATTATTATAACGATGCTTAGATGAGATGCTCCGAACCCTTGAACAAGGGGAGCTGGATGAAAAGCAGACCATGAAATTATGATGAAATAAATAAGAGAAACAAGGAGGATGTTGAAGGATGAAGCCTTATAGCGAGATGACGAAAGAAGAACTTCTGGAACTTAAGCGTGATCTGAGCGATCAGTACCGGGAGTTTCAGGGCAAGAATCTGACGCTGGATATGTCACGCGGTAAGCCAAGTGCAGAGCAGCTTGATTTATCGATGGGAATGATGGACGTACTGAGCAGCGACAGTGATCTGACCTGCGAAGATGGGACAGACTGCCGCAATTACGGCGGTCTGGACGGTATCAGCGAGGCGAAGGAGCTGTTAGCGGATATGATCGAGGTTCCGGCTGACAATATCATTATCTATGGAAACTCCAGCCTGAACGTAATGTACGACACCATCTCCCGTTCTGTGACTCATGGCGTTATGGGAAATACCCCGTGGTGCAAGCTTGACAAGGTTAAATTCCTGTGTCCGGTACCGGGATATGACAGACATTTCTCCATTACTGAATATTTTGGCATCGAGATGATCAACATTCCGATGACCGCAGATGGTCCGGATATGGATCTGGTAGAGCAGTATGTGACAACCGACCCGACCGTAAAGGGAATCTGGTGCGTTCCGAAGTACTCTAACCCGACCGGCAATTCCTACTCCGATCAGACGGTACGCCGTCTGGCACGCATGCATCCGGCTGCTCCGGATTTCCGTATCTACTGGGACAATGCATACGGTATCCATCATTTATATGACGATGAGCAGGATCATGTGCTGGAGATTCTGGCAGAATGTAAGAAAGCCGGTAACCCGGATATGGTTTACAAATTCTCTTCAACTTCCAAGATTACCTTCCCGGGTTCTGGTATTGCGGCAATCGCAACTTCCCACAACAACCTGGACGATATCAAGAAACAGTTAAAGATTCAGACTATCGGTCATGATAAAGTGAATCAGCTCCGCCACGTGCGTTTCTTCAAGGATATCCACGGCATGGTAGAGCACATGAGAAAGCATGCCAACATCCTGCGCCCGAAATTCGAGGCAGTTGAGAACATTCTCGACCGCGAGCTGGGCGGACTGGAGATCGGTACTTGGACAAAACCGCACGGCGGCTACTTCATTTCCTTTGATTCACTGAACGGCTGTGCGAAGGAGATCGTTGCGAAGTGCAAGAAAGCAGGCGTTGTCATGACCGGAGCCGGTGCGACCTATCCATATGGAAAAGATCCGGAAGACCGCAATATCCGTATTGCGCCGTCTTATCCGCCGCTGCAGGATCTGATCACGGCAACCGAGCTGTTTGCACTCTGCGTTAAGCTGGTCAGTGTCAACAAGCTGTTAGAGGAAATGTAATATTAAACCAAGAAGTACAGGAATTGTATGGGTATGTCGAAGGACCGCTGCCCATACAATTCTTTTTTCGGAGAAAAAGAGATGATAAAGGAAAAGTTATCCCTGATCTGGGGAAAGTTTGTAAACAGGGAGACGATATCGTATCTGATATTCGGCGTTCTGACGACGCTGGTGGACTGGATTTCCTATGCGGTTTTCCGCCACAACGGCATGAACTACCGTATGGCGACGATTTGTTGTCAGGCGGCGGCGATCCTGTTTGCATATGTGACAAACAAGATCTGGGTATTCCGAAGCTACAATTTCCGCCCTGTATATCTTCTTAAGGAAATGGCTTCGTTTTTCTCCTGCCGTATTCTCACATCGGTGTTCACGTATGTGGCAATGATCGTGATGGTAGACGGCATGGGAATCAAACAGGATATGATCTGTAAGATTGTGGTATCAGCGATCTCGCTGGTGCTGAATTATATTTGCAGTAAATTATTTATTTTCAAAAAGAAAGAATCCTCGAAATAGGGCTGTGTGGGGAAATGACAGCGGAAATGGATGCTGAAGACAGACCGGAAAAGCCGGAAAGAGTAGAGAAAACGCCGCCTGAACAGGATTCTGGATGGAGGGAAGATGGAGCAAAGAGAACGAGACGAAAGTTCCAGTAAACTGGAAGAAGCACTCAGGGAGCTTACGGGAGCGGAGACAACGGGGAAAATAGAGGAGTATGAGAACGAGCGGGAAGGTGCGGACGTGGATTCGGAGACCGCCTGTACAGATATGAGACGCGCTGAACGAATGCCGGCCTGGAGACAGGAAGAAGATGCCAGAAAATCTAAACTTTCAGAGTCCAGAGCAGATGTCGTTAATGAGTTGAATGATGATGACTGGGAGCAGGAAGAATTAGATGAATTAGATGAGTGGGATGAACCAGCGAAATCACCCCGCGGAATGGGCCGCCTGGCTGCGGTTTTCCGTCCGTCGGATGATCTCCTGGCGGCATTTTTCCTGCCGGTGGTGATTTTGATCCTGATTTTTGCATACCGCGGTATTTTCCCTTTTGGGCAGGAAAGCTTCCTGCGGACGGATATGTACCACCAGTATGCGCCATTTTTCTCGGAATTCCGGCATAAGCTTTTAAGTGGCGAGAGCCTGCTTTACAGCTGGGATGTCGGCATGGGCGTAAACTTTGCCGCGCTCTATGCGTACTATCTGGCGAGCCCGTTCAACTGGCTGCTGCTGTTATGCCCGTCGTCCCTGATTATCGAATTTATGACCTACATGATCGTGTTCAAGAGCGGTCTGGCGGGTCTTTCGATGGCGTGGTATCTGAAAAAGCACACGGGTTCGCAGAAGTTTGGAGCGTGCTATTTCGGCGTATTCTATGCGCTGTCCGGCTATATGGCGGCGTATAGCTGGAATATCATGTGGCTGGACTGCATCGTGCTGCTGCCGCTGATCCTGCACGGCCTGGAGCGGCTGGTGCGCGAAAAAAAAGGGCTTTTTTACTGCCTGATGCTGGGACTTTCAATCCTGTCCAACTACTATATATCAATTATGATATGTCTCTTCATGGTGATTTACTATGTGGCGCTCTTGTTTCTGGAGAAACGGCCGGGATGGAAAGATTGTCTGCACAGCTTTTTCCTGTTTGGTGTGTATTCGCTTCTGGCGGGTGCGCTGGCGGCTGCGGTGCTTCTTCCGGAGATTGCGGCGCTGCAGAGTACGGCGTCTGGCGATTTTAATTTTCCGACCACACTGGAAATCTACTTCCCGATCTTTGACATGATCGCGCGGCACATCGGAAATGTACAGGTGGAGACGGGACTCGACCATTGGCCGAACCTCTACTGCGGCGTGGCAGTCTACATTTTCATGGGGTTGTATTTTCTGAACCGCCGGATTGCGATCCGGGAAAAGGTTGTGTACGGTGTGCTGCTGCTCTTTTTCTATGCCAGCTTTTCGTTCAACGTGCTGAATTTTATCTGGCATGGCTTCCATTACCCGAACAGCCTGCCGTGCCGCCAGTCGTTTATCTATATCGTGCTGGTGCTGACGATGTGTTTCCGGGCGTATCTATATCTGGATGAAATATCCAAACGGCAGTTTGCCGGGGTGACATCCGCCGCGATTGGCTACGTGATTCTGGCAGAAAAGCTGGTGACGGACGATGCGTTTGAGCCAGTTGTCTGGTATGTGGCAGTGGTGCTTCTGCTGCTGTATCTGGGCGTCTTTTATTTCTATCAAAATAAAGAACATTTCGCGTTCACGGCGGCGCTTCTGGCGATGGCGCTGGTAAGTGTGGAGGCGCTTGCCAATATGGCGGCAACGAGTATTCCGACGACGAGCCGGACTGATTATGTGGCAGACAATCAGGATGTTGCAGCGGTGACAGAGCCGCTCAAAAAGACGGAATTTTACCGGATTGATAAAACGAATGCGCGCACGAAAAATGATGGCGCGTGGATGCATTTTCCATCCGTATCTCTGTTTTCATCGGTGGCAAATGCCGGGGTGACGGATTTCTTCAAACAGATGGGCTGCGAAGGTTCGACGAACGCATACAGCATCGTGGGAAGTACGCCGCTGGTGGATTCGTTATTTTCAATCAAATATGCACTCTATGAGGGCAAGCAGGACAATCCGCGCCTGTCGCTCTATGCATTTTCAGGTGACACGTACCTCTATGAGAATCCGTGGACGCTGCCGCTCGGCTTTATCCTTCCAGATATAGTGGAAACGGGCTGGAAGCGCGATCTTTCTTCGCCAGCGGATGTCCAGAATGATTTATCGGATGTGCTGGGCGTGCCGGAGTGCCTGATTTTCACGGACGGGGAGGAGCAGGGGAATCGTTTTTCCTTTACAGCACCGGAGGATGGGGAGTATTATATAAGTGTCGCAAACCGTCAGATTGATTCGGTTAAACTGGATGTCGGCGGGGAGAGCCGCAGCATTGATACGTTGAAACGCGGGTATCTGGTGGAAACCGGATATGTGAAGGCAGGCACATTGATTCTGCTGGAGAGCAATGACAGTGCCGGAAGCATGGACGCGAGCGCGTACCGCTTTGACGAAGCCGGGCTGCGTGCGCTCTATGAGCGCCTCAACCAGCATCCATTTGAACTGGAAACATTGGGCGAGGAGGCGATGAAGGGCACGATCGACGCGGGCGAGGGCGGAACGCTGTTCCTCACGATCCCGTATGACGAGGGCTGGACGGTTACGGTGGATGGAAAAGAAGCTATCACGCGTCCGGTCTGGAAGGCATTTACCGGCGTGGAACTGACGGCGGGAACCCATACGGTGGAACTCAGGTATTATCCGCAGGGACTGCATGAGGGACTGCTGATCAGCGGAGGTGCGCTGTTTGTGCTGGTGGTGATTGTGGCTTCTATGTATATAAGGAAGAAGAAGCATGGGAAAACTTCTGCAAAATGAGAAGAACGGTGGAAAAAGAGCCGGATGGCGATTTAAAACTGAGAAATTGAGATACAAAATTTATAGAAAAGAGGTTAAAATCATGAAAAAGCTGGAAGAATATGTAAGAAGCATTCCGGACTTCCCGGAGCCGGGTATTATTTTCCGCGATATTACTACGATTTTACAGGATGCAGACGGACTGCAGCTTGCGATCGACGGAATCCAGAAATCCTTAGAGGGCGTGGATTATGATATCGTGGTTGGTCCGGAGTCCCGCGGGTTTATTTTCGGTGTGCCGGTTGCATATGCGATGCACAAGGGATTCGTGCCGATCCGCAAGAAAGGCAAACTGCCGTGCAAGACGGTATCTGTAAGTTATGATCTGGAGTATGGCAGCGCGGTGCTGGAGATGCATGAGGATGCCATTAAACCGGGGCAGAAGGTAGTCATTGTTGACGACCTGATCGCAACCGGCGGAACGACCGAGGCGATTATCAAGCTCATCGAGAAGCTGGGCGGCGAGGTTGTAAAAATCTGCTGCGTGATGGAGCTGGCAGGCTTAAAGGGACGCGAAAAACTGAACGGATATGCGGTAGATGCCCTGATTACCTATGAGGGAAAATAGGTAACTGTTCACGGGCAGGCACTTTTGGAACCGAAAGTGCCGTAAGAAAACGTGGTGGCAGCAGGAATTTGCCGTATTAAAATGCGAAGCCACGGCAAATTCCGTTACTGGGTACGTATGCGTGAACAGTAACAAAATAGTTTGCCGTTGCATTTTTTGTCAAATATTCGTATAATAGGGATATTCTATATAATATTTTATTTCATTTGCGTGAACCGCTTTCCGGATTCCGAACGGCAGGCGTTTCAGTTATCTACGGAAGGGTCAGGAGGCATATATGGGAAATTTGGATAAAATAAAAAAGCTGGATCAGGAAATTGAAGCGCCGGCGGATTTTACGAGTCCGGAGGTACTGTATAATGAGTTGATTGCCGCCATTCGCAAGTACCATCCGTCGGATGACATCAGCATGATTGAGAAAGCGTACCAGATCGCGTATGACGCACACAAGGACCAGAGGCGTAAATCAGGTGAACCGTATATCATTCATCCGCTTTGTGTGGCGATCATTCTGGCGGATCTGGAGCTGGATAAAGAGACTCTGGTGGCGGGTATCCTGCACGATGTCGTGGAAGATACGGTCATGACAGAGGAGGAGATCACGGCGATCTTTGGCGAGGAGGTAGCGCTTTTAGTAGACGGTGTTACCAAGCTGACCCAGATCTCGTGGACGATCGATAAAGTAGAGATTCAGGCGGAAAACCTGCGTAAGATGTTCTTAGCGATGGCGAAGGACATCCGGGTTATTCTGATTAAGCTGGCAGACCGTCTGCACAATATGCGGACGCTTCAATATATGAAGCCGGAAAAACAGAAAGAAAAGGCGCGTGAAACGATGGATATCTACGCGCCTATTGCTGATCGTCTCGGTATTTCCAAGATCAAGACCGAGCTGGATGATTTGTCTCTCAAATATCTCCAGCCGGAGGTTTACAAAGAATTGTCCGAAAAACTGGCGCTCCGTAAGGACACCAGGGAGGCGTTTATCCATAAGATTATGGATGAAGTCAAGAAACATATGGACGATGCGGGCATCGAAGCCAAGGTAGACGGCCGTGTGAAACATTTCTTCAGCATCTATAAAAAGATGGTAAACCAGGACAAGACGCTGGATCAGATCTATGATATTTTTGCGGTCCGGATTATCGTGGAGAGTGTGAAAGACTGTTATGCGGCGCTTGGTGTCATCCATGAGATGTACAAACCGATTCCGGGACGTTTTAAAGATTATATTGCCATGCCGAAACCGAATATGTACCAGTCGCTGCATACGACTCTGATTGGCAGCAGCGGACAGCCGTTTGAGATTCAGATCCGCACCTATGAGATGCACCGTACCGCTGAGTATGGTATCGCGGCACACTGGAAATATAAGGAGAGCGGCAGCAGCAAGGCGGCGATCGACAGCGCCGAGGCAAAGCTTTCCTGGCTGCGTGAGATCCTGGAATGGCAGCGGGATATGTCCGATAATAAAGAGTTCTTAAGTCTCTTAAAGAGCGACTTGGACCTCTTTACGGATGATGTATACTGCTTTACCCCGACGGGCGATGTCAAGAACCTGCCGAGCGGTTCCACCCCGATCGATTTTGCGTATTCGATCCACAGTGCGGTCGGCAACAAGATGGTTGGTGCCCGTGTCAACGGAAAACTGGTCAACATCGATTATGTCATTAAAAATGGTGACCGTGTCGAGATTATTACCTCCCAGAATTCCAAGGGACCGAGCCGCGACTGGCTGAAACTGGTTAAGAGCACACAGGCGAAGAATAAGATCAACCAGTGGTTCAAGAGCGAGCTGAAAGAGGACAATATTCTGCGCGGCCGTGCGCTTCTGGATAAATATTGTAAGGCGAAGGACATCAATTATTCAGAGTTAAATAAACCGGAATATATGGAAAAGGTCATGAAGCGCTATGCGTACCGTGACTGGGATTCTGTTCTGGCATCGATCGGACATGGCGCCCTCAAAGAGGGACAGGTCATCAACAAGATGCTGGATGAGCGCAACAAGAAATTAAAGAAAGAAGTAACCGACACGACGATCCTCGATAACATGGCGTCGGATGGAAACAAGGTTCCGGTGATCGCAGCCGGGAAGTCGAAGAGCGGTATCGTTGTCAAGGGAATCCACGATCTGGCGGTTCGTTTTTCGAAGTGCTGCAGCCCGGTTCCGGGCGATGAGATCGTCGGATTTGTCACAAGGGGACGCGGTATCTCGATCCACCGGACGGACTGCATCAATGTGATGAATCTGCCGCAGGAAGAGCGTGAGCGCCTGATTGAAGCCGAGTGGCAGCAGCCGGAAGCACAGACGGGCACGGAAAAATACTCCACCGAAATCAAGATCTATGCGAACAACCGTATCGGCATGTTTGTGGATATTTCCAAGGTATTTACCGAGCGCCAGATCGACATTACCTCGATGAATGTGCGTACAAGCAAGCAGGGCAAGGCGACGATCGTCATGACGTTCGATATTCACGGAATTGAGGAATTAAATAAATTATCTGATAAACTCAGACAGATTGAAGGAGTATTAGATATAGAGAGAACTGCCGGATAAGCGGTTCTCTCTATATTTCACAGGTACTTACACCCTGTGAAAGTTTCACATATTATTAGGAGGAAAAGATGGAGATAAAACGGCTGATCGTGGGAATGGTCCAGACGAACTGTTATATTGCGGTGCATCCGGAGACGAAAGAAGCTGTGATTGTCGATCCGGGCGATGAGGCGGCGCGGATCGAGGATGCACTGGCGCAGACCGGAGCGAAGGCAAAGGCGATTCTGCTGACTCATGGACATTTTGACCATGTGACGGCGATGGAAGAGCTGAGACGGGATCTGGGCGTGCCGGTCTATGCCTGTGAGCAGGAGCAGGCGGTCTTGGCGGATCCGGATAAGAACCTGTCCGTCCAGTTTCAGGGCGGCGGTCTGCATCTGAAAGCGGATATGCTTTTGAAGGATGGAGAGACGTTCGAGGCAGCGGGCTACACGTTCCAGATGCTTCATACACCGGGACATACGGAAGGTTCCTGTTGTTATTATGTAAAATCAGAGAAGGTGCTGTTTTCGGGAGATACCTTATTTGAAGGTTCTTACGGACGCATCGATTTCCCGACTGGAAGCGGACGTCAGATGATTCATTCGGTGGCAGATATCCTTCTGAACCTGCCGGATGATACGAATGTATATCCGGGACATATGGGATATACGACGATCGCCGACGAAAAACAGTACAATCCGCTGGCGGGATACAGGGGGCGCGAAGCATGATAGCGATTTTGTTAAATGACGCGTCCTTTGAACAGGATATCCGTGAGCTCCTGATGGCATTTTATCCGGGCGAGACATTTACGCACAAGGAAGAGGAAGCCGGGGAGGCGGAGCTGATTGTACGGGGAGTCCGGGACGGAAACTCGTTTTCACTGGATGTGACGCCGGTGAAGAAAGAAGCTGTTCACTTTGCTTTGATTTATCCGGATTTTTCCAACCGTTTTGAGACGAAAAATGAGATCAAACAGACGTTATACCGTCTTTTGAGTGCCCAGACCGGCAGAGAGCTTCCGTGGGGGACGCTTACCGGCATCCGTCCGACGAAGATTGCGCTCACGAAGCTGTATGATGGCTGGACGGACGAGCAGATCGAGACCTATATGCGCGAGACGTATTTCACCAGCAAGGAAAAGATCGATCTGAGCATCGACGTGGCGGAGCGCGAGAGACGCCTGCTGTCCACGATCGATTATGAGAATGGGTACAGCCTGTATGTGGGAATCCCGTTCTGTCCGACGACCTGCCTGTACTGTTCGTTTACGTCGTTTCCGATTGTGAAATGGGAAAAACGGATGGACCTCTACAAAGAGGCGCTTTTTAAGGAAATGGAATATGTGGCGGAGCAGATGAAGGATCGCCCGCTTTCGACCATCTATTTTGGAGGCGGCACACCGACCTCGTTAAATCCGCAGGATCTGGATGAGATCCTGACAAAGGTGGAAGAATTATTCCCGGTGGAACAGGCAGTTGAATTTACCGTTGAGTCGGGACGTCCGGACAGCATCACGCGCGAAAAGCTGCAGGTGCTCCGGAATCACGGCATTTCCCGTATTTCCATCAATCCGCAGACGATGAAGCAGGCGACGCTTGACCTCATCGGACGCCGTCATACGGTGGAGGATGTGAAGGAAAAATTCCTGCTGGCGCGGGAGTTGGGATTTGACAATATCAATATGGACCTGATCGTGGGTCTGCCGGAGGAGACGATCGACGATGTCCGCCAGACAATGGAGGAGATCAAGGCACTCAGACCGGACAGCGTGACGGTGCATTCGCTGGCGATCAAGCGCGCGGCGCGCCTGAATATCTATAAGGAGCGCTACGGAAATCTGAAGATTGTCAATACACAGGAGATGATTGACCTGACCGCGCAGTATGCCGAGGAGATGGGACTGAAACCGTACTATCTCTACCGCCAGAAAAATATGGCGGGCAATTTTGAAAATGTCGGTTATGCGGTTCCGGGCAAGGAATGTCTCTATAATATATTGATTATGGAAGAAAAACAGACGATCGCCGCCTGCGGTGCGGGAACGACTACCAAGGTTTATTTCCCGGCAGAAAACCGGATTGAGAGGGCGGAGAACGTCAAGGAAGTTGAGCAGTATATCGACCGGATCGATGAGATGATCGGGCGGAAAGAGAAGCTGCTTGGACGAAGAGAGTAAAAACGAAAAATTCACAGATACAGGGTGTCAGATGCAGAAAAACACTTTGTAACAGAGAAACATAAAAATCCAGTTTCCAGCATGGAAAAGTGAAGTTTTCTTTGCGCGGGAAATATGGTCGCAGAAAGACATAGAAGGAGTTTGACACATGGCTTTAAAGAAAAAACCAGTTACAGGCATGAAGGACATTCTTCCGGGCGAGATGGAGATCCGGGATTATGTGCTGAATATCATCAAAGATACCTACCGCGGATACGGCTTCTCAGCGATCGAGACTCCGTGCGTGGAGCACATTGAGAACCTGACCAGCAAGCAGGGCGGCGACAATGAGAAGCTGATCTTCAAGATTTTAAAGAGAGGCGAGAAGCTGAACGTCGAGGCAGCACAGACAGAGGCAGATGTCGTAGACGGTGGTCTCCGCTATGACTTAACTCTGCCGCTCAGCCGTTATTATGCAAACAATTCTGCTAATTTATCAGCGCCGTTCAAGGCGCTGCAGGTCGGAAGCGTATGGCGTGCCGATCGTCCGCAGAAGGGGCGTTTCCGTCAGTTTGTACAGTGTGATATCGATATTTTAGGTGATGCGACAAACCTGGCTGAGATCGAGGAGATTCTGGCGCTTACCAAGGCGCTGAAGCGCATCTGCCCGGACAAGGCATACACTGTCCGCGTCAATGACCGTGCGATCTTAAAGGGCATGGCAGATTACAGCGGATTTCCGGAAAATGAGACCGATAAGGTATTTATCATTCTCGATAAGATGGATAAGATCGGTCTGGACGGTGTCCGCGAAGAGCTGCTTGCAGAAGGTTATGCGCCAGAGGCGGTTGAGAAATACACCGGACTTCTGGCAGAGATTCAGAACGATGCGGCAGGCGTCCGCGCGCTGGGCGAGAAGCTCTCCGGCGTGATGGATCCGGCAAAGGCAGAGAATCTGGCAACGATCATGGAGACTGTTAAAGCGGTTGCAGACATCGAATTCGGTCTTGAATTTGACCCGACGCTGGTGCGCGGCATGGGCTACTATACCGGAACGATTTTTGAGGTTTCCATGGAAGGCTTCGGCGGCTCCGTTGCAGGCGGCGGACGTTACGACAAGCTGATCGGCAAATTTACCGGCGTCGATACACCGGCGTGCGGATTTTCCATCGGTTTTGAGCGTATCATCACGATCCTGATGGATTCCGGTTTCAAAGTACCGGAGGCAGCCGGCAAGAAAGCATTCCTGTATGAGAAAGGTTTAAGCGGCGAGCAGTTCCGTGCCGTCTTAAAGAAAGCACAGGAAGAGCGCGCTAACGGCACCCGCGTGGCAGTCGCACAGATGAACAAGAACAAGAAATTCCAGAAGGAGCAGCTGGCGAAGGACGGCTACGAGGAGATCGTGGAATTTTACAAAGACAGTTTGAAGTGATTCAGTTTTTGAATTTTTCAGATAAAACTATAATAAACGGAGGAAATACTATCATGGCAGAATCTATGGCAGGACTGAAACGTTCCCATCGCTGTACCGAGCTGGGAACTGCCAATATCGGTGAGAAAGTAACCGTTATGGGCTGGGTTCAGAAGAGCAGAAATAAAGGCGGCATTATTTTCGTGGATCTGCGGGATCGTTCCGGTATCCTGCAGCTGATCTTCGAGGAAGCTGACTGCGGCGCTGAGAGCTTTGCAAAGGCAGAAAAGCTGAGAAGCGAGTTCGTTATCGCTGTAACCGGACGCGTAGAGGCACGTTCCGGTGCAGTAAATGAAAACTTAAAGACAGGTGCGATTGAGATCCGCGCGGATTACCTCCGCATTTTGGCAGAGTCTGAGACACCGCCGTTCCCGATCGAGGAGAACTCCAAAACCAAAGAGGATCTTCGCCTGAAATACCGTTACCTGGATCTGAGACGTCCGGATATCCAGAGAAACCTGATGACAAGAAGCCGCGTGGCTATCCTGACCCGTGCATTCTTAGCAGAGGAAGGCTTCCTTGAGATTGAGACTCCGACTCTGATTAAAAGTACTCCGGAGGGCGCGAGAGACTACCTGGTACCGAGCCGTGTACATCCGGGCAGCTTCTATGCACTGCCGCAGTCTCCGCAGCTGTTAAAACAGCTTCTGATGTGTTCTGGATATGACCGCTACTTCCAGCTGGCACGCTGCTATCGTGACGAGGACTTAAGAGCCGATCGTCAGCCTGAGTTTACCCAGATCGATATGGAGCTTTCCTTCGTTGACGTTGAGGACGTTCTGGATGTCAATGAGCGTCTGTTAAAGAAGCTCTTCAAGGAGATCTGCAATTACGATCTGCAGCTTCCGATCCAGCGTATGACCTGGCGCGAGGCAATGGATCGTTTCGGTTCCGATAAGCCGGATCTGCGTTTCGGCATGGAGTTGAAAAACGTATCGGATGTAGTAAAAGACTGCGAGTTCGTTGTATTTAAGAGTGCACTGGAAAATGGCGGCTCTGTCCGCGGTATCAACGCAGAAGGACAGGGCGCTATGCCGAGAAAGAAGATCGATGCGCTGGTTGAGTACGCAAAAGGCTTTGGTGCAAAAGGTCTTGCATATCTGGCAATCCATGAGGACGGTACCTACAAGTGCTCCTTCTCCAAGTTCATGAAGCCGGAAGAGCTGGATGCACTGGTGGCTGCTATGGGCGGTAAGCCGGGCGATCTGCTTCTGTTCGCAGCTGACAAGGATAAAGTTGTATTTGATGTACTTGGAAACTTACGTCTGGAGATCGCTAGACAGCTTGACCTCTTAAAGAAGGATGATTTCAAGTTCCTGTGGGTAACCGAGTTCCCGCTGCTTGAATATTCAGAGGAAGAGGATCGCTACGTAGCTATGCACCATCCATTTACCATGCCGATGGAAGAGGATCTTCCGCTGATCGATACTGATCCGGGCAAGGTACGTGCAAAAGCATACGATATCGTCCTGAACGGTACCGAGATGGGCGGCGGTTCTGTCCGTATCCATCAGGCAGACATCCAGGAGAAGATGTTTGAGGTTCTTGGATTCACGAAGGAGAAAGCACAGGAGCAGTTCGGCTTCCTGTTAGACGCATTCAAATACGGAGTACCGCCGCACGCTGGTCTGGCTTACGGTATGGACCGTATGGTTATGCTGATGGTCGGCGCAGACAGCATCCGCGACGTCATCGCATTCCCGAAGGTAAAAGATGCTTCCTGCCTGATGATGGAAGCACCGTCTCAGGTTGATCCGAAACAGCTTGAAGATCTTTCCATTGGTGTGGTCGAGAGCGATGAAGCGGAGAAGACCGAAGAATAAAATATAAGATATGGAACAGCCTGGGAAGACTGTGAAATAGAAAGCAAACAGGGCTGGATGAGAAATGCAGAGAAATACTGGATTTTGTCGGACAGTCCTGTTTTGCGTGTGAGATGAAAAAGTTCCATTTGTCCTTGGCAACTGAATATATAAATTGCTTGCATTGGGGAACTCAGGAGGATGGAAAAGGACTCTCTTTTCTATATGTGGCAGAAACTATGAATCTTTTGTGAACCTATGGAATCTCCCACCCGAATCTGCTAAAATACAGACAGATTGAGAATGTAATCAGGATATGACAGCGTGGAAAAAGGTTCTGTCATACACGGCAGAGTAAAATAAATGAGGTGAAGATTTTATGGATAAGATTAAAATACTGGTCGTGGACGATGAGGCGAGGATGCGGAAGCTGGTGAAGGACTTCCTTTCGATTAAAGGGTATCAGGTGCTGGAAGCCGGGGACGGCGAGGAGGCGGTGGATCTGTTTTTCCAGCAGAAGGACATTGCGCTGATTCTTCTGGATGTGATGATGCCGAAGATGGACGGCTGGGAGGTTGTGAAGACGATCCGCAAGTATTCGCAGGTGCCGATCATCATGCTGACGGCGAGAGGCGAGGAGAGCGACGAGCTGCAGGGCTTTAATCTGGGCGTGGATGAGTATATTTCCAAACCGTTCAGTCCGAAGATCCTGGTCGCACGTGTGGAGGCGATCCTGCGCCGCAGTAACGGCGGCAGCCAGGATGTGATCGATGTGGGCGGCATCCACATTGATAAGACGGCACATCAGGTCAGCGTGGATGGAAAACCGGTGGATTTAAGCTACAAGGAATTTGAGCTGATGACGTATTTTGCAGAGAATCAGGGAATTGCGCTTTCGAGAGAAAAAATTCTGAATAATGTATGGAATTATGATTATTTCGGCGATGCGCGGACGATCGATACGCATGTGAAGAAGCTTCGGAGTAAGCTGGGCGAGAAAGGCGAGTACATCAAGACGATCTGGGGCATGGGCTACAAATTTGAGGTAAGCGAATGAAACGTTCGGTCCGATGGAAATTTACAATCATATTTGCCGGGTTGATGACGGTTGCAATCGCGCTTATCTGGTGTATCAATAACTGGTTTCTGTCCGGATATTACCAGAATTATAAGATTCATACGCTGGAAAAGGGATATCGGGCGATTGACGCGATTATCCAGAATGAGGTCCGGAATGGCGAGAGTTCGCTGGAGGACGCACAGGCGGAGCTGAATTCGGGCTGGAAAGAGTACCAGAAATCGAAAGATGGAAGTTCTGATGTGGACAGTGCGGATGGCGGTTCGGCTCAGTTTGGTAAAAATGGAACTGGTGATAGGGCTGGCGCTGAGACACAGGATGCGCTGGGTGAATATGCGGAAGGTGACACGGTGGTGCTGGAGGATGACTCGGAGGATGCATCGGCGGATGCACTGGATGGGGAGGAAGCTTCGAGCGGCGGTGTCCGGCTGGCAAATGTGATCCGCGAGCTGCGTGACCGGTCGAATATTTCCCTGCTTTTATATGACAGCGAGAGTGACCAGACACTCGTCTCCTCGGCGCGGGATGTGGAAGTCATGCGTGAGCGGGTGCGGCGCTATATCGTCGGTCATGCGGGGGCGAAGCGGGATGTATTGCGGGAATATGACAACTACATGATTCAGAAGACGTTTGACCCGCTCAGCAAGAAGTTTTATCTGGAAAGCTGGGGGTTTTTCTCGGATAATGCGACCATTTTCATCATGACGATGCCGATGGAGAGCATCCATGAGAGCGCGGCTATCTCAAACCGGTTTCTGATGTTTGTTGGAATCGTGGTAATTCTGGCGGGAAGTATTCTGATTTATTTTATTACCCGGCACATTACGATGCCGATCAAACGGCTGTCGGAGCTGTCGGAAAAGATGTCGAACCTGGATTTTGATGCCCGTTATGAGACAAGCTGCCGCTCGACGGAGGAAATTGATACGCTTGGAAACAGCATGAATGTGCTTTCGGAGCGCCTCAAGACAACGATCGGGGAACTGAAAGAGGCGAATGCACAGCTTAAAAAGGATATTGACGAGAAAGTGCAGATCGATGAGATGCGTAAGGAGTTCATCGCGAATGTGTCGCATGAGTTAAAGACGCCGATCGCGCTGATTCAGGGCTATGCGGAAGGACTCGTCGAGGGCATGGCGGAGGACAAGGAGAACCGCGATTATTACTGCGGCGTTATCATGGACGAGGCTGGGAAAATGAATCGGATGGTGCGCCAGCTTCTGACCTTGACGGCGCTGGAATTTGGCGGAGAACGGCTGTCTGTGGAGCGGTTTGACCTGACGGAGCTGATTGCCAGTGTGATTTCTTCTTCCGGTGTGCTGCTTAAGCAGAATGAGCTGACTGTGGATTTTGACGGGAAGGAACCGGTCTACGTCATGGGCGATGAATTTAAAATAGAGGAAGTCATCACCAATTATCTGACGAACGCGATTCATCATGTGGGCGGCGGGGAGAAGAAGATTCAGATCCGGATTGACCACCGGCGCGATGGAAAAGAGGTCTGCGTGGAAGTGTTTAACACGGGAAATCCGATCCCGGACGAAGCGCTTCCGAACCTCTGGACGAAGTTTTACAAGGTAGATAAAGCGAGAACGCGGGAATATGGCGGCAGCGGCATCGGGCTTTCGATCGTCAAGGCGATCATGGAGATGCACCATAAGGCGTGCGGTGTGAAGAACCATGAGAACGGTGTGGAGTTCTGGTTTACGCTGGACACGGCTGGTGAAAAATGAAAATAAAATTTTGCCAGAGACAGAATCTTAGAATTATGAAATATGTTTCAGAATCGTGATTTGCATTATATATGAGATGATATAAAAAACACTTGAAAATACAGGGCATTTCGGCAGCCTGGGGCAAAAATATTTTGTCCCAATATGGTTGAAATTCCCTGTATTTTTGCGCTTTTTTGTCGGAAATTAAAATCTTAAATAAATATAAAAGATCCGTCATTTCCTTGACAACGAAAAGAAAAGAAAATATAATAACAATGTAACAAGATTTAATAATTATGTAACATTTCGAACGATAGATAACACCACAGCGATTGGGACTCGATTCTTTTGTTTCAGCAATATCTGCGGGAATCACAAAATCTAATTAAGGAGTTTTGAAGCATGAATTTAAATAGAACAAAGAAACTTTTCAGTATGGTATGCGTGTGCTCAATGCTGACCATTGGCAGCGCGCAGGCAGCTTTTGCGGGGCCGTCTACAGGTTATGAGAGCGACATGGTGGCAACCGTGGCAGCAGACCTTTCGATCTATGCGGATGAGGATGAAAACTCAGAAGTAGTAGCGATGGCTGAAAAGGGCGAGTCCTATGACGTAGTTGGAAAGGCAGACGACAGCTGGATCAAGGTAGCAGCCGGTGAGATGGAAGGCTATTTGAAGGTTCAGAGTAGCGTTATGCTCAGCAAGGCAGAGGAAGCAGCTGCAGTCGCAGATGCATTTGTCGCAGAGCAGAGCAATCTCTCGACCAGAGAGCAGTTAGTCAATTATGCACTGCAGTTTGTAGGTGGACGTTATAAATTTGGCGGCAGCGACCCGCACACAGGGGTTGACTGTTCTGGTTTTACGAAATATGTGATGCAGCACGGTGCCGGTGTGAGCCTGAACCGTTCTTCAACTTCCCAGTCCAGGCAGGGTACAGCAATCAGCGCTGACCAGATGCAGCCGGGCGACCTGATTTTCTACGGAAGCGGAAGAGGTATCAACCATGTAGCGATGTATATCGGCGACGGCAAAGTGGTACATGCTTCAACTGAAAGGACCGGCATCAAGACTTCCCCATGGAACTACCGCACACCGGTTAAGATTGTGAACGTGCTGGGTTAAGAATGAATTTACGAAACATCTGCATTGAACCTTTTCATGAAAAAAGGGTTGGATGCAGATGTTTTTTGATTTCATAGGAAATTGCGTCCGATGAAACAAAAAAATATTACTGGCATAAAAAGTAAGAATTACCCTGCATACTTTCGCAGTAAAATTCCATACTAAGACCTGTAACAAGAAAGTGACGGTTAAGCGGCTGTTCACAGGAAGCCGGAACCGACACGTAGAAAACCTGACAGGGCAGGAATTTAGGAGGAATGACTTATGTCAAGCAAAAACAGTTACAGCAACTATGATAACAGTGCTGAGAAAAACAGCACCAAAAATGCATCCAAGAACAGCTCTAATTATGGTTCCAACCAGAGCCAGAACCGCATGCAGAACCAGAGCCAGAACCGTTCCAGGAATAGCTCTAAAAACCAGTATCAGGACAAGACAGAGGATGATTACAGCGATTGTGACTGATGAGACAGGCAGATAAGAGAAAAAATAGTGAATGCCGGGAATGCGGAATATCCACCGTTTCCCGGCATTTGTTCGTTTTCTAGCCAATGGAAGAGGCTGCCGCATCTCCTCCGACACCTGTCCGACGGACAAAGCATATATTAATATTACATAGAGTTAAAAAAGAAATCGGGTTCTGTCAGAAACCGTTTTTGTATAAAATGAGGAGGGATGACGGATGTATCAGACCATACCGGTGCGGTATCTGGACGCGTGGCTGGAGCAAGGGTACACGGGACGGCTGATTGACCTTCGGACGCCGGAAGAATATAATGTATCTCACCTCTGCGAGGCGGAAAATATTCCATTTTTATGGCTTCAGGATAACCGGCAGACACTTACAGGTGAACGTCCGCTTCTGTTTTACTGTGCGCGGGGGAGTGAAAGCCTTCTGGTGTGCGGCTGGTATGACCGGATGGGATATGAGGTTTATAATCTGGGCGGCGGTTACCGCTTTTATCAGGGGAAGTATCAGTGCAGCCTGAGATAGACACTTTTGCCGCGGCTTTTCATTGACAGATGCAGACCAGTCAACTAGAATAAAAATGGTGAAGACTGTAATGAAAATAAAAGGATTCTTTGCATGAAATGATTTGGCAATGAATCCACAGAGAGATAAGAGGAAAAAAGATTGAAACGATATGAACTGATTGCTTCCTGCCATTTTGGACTGGAAGCAGTGTTAAAAAAAGAGGTAGTGGATCTGGGCTATGAGGTTACCGAGGTGGAAAATGGTCGCGTAACCTTTATCGGCGATGCGGAGGCGATCTGCCGTGCGAATATTTTTCTGCGGACGGCGGAGCGCGTCCTTTTAAAAGTGGGAAGCTTCAAGGCAGTGACCTTTGACGAGCTGTTTGAGGCGACCCGTGCGATTCCGTGGGAGAAATATCTTCCGAAGGACGGTAAATGCTGGGTTAAAAAGGCGTCGTCTATTTCGAGTAAGCTGTTCAGCCCGTCAGATATCCAGAGAATTATGAAAAAGGCGATTGCCCGTCATATGCAGGAATATTACGATCTGGACCGGATGCCGGAGACGGGCAATGAATATCCGCTGCGCGTCTTTTTCTATAAGGATCAGGTGACAGTCGGTATCGATACGAGCGGCGAGTCGCTGCACAAGCGCGGTTACCGTCAGATGACGAGTAAGGCGCCGATCACGGAAACACTGGCAGCGGCGCTGATTCTTCTGACTCCGTGGAAAGCGGACCGGATTCTGGTCGATCCGTTCTGCGGAAGCGGTACTTTCCCAATCGAGGCGGCGATGATCGCGGCAAATATGGCACCGGGCATGAACCGTTCCTTCCTGTCGGAGAGCTGGACAAACCTGATTCCGAAGAAATGCTGGTACGACGCGATCGATGAAGCGACCGAGATGGTGGATGATACCGTAAAGGTAGACATTCAGGGCTACGATATTGACGGAGAGGTAATCAAGGCGGCGCGGGAAAATGCGGAGAGAGCCGGAGTGGATCACATGATTCATTTCCAGGAGCGCCCGGTGGCGCAGCTGAGCCATCCGAAGAAATATGGCTTTATTATCACAAACCCGCCTTACGGCGAGCGTATCGAGGAGAAAAAGAACCTTCCAGCGCTCTATAAGACGATCGGTGAACGGTTTAAGGCGCTGGATTCCTGGTCGATGTACCTGATTACCGCGTATGAGGACGCAGAGCGCTATATTGGCAGGAAAGCGGACAAGAACCGGAAAATCTACAATGGTATGATGAAGACGTATTATTATCAGTTTATGGGTCCGAAGCCGCCGAGAAGAAAAACGGGGGATCAGGTTGAAGCGTAATGTTTTCTATGGGGCGCTTCTGGTGCTTCTGCTGGGATTTCTGGTACGCGAGAACCGTCTGATTCATATTCCGAAGCAGGTGGAAAAGACGGAGGAGAGCGCCGAGTGGCAGCCGGAGTGGTATGAGCAGATGGCCGAGGAGATTAATGACAGCCCGATCACGCTGGAAGTCGATGGAACAATGGTCGATCCGCAGCTTGGAAGCTTGAGAATGTCGCAGGACGGGCAGTTTATGATACCGTATGGGATGCTGCCGGACGCGCTTTCCTGTGCGGCGCTTCTCTACGATGGAAACCGGCTTGTGATGGAGCGCGGCAATACTCATGCGGAGATGACGGTCGGAAGCCCGGAACTTTTGCTTGGGGAGGAGAGCCAGACGATTGCAGCACCCCCAGAGTGGGAAAATGGAATCCTGTATGTGCCGCTTGAGGCGGTGACGGAGGTATTTTCCTATGAAGAAAATTGGGATGCAGAGAACCGGAAAATGGAACTGACCGGGTCAGAGGATCCAGCCACGTTTTTGCCGGAATCCTATGATTACCGGAAGGCTGGCC
Organism: Clostridium sp. AM27-28; assembly: GCF_003480955.1. Lineage (NCBI taxonomy): Bacteria > Bacillati > Bacillota > Clostridia > Eubacteriales > Clostridiaceae > Clostridium > Clostridium sp. AM27-28. The sequence continues at coordinate 313,928 of NZ_QUJT01000002.1, forward strand.
GGGCACCGGCGGTTAAAAACCAGGGGAGTCTCGGAACGTGCTGGGCGTTTGCATCGGTGATGGCGCTGGAAAGTCGTGTCCGGCCGGAGTGGAATGTCAGCTTTTCGGAGGATCATATGTCCCTCCGGAACAGCTTCCATTTTTCACAGAATGCCGGGGGCGAGTATACGATGTCGATGGCGTATCTGCTGGCGTGGCAGGGGCCGGTGCTGGAAGAAGAGGATCCATACGGCGACGGCTATTCGCCTGACGGTTTAAGCCCTGCTTGTCATGTGCAGGAGATACAGGTGTTGCCGGAGAAGGATTATGAGGCGGTTAAACGGGCGGTTTATCTGTACGGAGGCGTTCAGAGCTCCCTGTATACGGCGATGGTCAGTGACCGCGACGACACGCATTATTACCGGAAAGAGACAGGGGCGTACTGGTATAATGGCGATGAGAAGCCAAATCATGACGTTGTGATCATCGGCTGGGATGACCACTATTCGAGAGACAATTTTAATCAGCCGCCGGAGGGGGATGGCGCGTTTATCTGCGCCAACAGCTGGGGCGGCGAATTTGGGGACGATGGGTATTTTTACGTGTCCTACTATGATACAAATATTGGGATCCACAACATTCTCTATTCCGGAATCGAGTCGGCAGATAATTACGACCACATTTACCAGACAGATCTGTGCGGCTGGGTCGGGCAGCTCGGTTACGGAAAAGAATCGGCATTTTTTGCCAATATTTATACGGCAGAGGAGAAAGAAGAGCTGGAGGCAGTCGGCTTCTATGCAACCGGGGAAAATACATCGTATCAGGTATATACCGTGACGGACGCCGAGGGCAGCTCCCAGTTCGGGCGGCGCAGAAAGGTGGCTTCCGGGGAGGTTGCGAACGCCGGATATTATACGGTTTTGCTGGATAAGACGGTGACGCTGGAGGCAGGCGAACGGTTTGCCGTGATTGTCGAGATCACGACGCCGGGAGCGATTCATCCGGTGGCGATCGAGTACAGTTCGCCGGATAAGGGACTGACGGTCGATTTAAGCGACGGTGAAGGCTATATCAGTTACCGCGGTTCCTCCTGGGAGCGCGTGGAGACGGAGCAAAACTGCAATGTGTGTTTGAAAGCGTATACGAGGAATGTGGATTCCTGGAATTGATTGCTGGTACGGATGTGAAGGTATGGCGGAAGCTGTTTTTGAAGAACGGTGATTCGGAATGTCGGGATATGAAAAGCCATGCTGTTTGAGGATAAAGGAGCGAGGAAAAGTGAGCGAGAAAATTATATTTGCGACGGGGAATGCGGGAAAGCTGAAAGAGATCCGTGAGATTTTAAAGGATTTAAACCGTGAGATTGTTACGATGCGCGAGGCTGGATTTGAAGGCGAGATCGAGGAAAATGGAACCACCTTCCGCGAGAATGCAGAGATCAAGGCGAAGGCAGTCTGGGAGAAGACGGGCGGCATCGTGCTGGCAGATGATTCCGGACTGGTGATAGATTATTTAAACGGCGAGCCGGGCGTTTATTCAGCGCGGTATTTAGGGGACACACCGTATGAGGAAAAGAACCGGATTTTGATTGAGCGCGTGAAGGATGCAAAAGGAAAAGAGCGGAGCGCCCGTTTTATGTGCAATATCGCGGCAGTGCTGCCGGATGGCAGAGTGCTTCACACAGAAGCGGCGATGGAGGGCGAGATTGCAAAGGAAGCGGCTGGAAACGGCGGATTTGGATATGATCCGATTCTCTGGCTGCCGGAGTACGGCAAAACGTCAGCAGAGCTCACGATGGAGGAGAAAAACCGTATCAGCCACCGGGGCAAGGCGCTGGAGCGGATGAAAGATGCGCTGAAGGAGGCGCTTGGCGAGAGATGAAAAAGATATTAATTACAAGCGACACCCACCGTCGGGATGGTAATCTGCTGGAAGTCATCCAGAATGAAGCACCGTTTGACATGTTCATTCATCTGGGTGACGCCGAGGGAAGTGAGGACATGATTACATCGTGGTGTAAGGAGCAGAACCCGGACTGCGAGGTCTATATGGTGCTGGGAAATAATGATTTTTTCTCCCATCTGGACCGTGAGAAGGAGATTTCGATTGGAAAATACCGCACATTTCTAACCCACGGTCATTTTTATAGCGTATCGGTTGGGACGGAGCGCCTGATCGATGAGGCACAGGATCGCGGCGTGCAGATTGCGATGTTTGGACATACCCACAAGCCGTATCTGGAGCTGCGCGGGGATCTGACTGTGTTGAATCCGGGCAGTCTTTCGTTTCCGCGCCAGGAGGGCAGACGCCCGAGCTACATGCTCATGGATCTGGATGACGAGGGCGAGGCGCATTTTACGACCTGCTATTTGTAGAGGTCTGTTACTGGGCACATATGTGTGTCACTGTACACGCATACGTGCCCAGTAACTATGCGTGTACAGAAACCGAAAAAGCAAATATCCGCATATTGACGCATTTTCGGTAAATTGTTATAATGAGAGAGATTGTGAAAAAGGTACTTATCAATGATTCAATCGACCCAATAAAGATGCCGGGGACGGAGGTTTCGTTTCCGAGGCAGGAGTATGACATGAAACTGGAAGCTTTAATTCAAAATATGACGGATCAGATCAAAGAGGCGCAGCTAAAACTTGGTTATGCCAGGGAGACGATGCGCCTTTATTATCCGCTTTCTTCCCTGAATGCGATGCTGGAGATGCAGGAGACGGATATCCGGGAGCTGGCGAAGAAGATACGGCATGAGCTGGAGGCGAAGAAGGAGAAAATGGGAGATACCCAGATTCGGATCCACGCCGATCGGATCGTCTTTACGATCCCGCCGGATTTTGTGGAGTATGTCCATGAGCAGGTTCCGGAACCGCCGTTTTTAAAGGAGCTGATCCAGTTGTTTCGGGAAAAGCACGCCTGCACAAAGGAAGAGATTACCGCTGTGTTTGAAAAATTCGGTGCGTATGAGTGTCGGCAGATGCCGGACGGCATGGATTTTGATTATGTCATTTATTTTACAGACAGCAGCATCGATGCATATGATTACTGCATCCGTGAGGAGATGGGGCACACGATTTACCACCGATTTGCACGGGCTGATTTTGAGGCATTGATGACGATTCAATAAAAAGGAGATTAGACGGATGGAAAACGAGACAAAGCAGACAAATACGAATGAACAGGAGCCGGATATCTTCGCACAGAAGTTAAGAGAGGCAGATTCCTTATATGCCATTCTTTCCGGATGTACGAAAGAGCCGTATGTATACTGTGATCCGGAAACAATGGATGATGCCATCCTGCTGTTTACGGACGAAGAGGGCGCAAAGGCAGGCGCACAGAAGCTGGCAGAGCAGCAGATTCCGGTAGGAATCGCGAAGGTAGACAGAAAGAGCCTTCTGCTTTTCTATACCAGCCTTTACACGATGGGTGTCAATGCTATCCAGGTACACGTGGGCGAGGAGCAGAAGATGATTCAGCTGACCGAGTTTGTAAGACGCAAAGACCCGGAGGAGAGTAAGAATGGAAAAGTCTGGGTGGAGAACCCGGAGCTGCACCTGACGATGCTTTACTATATGCAGGATCTGCGCCGTCAGCCAAATCAGGAGATTACGCCGGAATTAAACGATTTACAGGAGGAGATCGGCGCGCACTTCACGAAGGGCCGCTATATCGTGCCGCTTCCAGAGGAAGGAAATGGCATTCCGCTGGTTAAATTAAAGAGCGGAGATATTTTCCAGCCGATCTTTACGGATGTGATCGAGTTCCAGCGTTTCAACCGTGAGAAGAAATTCCGCCCGGTTGTCGTAGATGCGCTCAAGCTGGCTCAGGTACTCCCGGAGGAGGCAAAGGGCATCGTTCTCAATCCGCTGGGCGTTAATATGCCGCTGACCGTACAGAAAGTAAAGAAGCAGCCGGAAGCACCGGTCCAGAAGCCGGTATCCGTAGAGGCACAGATCGACGCAGCTATCCGCGAGGTTCAGGCAGAGGCTGGACGGGAGTAGGAAAGGAAAGAGTATATGTATCAGGCAGCAGACGCAAGATATGATGGAATGACCTACAACCGCTGCGGCAGCAGCGGACTCAGACTCCCGGCAGTTTCGCTGGGATTCTGGCATAATTTTGGCAGCACTGGCGTCTATGAGACAATGCGGAAGCTGTGTTTTACCGCTTTTGACAATGGCGTCACGCACTTTGACCTTGCCAACAATTATGGACCGGAGCCGGGAAGTGCTGAGGAAAATCTGGGACGGATTGTAAAGGAAAATTTCATGCCATATCGAGACGAGCTGATCATCAGCACGAAAGCCGGATACGAGATGTGGAACGGCCCTTATGGAAACTGGGGCAGCCGTAAATACCTGCTTGCAAGCCTCGATCAGAGCCTTACACGCCTGGGACTTCCGTATGTAGACATTTTCTACCATCACCGGATGGACCCGGAGACGCCGCTTGAGGAGACGATGGGAGCACTCGATCAGGCAGTTAAGAGCGGAAAAGCTCTCTATGCAGGACTTTCCAACTACAATGGACAAAAAATGCAGGAAGCCGCTGCGATCCTGCGTGATCTGAAATGCCCGTTCGTCATCAATCAGAACCGCTACAGCATCTTTGACCGCACGATCGAAAACAACGGCTTAAAAGAAGCTGCTGTCAAAGAAAAGAAAGGTCTGATTGCATTCAGCCCGCTTGCACAGGGAACCTTAACCGACCGTTATCTGTACGGCATCCCAGCCGACAGCCGCGTCATGACCGACGGCAGATTTCTCAAAAAAGACCAGCTCACCGAAGAAAAAATCAGCCAGATCCGCGCCCTCAACGAGATGGCCGGACAGAGAGGCGAAAAACTCTCCCAGATGGCGCTCAAATGGGTCATGAAGGATCCTGTGGTAACCAGCGTTCTCATCGGTGCGTCCAAACCGGAGCAGATATTAGATAATCTGAAAATGTTGGATGGGGCACCGTTGAGCGAGGAAGAGCTGCTTAAAATCGATCAAATTTGTGGAATAAAATAAACAGAAAACGCCCAGCGGCGCAATTATGCGTACCCGCTGGGCGTTTCCGTCCGTGTTGGCAAACCATATCTATTTAACCGCCACAACCACCCTATTCGGCAGGCAAACCAGCGATTCCCCACTCTCTGAAACGGTTCCCTGCTTCACACAGAGCTTGTCCGGGCAGTCTGCCTCTTCGATCCGGGCACATCCATCTTGAATCACCAGATGATTTTGTCCCCCCTGATACCCGTCGATCCAGGTGTCTATCTCCTCATCCAGCCGGTAGGTGGCGACGGTTGTTCCATTGACACTGACATCAACGGTAAAAGCATCCTTCTGGCGCTGCAAGCGCACAACCAGAAAACCGATGAGTATGACGGCAAGAAGAACCAGAATCAAAACAAAATCATTTCTATTTTTCTTTGATTTCATCAATAAATGCCTCCGCTCCATCCGAGTAAATCAGTTTATAATCATCCGTGATAAAATAAGCATAAATGCCATCCATTGAATTGATGAGTTCCAGGCCCTTATCCAGTCCCATCGAGAAACAGGTCGTGCTGAGTACATCGCCATCCACCGAACGCGGGGAGACGATCGTCACGGAAACCAGTCCGTTCTGGTACGGATAGCCTGTTTTCGGGTTTAACAGGTGATGGTAATTGACACCGTTTTTCTCAAAATGGCGCTCATAGACGCCGGAGGAGACAACGGACATGTCATCAATATTCAGATCGGCAAAAACCGTTGCATAGTCGGCAAACGGTTTCTGCAGCCCGATGCGGAACGGCTGGTGGTTTGTGCGCTCACCGACACAGAGTACGTTGCCGCCCAGGTTGATGATGGCGCCTTCGACGCCGGATTCGGTCAGATAGTCTTTCATGCGGTCGGCAATGTAGCCCTTGGCGATGGAGCCGAGGTCAATCGTCGTGTCCGGGGAGAGGAAGGTTAAAGTATTTCCGTCAAGTTTCACATTTTTCCAGTTGACGCGTTCTGCCGCCGCTGTTATGTCATCCTCCGCTGGGATCACGTGCTCGTCGCTGGTAAAATTCCAGAGAGAACTGAGCGGTTCGATCGTCAGGTCGTAGGCACCATGGGAAACCTCACTGTAATGCAGTCCTTCAGAAATCATCGCCGCCATATCGTCGGAGACGGTAAAAGTCGTCTCGTCGGCGCTGCGGTGGTTTAACTTGTAAAGCTCGCTGCCCTCGATCGTCTTGCTGAAACGGTTTTCGTACTCCTGGCACATGTCCACACAGTGGTCAAGGATCGCTTCATCCTGCGAATCATAGAGTGTGATGTTGACAAATGTATTCAGCAGAAACGCGGAACGGCTGATCGGCTCCCGGCGGGATTTGCTGAAAAGAAGCGCCGCGCCGCAGCCAAAAAATACGACGGCAAGAAGTGTCAGAAGCGCGGATAAATCCTTTTTTTTCATAAAGAGCTCCATTCTTAAAAATATCGAAAATTCGGTTTGAAACTATGTTTGCAAAAATGTCTGCAACTACTCTAACAAAGGTTGATAGGAAAGTCAAGATTACGGCCCAGAAACTAAACGCATCGGCAGCCAGAACGTTACTGGGCACGTATGCGTGAACAGTAACGCCAGAACTGTATCGTACGGAATTTTTAGTTCAGAAAATTCCTATCTGTGAACAGTTACGCGCTTTACAAAACTAAAAATTTTTACTAATATATTCATAGAGGTATACAGAGGAGGAAGAAATGCAGAAAAAAGGACGAGCAGGCACATCCAGAGCCGGAAAAATCGCTTTATATGGAATGATGACAGCGCTGGCATTTCTGCTGAGCTATGTCGAGACCCTGATACCGCTCAACCTGGGCGTTCCGGGGGTCAAGCTGGGATTGGCGAATCTGGCGTCGATCGTGAGCCTGTATCTGCTGGGAGCCGGTGCGGCAGCGGCGATTGCATTGGTGCGTATCGTGCTGGTAGGATTTACGTTTGGAAACCTGTCGATGATGCTGTATAGTCTGGCAGGTGCTGCGGTCAGCCTTCTTCTGATGGTGGTGTTCCGCCGGTTGGACTGGTTCGGCGTGACCGGTGTCAGCATCCTGGGTGGTGCGGGACACAACATCGGGCAGCTTATCGTGGCGGCGCTGGTGGTGGAAAATGCGAGTCTGTTCTACTATCTTCCGGTGCTTCTGGCAGCCGGAACGGCAGCGGGGGCGCTGATTGGGCTTCTCGGAGGAATCCTGGTAAACCGCTTAAAATGTCTGGATTTGACAAAATTTATGTAAATGGAAGCCACAAGAGTAAGAGGATGTACAGTGACTGTTCATATGCGGGCATTTTTGGAACCGAAAATGCCATGAGATAAGGTGGCGCAATGGTAGATGGGCAGATAAAGTGTTACTGTTCACAGGTAGGCACTTTTGGAACCGAAAGTGCCGTAAGAAAACGTGGTGGCAGCAGGAATTTGCCGTATTTAAATGCGAAGCCACGGCAAATTCCGTTACTGGGCACGTATGCGTGAACAGTAACGATAAAGTTATAATGATAAAAGGATAAGAATGAAACAGCAAGGTTGTTTTTCAGTCAGGAGGATAGGGTATGGCAGTATATGAAGCAATCAGAAATTTAGTACAGTACGGAGTCAATACGGGGCTTCTTCAGGAGTCGGATCGCATTTACGCGACGAACCAGATTCTCAAGGTTCTGGGACTGGATGAATATGAAGAACCACAGGGCGCATGCAGGGAGATTTCACTGGAAGAGACGTTGGATGCCCTGCTTGATTATGCACATGAGACGGGCGTTTTGAAGGAGGACGGCGTGGTGTACCGCGATCTGTTCGACACGAAGCTGATGAACTGCCTGATGCCGCGCCCGAGCGAGGTGATTGGACATTTCTGGAAATTGTATGAGGAATCGCCGGAGGCGGCAACCAATTATTATTACAAATTGAGCCAGGATTCCAATTACATCCGCCGTTACCGTGTTTCCAAGGATATGAAATGGAAAACGGATACAAAATACGGGGAGCTGGACATCACGGTTAATTTATCCAAGCCGGAGAAAGATCCGAAGGCAATCGCGGCAGCCAAACTGGCAAAGCAGAGCGGTTATCCGAAATGCCTCTTATGCAAGGAAAATGAAGGCTATGCCGGACGTGTCAACCATCCGGCGCGCAATAACCACCGCATTATCCCGATCACGGTCAATGACAGCCAGTGGGGTTTCCAGTATTCGCCGTATGTGTATTACAATGAGCACTGTATCGTGTTCAACGGTGTGCACACACCGATGAAGATCGAACGGGCAACGTTTGTCAAATTGTTTGATTTTGTGAAATTGTTCCCGCACTATTTCCTGGGGTCCAATGCGGATCTGCCGATCGTCGGCGGTTCGATTTTAAGTCACGACCATTTCCAGGGCGGACATTACACGTTTGCGATGGCAAAAGCGCCGATTGAACAGAAATTTGAGATGGAAGGCTTCGAGGATGTGGAAGCCGGAATCGTTAAATGGCCGATGTCAGTTCTGCGGACCCGTTCCAAGAATCCGGACCGCCTGATTGATCTTGGCGAAAAAGTGCTGTGTGCATGGCGCAGCTATACGGATGAGGATGCCTTTATTTATGCCGAGACGGACGGAGAACCGCACAACACGATCACGCCGATTGCCAGAAAGAATGGCGATTTCTATGAGCTGGATCTGGTGCTCCGCAATAACATCACGACGGATGAGTATCCGCTTGGTGTTTACCATCCGCACGCGAAGCTGCATCACATCAAGAAAGAAAATATCGGTCTGATCGAGGTCATGGGTCTGGCGGTGCTCCCGTCCAGATTGAAACAGGAGCTTGCCGATCTGGCGGAGGCGATCCTTTCCGGAGGCGATATCCGTTCCAATCCGGAGCTTGAAAAGCATGCGGACTGGGTGGATGAGTTCCTGCCGAAGTATGAGCATATAACAAGTGAAAATATAAACGAAATCCTGCAAAAAGAGGTAGGTCTTGTCTTTGAGCAGGTACTGGAAGACGCGGGCGTATATAAGTGTACGCCGGAAGGCAGGGAGGCATTTGCCCGGTTCCTGCGCTCAGTGGGCTTCCGATAAAGAGGAGATAATGGAGAGAGATTTATTTTTAAGAAAATATCGGATCGAACAGGAAGACTTTGACGCGGCGGGCGTTTCCTGGGAGGAATTGACTGCGATCGCGGATCATTATGCGACGATCGAGGGAAAGCTGCGGGAGATTGGCAAGGATTTTGTAGATAAGTATCTGTATGATATTGAAAAAGCGGGGATCCATTCCTACCGTTACCGTACCAAGGCACCGGGGCATCTTCTGGAGAAGATCATCCGCAAGAAAAAAGAGCAGCCGGAGAAATTTGCCCAGCTGGGAGTTGATAATTACTGGAAATATGTGACGGACCTTATCGGTATCCGTGTATTCTTCCTGTACCGTGAGGATTGGCGTCATTTCCATGAATACATCACATCGGCGTTTGAAAATGCCCCGGAGCAGTATGTAAAAGACCGTGAGCGCGATTTTGACAACGATGAGACACACTGCTACATTGCAGAGCGTCCGAAGGTATACCGCCGAAACGGGGACAGCCGGATCTACGATGAAAATGTGATCGAAATCAAGTCAGGCGGTATCTACCGTTCCCTTCACTACATCATCAAATACCGCGGTTACTACGTCGAGATTCAGGCGAGAACGCTGTTCGAGGAGGGATGGAGTGAGGTTGACCACGACATTGTTTATCCGTACCACAAGGACGACGTGATGCTGTGCGATTTCTCCCGCCTGTTAAACCGGCTCTCCGGCATGGCGGATGAAATGAGCTCGTATTTCCGCCGGATGAAGGTGGAGAAGGAGTTTGAAGAGGTCCTGCTCGGAGAATATAAGGAAGACAAAGAGGCGAAGCTGCTCGCAAGTATGCGGGAGCTGCTGGGGAAAGAAGAACGATAAGGAATAGGGAAAAGATAACTGGATCAAAAAACAGGCATTGGAATGCTTGCTATCCACACAGTGGTGGATGAAGAGCATTTCAATGCCTGTTTTATGGAGCTATAATTATAGATCCAGCTTCAAATCGCCTTCCTTGATCCATCCAGCTTTCCGGCAAAGTGCGCCGAAGAACAGGGTCAAAACAGCCGGAAGCACGAAGCAGATGAGCAGGATGCCCGGCCACATCATCGAATTTCCACTTCCCTGCATGGCGGTGTAGATGCCGATCGGTCCGACGAGACCGCAGGTTCCCATACCGGAACCGGCTGGAATATTTTCCAGATGAAAGACCATCGTGGAGAGCGGACCGGTGACCATCGAGGCGAGTGTCGGTGGAATCCAGATTTTCGGGTTCCGGACGATATTTCCCATCTGGAGCATCGAGGTTCCGAGTCCCTGTGCCAGAAGACCACCCCATTTATTTTCACAGAAGCTTAAAACGGCAAATCCGACCATCTGCGCGCAGCAGCCTGCGGTGGCGGCACCGCCTGCCAGACCGTCGAGGCTTAACATGATGCAGATTGCCGCACTGCTGATCGGAAGCGTCAGGGCGATGCCGATCAGGGCAGAAACCAGAATACCCATGAAAAGCGGCTGCATAACGGTCGCTGTCTTCACCAGATTTCCGAAAGCGGTCATGAATGCAGAGACGCCCGGACCGACAAACTGTGCGGCCAGGATACCGGAGATGATGGTGACGCCTGGGGTGACGAGAATATCAACTGGTGTCTCTTTGGAGACGATTTTTCCAAGCTCGGCTGCGATGATGGTGGCAACGAGCGCGCCGACCGGACCGCCGAGTTCATTGCCCGCGATGCCGACGGTAGCGGCGGAGAAAAGGACGAGCGTCGGTGCCTTTAAGGCGTAGGCAATCGAGACGCCGAGCGCCGCACCGGTCGCGCTCTTGGCGTAGCCTGCGATCGTAGTAAAAATTACAACGCCTGTTTTTTCCCCCAGCGTGCCGAAAATGGTACCGATCAGAAGAGAAGCAAACAGACCAAATGCCATCGCGCCCAGCGCATCGATGAGATACGTCTGAACGGAGATGACAACCTGCTTCCGTTTCAGAAAAGCTTTCACACGTTCCATATTGATAGAACCTCCCAGAGTAAAATAATTGTGAACGGAATGAATCGTTTCAGCCATTCCGGTCAAATAAATGGCTTACACCTGTCTTGACAGGTGTAATGGACGTTTGTATTTTAACACGAAATGGAGAAAATACAAGAGAAAATATAGAAAAAAGTAAAAAAGTTATGATACAATAAAAAATAATTGACGAGGTGTTTTCGAAAAAGTATGTTCGATTCGAGGGGAGGTATTTCATGCAGAGACGAATTTGTCCGATTTGCGACCATCCGATCAAGTATGGTCATTATTGTTCTTTTTGTAAACAGTGGATCCGGAATCCTAACTATGTCAATGCAACTTATTATCTGAATGAGCGTCACCCGGCGCATGAGACGGACTGTGAGTATCACAATGCGGGATCTGCCTCGTGGGAAACGAGTGCAAGGGCAGGAACAGATGCCATCCGCACGCTTGCGGACCGGGCGAAGGTATATTCCCAGACGCAGAAAGCAGCAGGCGCAGGCAGACAGGCATCCGTCCGGACACAGAACCAGAACAGTATGTCGTATCAGACAACGCAGAGACGAAGCGCGGTGCAGCAAGGAAAAAATCAGAAAAAGAAGGGGAAAATGAGCCTTGTGCTGGTGATTTTGCTGATTTTGTTTGCTTTGTCTGGAATTAATTATCTGTATCGTATGTTTATGTATTTTATTTGGTTCCTATAGATTTTACCTATGGCAAGATATAGAAAATCAATCCAGAAGATAGCTGCCGGAAGTCTGGCGTTCATTGGGGAAATATGGTATACTGAGCAAAAATCATATAGAATACATAGGCAATAGAGGTCCGGGGCAGAACCGGACGAAATGATGAGAACAGGAGATAAATACGATGAAGATTAAGGATATTTTAGCCAAAGGACAGCCGACGCTTTCGTTTGAAGTGTTCCCGCCGAAGGAGGAGAGCAACTTCGCTTCCGTTGAGAAAGCGGCGCTTGAGATTGCAAAGTTAAATCCGTCATTTATGAGCGTGACCTACGGAGCAGGCGGCGGCACAAGCCAGTATACGGTCCAGATCGCATCGGATATCCAGAGCACCTGCCAGGTGCCGGCGCTGTCACATCTGACCTGCGTCTCCTCGACCCGTGAGAAGGTGCACAGTGTCCTGCGCGAGATTCAGGCACACGGAATTGAGAATGTCCTGGCACTTCGCGGCGATATTCCGAAAGACGGCAAGGTAGAAAAAGATTATCAGTATGCATCCCAGCTGATCCGCGAGATCCGTGAGACCTGCCCGGATCTGTGCATCGGCGCAGCCTGTTATCCGGAGGGACATGTGGAATCGGTCAACAAGACGGTGGATATCGGGCATCTGAAAGAAAAAGTGGAAGCGGGCTGTGATTTTGTGACGACCCAGATGTTCTTTGACAATAATATCCTTTATAATTACCTGTACCGTATCCGAGAAAAAGGAATCACGGTTCCGGTTGTCGCAGGCATCATGCCGGTGACAAACATAAGTCAGATCAAGCGCATCTGCAGCATGTCCGGCACCTACCTTCCGGCACGCTTCAAGGCGATCGTAGATCGTTTTGGTGATAACCCGGCAGCGATGAAGCAGGCAGGTATCGCCTATGCAACTGAGCAGATCATCGATCTGATTGCGAACCATGTAAATGGAATCCATGTATATTCGATGAATAAACCGGATGTAGCGGCGCAGATTAAGAACAACCTGTCGGAGATTCTGTAATGGCGGAAGTCAATCGAAGAGAAATATATCGGTATTTAGGAATTAAAGGGCAGCAGGAGCCGGATCTGCAGACGAAAGATCTGGTGGAGGACTGTCTGGAAGAATTAGAGCGGTCCGTCAACTGCCGGAGCTTTTACAGACGATATCCGCTGACGCTGCTGCCAGATTCAGAACTTGATTTTACGTGTTTTAAAGTAAAAAGCCGGGCGCTCAGCCGCAATTTAAAGGACTGCCAGGAGGTTATCCTTTTTGCGGCGACGCTGGGTGCTGGTGTGGATCTGCTTCTGCGCCGATACAGCCGTCTTTCGATGAGCCGGGCGGTTGTCCTGCAGGCGTGCGCGGCGGCACGGATTGAGAGTTACTGCAATGAAATCAATGACAAATTAAAAGCGGAGGCAGCAGAAGAAGGATTCTATCTGCGTCCCCGCTTTTCGCCAGGTTATGGAGATCTGCCGCTTTCGTGCCAGCCGGATTTCTGCCGGGTACTGGAAGCGGAAAAGACGGTGGGGATTACATTGACGGAAAGTTTTTTGATGATGCCGTCCAAGTCGGTGACGGCGGTCATCGGAGTATCGAAGATAGCGGCGGGCTGTGTGAAAGAGGGCTGTGAGGTCTGTTCAAACAAAAACTGCCTGTACCGGAGAGATAAATAAGTAAGAAACAAAAAACAGAGAGGAAGCTGACATGGGTATACGGGAAGATTGGAACGATAAAATACTGATATTTGACGGAGGAATGGGAAGTCTTTTGCAGGGAGCCGGGCTGAAACCGGGCGAACTGCCGGAAACCTGGAATATCAAGCATCCGGAGGTTCTGGTAAAGATCCATGAGGATTATCTGAACGCGGGCGCAAATATTATTTTATCGAATACATTCGGCGCGAACCGCCTGAAATACAATGAGACAGCCGAGTTTAATCTGGATGAGATCGTGGATGCGGCGATGAAAAATGCCCGGACAGCGGTAGAACACTGCGGCCGTGGTTATGTAGCGCTGGATCTGGGACCGACCGGACGCCTTTTAAAGCCAATGGGCGATCTGGACTTTGAGGAGGCGGTCTCCATCTATACCGAGGTGGTAAAGGCAGGCGTGCGCGGCGGCGCGGATCTGATTCTGATCGAGACGATGAGCGACACGTATGAACTCAAGGCAGCGGTTCTGGCGGCAAAGGAAAATTCCGATCTTCCAATCTTTGCAACCACAATTTTCGATGGAAAAGGCAAACTTTTAACCGGCGGAACACCGAAGTCCGTTGTGGCACTTTTGGAAGGTCTGGGCGTGGATGCGCTCGGAATCAATTGTGGATTAGGTCCGGTTCAGATGAAGCCGATTGTGGAAGAACTGCTTCGGTATGCGTCGATCCCGGTGGTTGTCAATCCAAATGCGGGACTTCCGCGAAGCGAGGGAGGAAAGACCGTATATGATATTGATCCGCCAGAATTTGTCGAGGAAATGAAAGGAATGCTGGAGATGGGCGTTTCGGCAGTCGGGGGCTGCTGTGGTACGACCCCGGAGCACATCCGTCTGCTGGCAGAGATGTGTAAGGGCAGAACGAGAAAGCCGATCGAGCCGAAAAATGACACTCTCATCACTTCCTACGCGTCGGTAGTTGAGATGGGAACCGATCCGGTCATTATTGGCGAGCGCATCAATCCGACCGGAAAATCAAAATTCAAACAGGCGCTGCGCGATCACAACCTGGAATATATCCTGCGCGAGGCGATCACCCAGCAGGAGAATGGCGCTGCGGTGCTTGACGTCAACGTGGGACTACCGGAGATCGATGAAGTGGCGATGATGCGCGAGGTCGTACAGGAATTGCAGGCGGTGACCGAGCTTCCGCTGCAGATTGATACGACTGACACAGAGGCGATGGAACAGGCGCTGCGTATTTATAATGGAAAGGCACTGATTAACTCTGTCAATGGCAAACAGGAGGTCATGGACGCTGTATTTCCGCTGGTAAAACATTACGGCGGCACGGTGGTTGCGCTGACGATCGACGAGGAAGGCATTCCGGCGACGGCGGACGGACGTATGGCGATCGCGCGGAAAATCTGTGCGGAGGCGGAAAAGTATGGCATCCAGAAAAAAGACATCGTGATCGATGCGCTCTGTATGACGATCAGCTCCGAGCCGACCGGTGCGCTGGTGACACTGGAGACGGTGCGCCGTGTCCGCCAGGAACTTGGCTGCAATACGATTCTCGGCGTTTCAAATATTTCCTTCGGATTACCGCAGCGTGAGATTGTCAACTCCAATTTCTTTACGATGGCGATGCAGAGCGGTCTGACCGCGGCGATCATCAATCCAAATTCGGCGGCAATGATGCGTTCTTATTATAGCTACCGGGCCCTGGCAGCACTGGATGAACACTGCGGCGATTATATTGAGCAGGCAGCGCGGCTGGCGATTCCAAAGGCAGGTGCGGGCGGAGCTTCCGGCGCAGGTGCAGCAGGCAGCGCAGGTTCGGGTGCCCCGGCGGCAGGTGCAGCTGGAGCTTCCGGCAGTGCGGACACTGGCAGCCAGGCATCCGGTCCGGAGCATCAGCTTACGGTCAGTGTGGAGAGAGGTTTAAAAGAGCAGGCGGCATCGGCAGCCGGGGAACTCTTAAAGACCATGGATTCCCTGACCGTCATCAATTCCTGCATGATCCCGGCACTCGATAAGGTCGGAAAGGGGTTTGAGGCAGGCACCGTCTTTCTGCCGCAGCTTCTGATGAGTGCGGAGGCGGCAAAATCGGCGTTTGAGGTCATCAAAAACCAGATGGAGTCCTCCGGGGAAGCAGGAGAGAAGAAGGACAAGATCGTGCTGGCGACCGTCAAGGGCGATATTCATGACATTGGAAAAAATATCGTAAAAGTATTATTGGAGAATTACAGCTATGATGTGCTGGATTTAGGTAAGGACGTAGCCCCGGAGGCGATCGTGGAAGAGACGATCAAGAACCATGTAAGACTGGTCGGTCTGTCCGCCCTGATGACGACCACCGTGCCGAGCATGGAGGAGACGATCAAGCAGCTCCGCAAGGAAGCACCGTGGGCGAAAGTCATGGTCGGCGGCGCGGTTCTGACTCAGGAATACGCGGATATGATCGGAGCGGATGCGTATTGCCGCGATGCGATGGCGTCTGTTAATTACGCGCAGCAGGTGCTGGTCTAACGCTTGACAGTCTGCCCTACTTAGACTAAAATTAGAGTAATTAAAAACTAAGAATTGACGAGGGAGGGACAGCTATGGTATCGAAGAAAGTGAAAGTGGTTAATCCATCGGGACTTCACCTGCGGCCGGCTGGCGTGCTTTCGCAGACCGCGATGAAATTTAAGAGCCGGACTCTGATTGAGTGCGGGGAGAAACATATTGTGGCAAAGAGCGTGCTGAACGTGATGGCAGCGGGTATCAAGTGCGGCACCGAGATCACGGTTGCCTGCGACGGACCGGATGAGGAAGAAGCGCTGAAGACGATTACCGAGGCGATCGAGAGCGGACTCGGAGAAGAACTGGAACAGTAAGGTATCAGCCATTGCCTGCACAGTGTGCGGACGGTGACACACATATCAGAACCAGAGGGGGATATTGCAGAACGGCAGAAATTGCAGTTGTGCAGGTATCCCTTTTTAGATGGAAAAGAGGGGTTTTTATGGAACTGAAAATTTACGAACACAAAGCGCAGTATTATGAAACCGACCAGATGGGAATCATTCACCATGCAAATTACCTACACTGGTTTGAGGAAGCGCGGATCGACATGATGGAGCAGATGGGAATGGGATATGACATCATGGAAAAACAGGGGATCATAAGCCCGGTGCTGTCGGTTCACTGCGATTATAAGAGCATGGCGCGGTTTGGCGAGACGGTGCAGGTGCTGGTTCAGATGAAGGAATACAACGGCATCCGCATGACGCTGGAATACACGGTTTTTGACAAGGAAACGGGCGCAATCCGCTGCGTGGGCGAGAGCCGCCATTGTTTCCTGACCCGCGACGGAAAGCCGGTTTCCCTGAAACGCAACTATATCGAGATGGATCGTGCGTTTAGGGAATACAGCGAACAGAGCCAAAAAGAAGAGTAAATGCTGACTGGTTCGAACATGGACTGCCAGAGGCGCTCTGGTGCGGAAATGACAGATGCGCTTATAAAGTGCTTGAAAAGCGGGAAAATTGTGGTATGATGTAAAAGATAAAAAAAGAAACGCAGAGTAGGAATACAGGCGTTAAGTGCTGGTTGAACAGGGAGTTGTCAGCCGGACGAAGAGACCCTCCGGGGTTTCGCGGTCAGTATTCCGCATCCCGCTGCATCGTTGATACAATATATCTCCTGATGTGGTTCGAGAGATCTGCAGAAAAGGAGGTATTTTTTTATGAAAAAATTTGCAGTATGTTATCAGGCATCTTTTCAGGAACTGAAACACGTGAAAACACTCACGACTGCCGCCATGCTGATGGCTGTCTCCGTTGTTCTGGGATACTTCACGATTGAGGCTGGTCCGTATTTGAAAATCGGATTCGGCGGTGTGGTCAACCAGTTTGTCTACTACCTCTTCGGTCCGGTGGCTGGAGCGGTCTATGGCGGAGTCTTGGACCTGGTCAAATATGTCGTAAAGCCGACGGGGGCATTTTTTCCGGGATTTACGCTGAATGCGATGCTGGGCGGCGTGCTATATGGCACAATTCTGTATCGGAAACCGCTTACTTTCCGCCGGGCGCTCTGGGCGGATCTGGTGGTGGCGCTGATCTGCAACATATTTTTGAACACACTCTGGCTTAGCATGATGTCTGGAAAAGCAATGATGGTGCTTCTGCCGATGCGTGTGCTTAAGAATCTCATCAAGTGGCCGGTGGATGCAGCACTCTTTTATCTGATTGCAAAACGGATGGAGAGTCTTGGGCTTGTGCGGATGATCCGTAAATTCCAGGCGGAGTGATGCCGGAGGATTCGTTTTGAGCAAAAGGAAACATACATGGACAGCGAAAGTCTGCGGGCACGGTGGCTGCATGCCATGAAAGGAACCGTTTATGAAAAAATGCATCATGCATGATGGAGGAAAACAGATGAGAGAAAAAGCAGTTTCGCGGAGCCGGGAACATTCGAAGGATGTGGCGCTTTGCGGTCTGTTTGCGGCGCTGGTCGCCGTGGGGGCATTTATCAAGGTTGTCATTCCGACCGGCGCAGATACCATGAACTTCACCTTGCAGTGGTTTTTCGTGATGCTGGCAGCATTTCTGCTGGGCTCCAGACGGGCATTTACCAGTGTGGGTGTCTATTTGCTGATTGGACTTGCGGGCGTCCCGATCTTTGCACGCGGCGGCGGTCCGGCGTATCTGCTGCGCCCGACCTTTGGTTTTCTGCTGGGATTTCTCCTTGCGGCGTGGGTCATGGGAAAGGTCTGTGAATGTTTGAATTCCTGGAAAATGGGAGCGCTGATGACGGCGGCGACGGCTGGATATGTGGTATATTATGGAATGGGAATGGTTTATTTCTATCTGATTACCCATCTCGTAACCCTGCAGCCGATCGGCTGGAAAGCGATTGTGCTGGTTTACTGCCTGCCGGAGATGCCGGCGGATTATATTCTCTGCATTCTGGCGGCGATCATGGCAAGACGGCTGCGCCCGATGGTACAGGCGTATCTGTAGAGAAAAATGAATAGGATATAAAAAAGACAGACAGTCTGAATGCAGTGCAGCAAACGGGCTGTCTGTTTTTGTCTCATAGAAAACGTTACTGTTCACGCATACGTGCCCAGTAACGGCACATTCTTTTGTAACGCTGCCAGTTGTGTTTGCCCCCTATCATTTTTGCAGAAAATATGGTAAAATGTACGGAGATTACGACAGGGGAGGATTTGGGCGTTACAGGTTTTTGGTCTTGGAAAACGTCTGAAGAGGATGCAAAAACGAAAACCAGCGAACGATCAGAATCCAACCTGATAAAAAGGAGAAGTATGTATGAGTGAGAATTGCAGTCATAATTGTTCAAGCTGCGGCGAAACGTGTGCCAGCCGGACGATGGAGAGTTTCCGGGTGCCGTTAAATCCACAGAGTTCAGTTAAAAAAGTAATTGGTGTAGTCAGCGGCAAGGGCGGCGTCGGAAAATCCCTGGTGACATCCCTGATGGCATGTAAGATGCGTGCGAGAAACAACCGCGTTGGCATTCTTGATGCAGATATTACAGGACCGTCGATCCCGAAGGCATTTGGCATTCACGGCATGGTAGGTGTGACAGCGGATCAGCTGATGTTGCCGCGCACGACCTCGACGGGGATAGAGATTCTTTCTTCGAACCTGATTCTGGAGCATGAGACGGATCCGGTAATTTGGCGTGGACCGGTTGTGGGCGGCGTGATTAAGCAGTTCTGGAGCGAGGCACTCTGGAAGGACATTGATTATATGTTTGTCGATATGCCTCCGGGAACCGGCGATGTGCCGCTGACTGTATTTCAGTCCCTGCCGCTGGCAGGCATTATCATTGTGACTTCCCCGCAGGAGCTGGTTTCGATGATCGTGGCAAAAGCGGTCAACATGGCGAAGAAGATGGATATTCCGATTCTGGGACTGGTTGAAAACATGAGTTATCTGGAATGTCCGGACTGCGGAAAGAAGATTTCTGTGTTCGGTGAAAGCCATATCGAGGAGACGGCAGACGAGTATGAGATTCCGGTGCTTGCGAAGATTCCGATCGATCCGTCGATTGCGTCCAAGGTGGACGAGGGGCTGGTTGAGTATGTGGAATCCCCATGGCTGGATGCGGCGGCTGACGCAGTGGAGAAGGCATAAAAGAATATAGATATATAGAAGAGGTGGAAGAATACAAATGAATATTGCTCAGAATCCCAACAGCGAGCTGAGCCATTTCGCGGTCAATACGCCTCAGGTGTTTGAGATTCCTGAGACATTCCGGGAGACGGCAAGGCAGTTTCAGGAAGCGATGATGCAGTACAGCTGCGCGATTCGAGAGTTTAAGACGAAGCTGGAAGTGCTCAACGATGAGCTTTCCATGCGGAATGCAAGAAACCCGATCGAGATGATCAAGGCGAGAGTGAAGAAGCCGAAGAGTATTGTAGAAAAACTGCAGCGGCGCGGACTTCCGCTTTCGATCGAATCGATGGAGTCCAACCTGGATGATATAGCGGGTGTCCGTGTGATATGTTCGTTTGTGGACGATATTTACGAGATCAGCCGGATGCTGGAACGCCAGGATGATGTGACCATCATTGCGATCAAGGATTATATCAAGGCGCCGAAGGAAAACGGCTACCGCAGCTACCACATGATCGTGGAAGTACCGGTATTCTTTTCAAGCAGTAAGAAAAATATCCGTGTGGAAGTCCAGATCCGCACGATCGCCATGGATTTCTGGGCGAGTCTGGATCACCAGCTCAAGTATAAAAAGCAGCTGGATGCCCAGGAAGCCGCAGAGATCGGTGCGGAGCTGAAAAAGTGCGCGGATGTCATCGCGGAGACAGATTGCAAGATGTTAAGCATCCGTCAGAAGATTGAGGAAAAACATCCGACGCAGGAAGAATAGTCGTGATGTAAACGAATAGCTCATGTATCGGGGTGCTTTTGGCGGCTGAAGCGCCTGCCATATCTTTAATACATAAAATAGGACAGGGTTTCGGTAATTCGGAACCCTGCTTTTTTATAGATCGAGAGTGCCGGATAATTGTCACTGCTGACGTGAAGAACAATTCGGGTGCAGCCGCGCGTGATCAGATCGTTTAAGACCAGACAGAAAGCAGCTTCACCGATTCCCAGTCCGCGGCAGAGGTCATGGACCCGGAAGCCGTAGAAACAGGCATGAAATGTGCCGGGAACGTCCGGGACGGGCTGCATACGCGCCATGCACACGGCAGCCGGAGAGCACATCGGATCCGGCGGAGTCTCTAAAAATTCATAGGTCAGAATTGTAACGGCCGGATCTGGATCATCGGCGCTGTGGAAGCAGTCCCAGCAACTGTCGGGATCAACACTTTCGTTGACGTCACCTTCCGGTGCAGAAGTGCAGGTAAAGGTAAGCGGGCGTTTTTCAATCATGGGAGAGTCAAAGCGTTCGGCCGCCGGGTCAAAGTCCCATTTCATCTGATATTCCTGATCGACGCGGTCAGCGTGAATGGCTTTCATCGTGGCAGCCGTATCAGCGGATTCTGGGTCAACCGGAAATAGAATATCGTGCTCACCGGAGATGTCGCAGGCTTTTTCTAAGAGTGCGGCAAAATATCCGCGTCGGCGCAGAGAAGGGCGGGTGAAGGCGATGCATTCGACGGGTTCCTCGTCCGAAGAGCCATCCGGTGGAAGGATCATTCCCATGATGGCTGCAAGTGTCTCTGATTCATCCAGAAGAAGCAGGAAACAATTTCCGTCTTCAAATGGAAAAGAAATGTGGATCGGCTGCGTCTTCTGGCATTCATTCAACAGTGCCAGGATCTGTTCTGCCTGTCTGGCAGAGAGAGAGTTTGTCTGAATTAAATTCATAACTTCTAATCCTTTCTTTCTTGCAATACAAAGTGTACCAGCTACAAAAGCAGCTGAGAAGATAAGTCTTTCATAAAGATAAACGTATTTGCGGATAAAAACTTCACGTTTTTTGGATCGAAAATGTCTGGATTTTACGAATCGGAAAAGCTTACCTGTATCGTATAAAAAAGACGCAAAAAATTCAAGGAAATTGACAGAATTTATGCTAATTTTCATATTGTCCTATAAATTTGGGAGTGATAGAATAGAGGCATTAAATACGAAAGGTAAAGACATCATGAAGTACTTGAAAGAAGTGACAATTATTTTTGGCATCACAATGCTGGGAGAGTTTTTGAACTATCTGCTTCCGTTTCCGGTTCCGTCCGGCGTATACGGATTGTTCATTCTTCTGCTTCTGCTTTGCACAGGTGCATTACATACAGAAGATGTGGCGGAAGTGGGAGATTTCTTCCTGGATACGATGCCGATTATGTTTATACCGGCAGGTGTAGGTCTGCTTGACAGCGTGCAGGAGGCGGAGTCCATCCTGGTGCCGCTGACAGTGATTACCGTGATTTCGACGGTATTTGTTATGGTTGCGACCGGGTGCGTGGCGCAGAGCATCATCCGCAGAAAGAATAAAGGAGGTGCGAAAGCATGAATGGACTGATTCATTCTTCTCTTTATTTTGGAATGCTGGTCAGCGTTGGCGCGTATATGTTGGGCGTCTGGCTGAAAAAGAAGACCGGCTGGGCGATTTTAAATCCGCTGCTGGTTGCAATTATAGTTGTGATTGCATTTTTATCTGTTTTTCATATAGAATATAAGGAGTATAACCGCGGTGCGGTGTATCTGGGCTATTTCTTGACACCGGCAACGGTCTGTCTGGCGATTCCGCTGTATAAGCAGCTGGAGCTTTTGCGCCAGCACCTGATTGCGGTTGCTTCTGCAATTGTGGCAGGGGTAGCGGGAAGTGTCGGCAGTATCTATGTGATGTGCCGTTTCTTTCAACTGGAGCATACGCACTATGTGACATTGCTTCCGAAGTCCATTACGACGGCGATTGGCATGGGCGTCAGCGAGGAAGCGGGAGGTATCGTGACGCTGACGGTTATCAGCATTATAATTACAGGAATTTTGGGAAATATTATAGCCGACTGGCTGTTTCAGATATTTAAAATTGAAGAGCCAATCGCGAAGGGTCTGGCACTTGGAACAGCAGCCCATGCGATTGGAACGGCAAAGGCGCTGGAATTAGGCGAGATCGAGGGTGCGATGAGCAGCTTGTCAATTGCGGTCGCTGGTCTTTTGACCGTAGTGGTAGTACCACTGATGTCGGGACTGATTTAAAGGTGGTGCTGAAACGGTCAGAATTTGTATAGAAATTGGAATGCACATAGAGAGGCAGAGAAAAAGATACTGCGGGTCATACGCATGATAACGGCAGCAAAAAGATAGGAGGGGAGCAGGTATGATGAATTTGTATGAGGCGATAGGATGTCGCCATTCAGTTCGAAAATACACCGATCGGGAGGTCACGGAGAAGCTGCGTGGGCAGATCCTGTCCTATTTTGATAAGACCTCCCGGTTAAATGACCGGATCCGGGTTGAGGCAGTGATATTCGACAATACAAAGAAAAAAGCCGATGTCCACGGACTCTGGAAGGTGGATGCTCCCTACTATCTGGCGATCTATTCGGACCAGGAGGAAGGCTGCGAGCGCAATGCCGGTTATCTGATGGAGCAGATGGTGCTCTATATGACGGCAAAAGGGCTTGGAACCTGCTATTTGGGCAGCGTGCAGCCGGCGCAGAAGGTGCGCGGCGGCAAACGCTGCCTGATGATGGTCGCATTCGGCTACCCGGAGGGCAAGCTCTACCGTGAAAGCCCGCTGGCAAAGCGCCTCCCGCTCAATGAACTCTGTATTTTCAAGGAAGAAGCCGGAGAGCAGATGAAGACGATTCTCCGTGCGGCGCGTCTCGCACCGTCCGCGATGAACACCCAGCCGTGGCGCTTCATCGTCTATTCCGACCGAATCTATGTGTTCGCCCTAAAAACCCGCTTTCCGGGCAAGAGCTTCCATGCGATGCGCGAATTCAGCATCGGCATTATGCTCTCCCACATTATGCTCGCCGCCGAAGAACTCTGGATGGAACTTCAGACGGAGACGGAGGAACATTTTGCGGCTAAAAGTTACAAAAATGGAGATTATGTGGCGACGTTGACGCTGCATTAGATGCATTGATTCATTGTATTAAATGTTGAAATAGTTTATATTTGAGCAAGAAAAACTAATTTTGCAATTTTAAAACCAATTATTCAAAGAAACGATACACTCAAGAAAGAAGCGCGCCAGCCGTCCGATGCCGTGACAGCTGGCGCGCTTCTTTCGGGGCAATCAAAAGGGCATAAGCAAAAACCCTTTTTTCCTTGCTCTGTGCCCTTGAAAGCGCCCTCCACTTATGATAAAATAAGTTGATTATTTATGAGAGATACTCTGGAGGAGAACGTGATGGTTAGTAAATTGATTGAGAAGATTCAGAAGACAAAGGCACCGATCTGTGTAGGACTGGATCCGATGCTTGGATATATTCCGGAGCACGTGAAGGAAAAAGCATTTGCGGAGTTCGGAGAGACCCTGGAAGGAGCGGCAGAGGCGATCTGGCAGTTTAACTGTGCGATCGTGGATGCGACGGCTGATCTGATTCCGGCGGTCAAACCGCAGATTGCGATGTATGAGCAGTTTGGCATCGAAGGCCTGAAAGCGTATGACCGGACTGTCAAATACTGCCAGCAGAAGGGCTTAGTTGTCATCGGAGACATCAAGCGCGGCGACATCGGTTCCACATCGGCTGCCTACGCAACCGGTCATCTCGGCAGCGTGAAGGTTGGAAATACGACCTGTTTTGCGTTCAATACCGAGTATGTCACGGTCAATCCGTATCTGGGAACCGACGGCGTGAAACCATTTGTGGACGAGTGCAACGCATCCGACCGCGGTATCTTTGTACTGGTAAAGACTTCTAACCCATCCAGCGGCGAGTTCCAGGATCGTCTGGTGGACGGCCGCCCGCTTTATGAGCTGGTAGCGGAGAAGGTCGTTGAGTGGGGGGAGGCTTCCATGGATGGCGACTACAGTAATGTAGGTGCAGTTGTGGGCGCAACTTACCCGGAGATGAGCAAGATTCTGCGTAAGCTGATGCCGAAGACTTACTTTCTGGTTCCGGGTTATGGCGCACAGGGCGGTACGGCAGAAGACTTAAAATACTGCTTCAACGAGGATGGACTGGGCGCGATCGTCAATTCTTCCCGCGGTATCATCGCAGCATACAAGAAAGACGCATACGCCAAATTCGGTCCGGAGCATTTTGCGGACGCATCGAGACAGGCTGTCATCGATATGATTGCGGACATTGGACGCGTACTGTAAGGAGGAGCTCATGGCACAGAAGAAAGAGACAGCAGTTGTATATAGTCAGGAAGAACTGGCACCTGGCATTTTCAGTATGTGGATCGTGACGGACATAGCGGACGAGGCAAGACCGGGACAGTTTATCTCGGTCTACAGCCAGGACGGTTCCAGACTTCTTCCGCGCCCGATCAGTATCTGCGAGGCAGATCCGGATGAAGGACGCCTGCGGATCGTATACCGGATTGCCGGTAAAGGAACAGATGAATTTTCCAAATATGTTTCCGGAGACTCGATCGACATCATGGGACCTCTGGGAAATGGTTTCCCGCAGGAGGGCGAAAATGTATTTCTGATCGGCGGCGGTATCGGTGTTCCGCCGATGCTTGAGATGGCGAAACAGTTAAACTGCGAAAAACAGATCATTTTAGGATACCGGGATGAAAATCTCTTCCTCCGGGATGAATTTGAGGCATATGGAGAAGTCTTTGTGGCGACCGAGGACGGAAGCGTCGGCACGAAGGGCAATGTCCTGGACGCGATCCGGGAGCAGAACCTGACGGCGGATGTGATCTACGCCTGCGGACCGACCCCGATGCTGCGCGCCATCAAGGAGTATGCGGCAGAAAAGGGAATCAAGTGCTATATTTCCCTGGAGGAGAAGATGGCATGTGGAATCGGCGCCTGTCTGGCATGTGTCTGCCAGTCGAAGGATGTAGACCACCACAGCAATGTACACAACAAGCGGATCTGCAAGGATGGTCCCGTATTTTTAGCCGAGGAGGTAGAATTATGAGACAGATGGCAGTCAATCTTGCGGGTGTAGAGCTTAAAAACCCGGTCATGACGGCATCCGGAACCTTTGGTTCAGGGGCAGAGTACGGCGAGATGGTCGATCTGAACAAGCTCGGCGCGGTTGTGACCAAGGGTGTGGCAAATGTGCCGTGGCCAGGCAATCCGACCCCGCGTATTGCGGAGGTGTACGGCGGCATGATCAACGCGATCGGCTTACAGAATCCGGGGTATGATTTATTTGCATCGAGGGATATCCCGTTTTTACGTCAGTATGATACGAAGATTATCGTCAATGTATGTGGAAAAACGACGGAAGATTACGTCGATGTAGTGGAAAAACTGGCGAGCCAACCGGTCGATATGCTGGAGATCAACATTTCCTGCCCGAACGTCAAGGAGGGCGGCATCGCATTTGGACAGGATCCGAAAGCAGTGGAGGCGATCACCCGCGAGGTAAAACGCCATGCGAAACAGCCGATTATCATGAAGCTCAGCCCGAATGTTACCGACATCACGGAGATGGCTAAGGCAGCCGAGGCAGGCGGTGCGGATGTGCTGTCCCTGATCAACACACTGACTGGCATGAAGATCGATATTAACCGGAGAACCTTTGCGGTAGCCAACCGTACCGGCGGTCTGTCCGGTCCGGCAGTGAAACCAGTGGCAGTCCGCATGGTTTACCAGGTGGCGCAGGCGGTCAAGCTTCCGATCATC
This sequence comes from Clostridium sp. AM27-28, assembly GCF_003480955.1. NCBI lineage: Bacteria > Bacillati > Bacillota > Clostridia > Eubacteriales > Clostridiaceae > Clostridium > Clostridium sp. AM27-28. The sequence continues at coordinate 340,104 of NZ_QUJT01000002.1, forward strand.
GGCATGGGCGGTATCATGAATGCGGACGATGCGATCGAATTTATTCTGGCAGGCGCAAGCGCGGTGGCAGTCGGTACGGCGAATTTCCATAATCCGTATGCGACGGAGGAGATCGTGAAGGGCATCGACGCCTACATGGAAAAATATGGCATTGAAGATATACATGAACTGATTGGTGCGGTTCGGTAAGATAGGAGAGTATGATGGAACAGTATAAGCAGGAATTTATCAATTTCATGGTAGAGAGCGAAGTGCTCAAGTTTGGCGAATTTACCTTAAAGAGCGGACGTAAATCTCCGTTCTTCATGAACGCGGGTGCATATGTAACCGGTACGCAGCTGCGCCGTCTGGGCGAGTATTACGCAAAGGCGATTCATGACAACTATGGTCTGGATTTCGATGTCCTGTTTGGACCGGCTTACAAGGGAATCCCGCTGGCAGTTGCCACCTCGATGGCGATCAGTGAGCTGTACGGCAAAGAAGTACGTTACTGCTCCAACCGGAAAGAGGTCAAGGATCACGGCGATACCGGCATCCTTCTGGGAAGCAAGTTAAAGGACGGCGACCGCGTCGTTATCATCGAGGATGTAACCACTTCCGGTAAATCCATCGAGGAGACCTTCCCGATCCTCAAATCCCAGGCAGATGTGGAGATCAAAGGCCTGATGGTATCTTTAAACCGTATGGAGCGCGGCAAGGGAGAAAAGTGTGCGCTGGATGAGATCAAGGAACTGTACGGCTTCCCGACCGCAGCGATCGTATCGATGTCAGATGTCGTAGAGTGCCTGTACAACAAGGAGTGCCAGGGCAAGGTCGTGATCGATGATACACTGAAAGCAGCGATCGACGCATACTATGAGCAGTACGGTGCAAAATAGAGATTTGGTTCACGGAGCGGCATGCTTGAAATGGGAAATGCCATGCGACGGAGTGTAAGAAGGAGCGGATCGATATGGAAAAGATCTACAAAACGATGCAGGGAACCGGTGTGATTAATATCGTGATTGGAAGCGTGATCATCACGGTAGGGCTGGCAGCCGGTGTGATGGCGATCGTCAGCGGTGCGTTTTTACTGAAACGCAAATCAGATATTACATTCTAAAAATTGGATTTGAAACAGGGCAGATATGCCCAGTCGAAAGAGAAAAACCGTATGACCGGGGACGGTGTACGGTTTTTCTCATTTCTGGCAGTTTATGTGGGGAATTATGTGGAAACGGACAAAAACGCATCAGAAGGTGTGCTGGATATTCTTTGTCGCATACCTGGTGCTTCTTATATATTTTATGTTTTTTTCGGACGGATTCGGGCGCGCGCCGCATGTGGAGTATGCCTATAATCTCGTTTTATTTAAGGAAATCAAACGGTTTTATATTTATCGTGATATAGTGGGAACGGAAGCGTTCCTGTTAAATACGGCTGGCAACGTGGTGTGCTTCATGCCGTTTGGATTTTTCCTGCCGATCATCAGTCCGAGATTTGGAAAATGGTACCTGATGTTGATTCTGAGCTTCCTTCTGACTTTGAGCATCGAGACGATTCAGCTCGTATTCAAGGTGGGAAGTTTTGATGTGGATGATATGTTTTTAAATACGTTAGGTGGAATTGCTGGCTACCTCTGCCAGTGGATTACACGTGCAATTGGGAGGTGTCTGCATGGGACGTCAAACAGATAACCGGATTTCTTATATCCGCAAGCCGATGGCAGAACACGGCTATCTCTGTCTGGGACTGGCGGGGGGCGGGCTGCTGCTGTGCGTGGCAGGG
>NZ_QUJT01000002.1:341880-384779 GCF_003480955.1 Clostridium sp. AM27-28
CTGGCGGGAGTCGGTCTGCTGCTGTGCGTGGCAGGGATGGCATTCAGTGTCCGCAGCCAGGGCAATACGCCGGTCGGCGCGCTGTCGATGTGCTTTTCGAGCATATTATTTTCCGTGGCGTCGCTGATGTACGGATGGAAATCTTTTAAAGAAGAAGAAAAAAATTATATATTCGCGAAAATTGGTACGATTTTGTCGGGGCTTCTGGTCATCTGGTGGATTGTGACGATTTTGATTGGCATCCGGGGCTAAGAATGAATGGGTTTTATGCGTGGCTTGCCTGGAATGCCGGACCAATGGAACGCCGGTAAGAGCCTTTGCGGCGGGCGTGGTTTGAAAGGGAAATTTGGCGATGGCAGAAGGAGGGAAATATCTGAACATGAAATATTGGGAACTTTTGAAAGAAGAAAATGAGGCGGTTGCGGAGCGCCATGAGCTCGCGATGGAGCGCATCGGCCATATGAAAGAAGAAGCGACGGTTGGTGAGCCATACCGGGCATTTTTTGAGCGCACCGTCCAGTTTATCGAGCTGATAGAAGAAACCTTCCAGAAACAGATGGATGGGACGCTGGCGGCGATGAGCCAGAAAGAGGCGGCAGAATTTAACCGGACGCTTTATGCGGATATACTTCCTGGGGCGTATGGAAAGAGCTTTGCGAACCCGGACTATGCGGCAAAAGAGCTGGGAGAGGACTATGGTCCGTGGCTGTCATTTCTCTATACGGAGATCCGCAGCGCGATCGTTTACGCCTATGAGAGCCGTCTGGTGGATGTGACGGTGTTGGAGGAACTGTTTATTGAGGTTTACAACCTGTTTGAGGGCGGTACTCCGGAGGTGGCGGAGCTTCGCGAGCCGCTTTATTATTTTGTCAGCGATTACTGTGACCGGATGCTTCCGTGGCGGGTGCGTGAGACGCTGGATCCGTCGCTGGATTTCGGAAAATCGATCATCATGGACAGTGATTTGAGCGATCTGCGTTATCTGTACCGGTTTGGCGAATATATCTCGGAGACAGAGCTTGCGACGGCGCGTTTTATGAATGAGCTGCCGGAGGAGACGGTACGCCGGATGGCAGATACCTACACAGAAGGCTACCGCAAGGGATTTGCGGCGACCGGACGCAGCTATGAGGGCAAGAAAACGGTGCAGATCCGTTATCACATCGGATTTGAGCGCATGATCCGGATGGCAGTGGAAAATTTCCGCGAACTCGGTCTGGAGCCGATCATTGCCCGCGCCTCCATCGGCACGGTGAACCGGATGGCGGCGCGCACGAACGGTTACTATGGCACACCGGCGAACCGCCAGTACGAGTATGATCACCGCTACGACAATGCGGTTTACCTGGACAAGGCCTTTCGTGAGCGGAAACTGTCTATTTTGAAGGTGGCATATGAGACATACAAGGATCTGGCGTCGGTATATGCCGGTCCGGCAGTTGTGGAAACCTTCGGCGAGGCCGGATTTGAGCCGGTCAATGCAGCAGCAGCCTTTTCTTTAAGTGAAAAACAGGAGAAACTGCTGTTATCCTACAGCAATGAGGCGATGCAGATTGTGGACGCGTATATTCCGGGAACGGAGACGAGCTTCACAATCATTGCATTCCCGCTTCCGGAGATCGGAGCGGAGTTTGAGGCGGTTTTTAAGGAGACGATCCGCATCAATACGCTGGACTATGAGCTGTACCGCGACATCCAGCAGATCATGATCAACGAACTGGATCAGGCATCGCAAGTCCACATCAGCGGACGCGGCGGCAACCGTACCGATCTGACCGTACAGCTTCACACGCTTGCTGAGCCGACGAAACAGTCGAATTTCGAAAACTGCGTGGCGGATGTAAATATTCCGGTTGGAGAAGTTTTTACCTCCCCGCAGCTTGCTGGGACAAACGGGCTTCTGCATGTCGGCAGCGTCTATATCGGGGAATTTCAGTTCAAAGATCTGGAAATCCGGTTTGAAAATGGTATCGCTGTCTCCTATACCTGCAAAAACTTTGAGACGGAAGAGGAAAATAAGGCGTTAGTGAAACAGATGATCCTCAAAAACCATGAGACGCTGCCGATGGGCGAGTTTGCGATTGGCACCAACACAACTGCGTATGAGGTAGCGCTGCGCTACGGCATTCTCGACAAATTCCCGATTCTGATTGCCGAGAAGATGGGACCGCACTTTGCGGTAGGCGATACCTGCTACAGCTGGATGGAGGACTGCCCGGTCTTCAACCCGGATGGACGCGAGATGGTGGCGCGTGAGAATGAGATTTCAGCAAAACGCAAAGAAAACCCGCAGGAGGCATATTTTGGCTGCCATACAGACATTACAATCCCGTACTCCGAGCTGGATACGATCGAGGCGATTCATCCAGATGGAACGAGTGTAAAGATCATCGCGGGCGGACGGTTTGCGCTGCCGGGGACGGAGAAGCTGAATGAGCCACTGGAAAAATAAAAAGAAAAAGTCATAGAAAACAGGTTTATTCTCATATAATCTCCTGAAAAGGGATTCCGGAGCAGCCGGATGGGAGATAGAATCAGAAAATGGATAGCCGTTCTGCTGGCAGGAAGTATACTGGCGATGATTCAGTTGGTTCCGGCCGGCGGGGCGGTTTTTGTTCGTGAAAACATAGAAAATAAAGAGATTCTGGGAGAGAAAGAGACTTCTCTACAACAGACCCTTCACGCCCGCGCCTGGGTTCTCATGGATGCGGACAGTGGGCGTATTCTGGCGGAGAAAGATGCGGATACCGCTTATCCGATGGCAAGCACGACGAAGATTCTGACCTGCATTCTCGCACTGGAACAGGGAAATCCCGATGACTGGGTCGGGGTATCAGAGAAAGCGGCCTCCATGCCGGATGTCCAGCTCAATATGCGGGCGGGGGAGCGGTACCGCCTATCGGATCTACTCTATTCCCTGATGCTGGAATCCCACAACGACAGCGCCGTGGCGGTGGCGGAGCACATCGGGGGAAGCGTGGAAGAATTTGCGGAGAAAATGAACCGGAAAGCGCGGGAGATAGGATGTAAGAATGTTTGTTTCGTGACACCGAACGGTCTGGACGTTGCGGATGCGGATGGAAACGAACACAGCGCTTCGGCGGCGGATATGGCGCGGATCATGCGCTACTGCGCGTTCCAGTCGCCGTGCCACGAAACATTTCTGGAAATTACCCGTACGGCATCACGGACGATTCAGGATGAGTCGGGAAACCGTTCATTTTACCTGGCAAACCACAACGCGCTTTTAAGCCAGTGCGCGGAGGTGCTGTCGGGCAAGACAGGATTTACCGGGAAAGCCGGGTACTGTTATGTAGCGGCGTTAAAAAAAGAAGGAAAAGCATTTACGGTGGCGCTTCTCGGCTGCGGGTGGCCGCCGCACAAGACGTACAAATGGGCGGATATGCGGAAACTCGATCAGTATGCATTTGATACATATAACTGGTATGATATATTTGACCGGGAGAAAACATTTCCGGAGGTGGAGGTGAGGCGGGGCGTGAAAGGAACGACGGCGCTCACACTGAATCTGCCATCGGAAAAACAGACGTTTCTGATGCTTCTGCGCGCGGACGAGAAGCCAGACATCCGTTATGAGTACCCGACCGAGCTGGAAGCACCGGTTCATGAAGGACAGGAGGTCGGGCAGGCATCCTATTATATTAATGACGAGCAGGTGGCTGCTTATCCGATCTATGCGGCAGAAACAGTGGAGAAGATTGATTATGGGTGGTGTTTAAGACGATGCGTAACTTATTTTGAAAGAGAATTTCAGTCAATGTGGAAGACGTGGGGAGTTTGAGTTGTTATTACTGGGCACGTATGCGTGAACAGCAACGACTTGTTCACAATACGTTTACAAAAATCTGCTTTATTTTGCTGGTTAATTTTGTTATAACTATAGATAGTGTGAATTACTGAGAATCTTGAAAAGAATGTATTTTTTGCACAGAAAAATATTTCCAATCAGGACTCAAACAAGGATCTGGACACGGAAACGTGGAAAGAGAAAGAGAGGCACGGAGGATGAAACAGACATCACTGAGCAGAGAACAGGGGCTTGCGCTCCTTCGCAAGTATAATAAAGAACCATTTCATATTTTACATGGATTGACCGTGGAAGGCGTCATGGAGTGGTATGCCGAGCAGCTGGGATACGGGGACGAAAAAGCATTCTGGGGCATGGCAGGACTGCTGCATGACATTGATTTTGAACTTTATCCGGAAGAACACTGCGAGCGGGCACCGGAGCTTCTGCGCGACGGAGGCGCAGAGGAAGATTTAGTCCATGCGGTTGTCAGCCACGGCTACGGCATACGGGTGGATGTGGCTCCGGAACATGAGATGGAAAAGGTGTTGTTTGCAGCCGATGAGCTGACAGGGCTTATCTGGGCGGCGGCGAAGATGCGCCCGTCCAAGAGCACCAAGGACATGGAGCTTTCAAGTCTTAAGAAGAAATTTAAGGACAAGAAATTTGCGGCTGGATGTTCCAGAGATGTGATCCGCCGCGGGGCTGATCAGCTTGGCTGGGAATTAGACAAACTGATGGAACAGACGATTCTCGCCATGCGCTCCTGTGAGGATCGGGTCAAAAAAGAGATGGAGGAACTGGAGTTTTGAGAGAAAATAAACCAATGAAACTGTTGTCGGTAGCGATTCCGTGCTACAATTCGGCGGCATATATGCGTAACTGCATCGAATCCCTGCTGCCGGGCGGCGATGAGGTGGAGATCCTGATCGTGGATGACGGTTCCACAAAAGATAATACGGCGGAGATTGCCGATGAGTATGAGAGAAACTATCCGGGGATTTGCCGGGCGATTCATCAGGAAAACGGTGGTCACGGCGAGGCCGTCAATGCGGGACTGCGCAATGCGACGGGCGTCTATTATAAGGTCGTGGACAGCGACGACTGGGTCAACGAAGAAGCGTACATGGAGGTCCTGGACACGCTGCGCAAATTCGTCCATGATAATGTGACGCTGGATATGCTGATCACGAATTTTGTCTATGAAAAACAGGGCGCGAAGCACAAAAAAGTTATGAACTACAACATGGCGCTCCCAAAACGCCAGCTCATCGACTGGAACGGTGCAAGAGGCTTCCGTCTGGGACAGTATATCCTGATGCATTCGGTCATTTACCGTGTGGAAATGCTTCGGAACTGCGGCTTGGAACTGCCAAAGCATACGTTCTACGTGGATAATATTTTTGTATATCAGCCGCTTCCACACGTAAAATCCATGTACTACCTGGATGTGAATTTCTACCGCTATTTCATCGGACGCGACGATCAGTCGGTCAATGAAAAAGTCATGATCAGCCGTATTGATCAGCAGATACTCGTCACGAAGCTGATGCTGGGATATTACGATGTGACCAAGATCAAGAATCCAAAGCTGCGCCACTACATGGTCCGCTATCTGGAGATCATGATGACAGTTACTTCAATTCTGGCGATTCGCTCGGAGACAGAGGAGAATCTGAAGAAGAAAAAAGAACTGTGGCAGTATCTGAAACAGCAGAATTTCACGCTGTATATGCGCCTGCGCTGGGGCTTCCTCGGACAGGGCGTAAACCTGCCGGGAAAAGGCGGACGGAAGGTGTCGATCGCCTGCTATAAGATTTCGCAGAAGTTTTATGGGTTTAACTAGAAATTCATTATAAAAATTGAAATAATATGGATTAGAAAACGAAATCAAATCTATCATAAAAGTGAAATTAAAAGATCCGATCGTCTGGAAAGTCGAGTGTTTCCAGATGGTCGGATTTTCTGATTCTATGTCAATCATTAGATATGATTCGATAAGGGATTACCACGTGATGAATGTTAGAGACCTAGTTTTCGTAATGGCTGCGGCAGGGGGGATTTATCGCAGATAAAAAGCTGGCACCTGTCATACTTTGGCGCCAGCTTATGTTTACTTGTCTTGAGAAATCCTTTAGCGAATATATTCCGGTTCGTTCTCTGTCTCTTCCTGCGTGCTTCCCGCATATACTAACGGATAGATAGCTGCGCTTAAAAGAATCGCGCCTGCGACGTCCAGAACCGAGTGCTGTTTCAGCGAGACAGTTGCCATGCAGATAGCGACCATCAGGATACCGGAAAGAATCCGGATTACTTTGTGCTTTTTCAGAGACTCACTCTTCATGACCGCGATGTGGGTTCCGATGGAATTGTACACGTGGATGCTTGGAAATACATTCGTGTTCGTGTCAGCCTGGTGGAGCATATAGACCAGACGGGAACAGAGGTTCTTGTCCGGGTTTACGGCGGTCCGCAGGTCAGTTCCATTCGGGAACAGGGTGCAGATTAAGAGTGACAGCGTCATACCGGTAAATAAAAATGCACATAACCGGTAATATTCTTCCTTGTTCTTGAAGAACAGGTATGCAATCGCAGCGGTCACATAGGCGAACCACAGTAAATATGGGATGACGAAGTATTCATTAAACGGAATCATATCATCCAGCGATGAGTGCATGATATGGTAATTGGAGGTCACGGTTTTTTCCAGATGCATAAACCACGGAAGATAGATAAATCCGTATCCCAGAATCCATATATGCCCGTATTTCTTCAGGAGTTCCTTCAGAAAATGTTTCATATCAATCAACCTCGATTTTCTTTTTATCATAAATAAATTAACATTATTTTAACATCTCTCCAAGTTCGTCTGATTATAGCACACTCACCCGCCAACTTCAAGGCTAAATAGGGATTGTTATAAATATTAAGAAAAAGGTTATGGAATGTGAAATTTGTTAAACAAAAATTTTATGGATGGACAGGGACTTTAAGTAAAATAAAAACAGCTTGCTCAACTGCAAGCTGCTTCATCAATAGCGAGAGGGGGATTCGAACCCTCGACACCGCGGGTATGAACCGCGTGCTCTAGCCAACTGAGCTATCTCGCCATATTAAATTTTAAAAAGTGGGACCTACAGGGCTCGAACCTGTGACCCTCTGCTTGTAAGGCAGATGCTCTCCCAGCTGAGCTAAGATCCCAGATAAAATAGCGAGAGGGGGATTCGAACCCTCGACACCGCGGGTATGAACCGCGTGCTCTAGCCAACTGAGCTATCTCGCCATATTAAATTTAGAAAAGTGGGACCTACAGGGCTCGAACCTGTGACCCTCTGCTTGTAAGGCAGATGCTCTCCCAGCTGAGCTAAGATCCCGCTGACACTCGCACAAATCACGACTGCTTTGCAAGTATAATATAAATTTTCAAGATTGTCAACACTTTTGAGAAAATAATTTATAGAAATTTTCTTATCATTTAAAAGGAAGTATGGTATACTTATCTCATGCAAAATTGTAATGGCGCTGTATCCTGTGACAGGTATTCTGGCAGGGTAAAAGATAAAATATAACGCCCCGGCAGGGGAGTTTCTGTATTTTCGGAAAGCAGGGGACGTTATGGCAAAATATGAGGATGGAGTAATGTATTATTTCATTATTAATCCCGCTTCACAGAGTGGCCGCGGCTATAAGATATGGAAGAAAATAGAGCAGCGGCTTGTGCGGGACGGGGTTGAGTATCAGGCATATTTGACAGAATATGCGGGGCAGGCGACAGAGTATGCAAGGAAGCTGACGTCCCACTGCAAGGAGGCACGGGTGATTGTGGTCGTGGGCGGTGACGGGACGATGAATGAGGTCGTGGACGGAATCGTTTCCTGCGACATGGTGACGCTGGGCTATATTCCGGTGGGGACAGGCAGTGATCTGGCGCGCGGGCTCCGGCTTTCGAGAAGACCGATGCGCGGACTGCGCCGGATTTTTAAGGCGCGGCGGATCCGGCAGATCGATTATGGTGTGATTGCATACGGCGATGATGTGCTCCGACATCGGCGTTTTATCGTCAGCGCGGGGATCGGGCTGGATGCGGAAGTATGCCAGCATATGCAGCGTTCGGCGATCAAAAATATCTGCAACCGGATTCATCTGCGGCGATTGTCGTACCGGATACTGGGATTTATACAGTATTTGAAGGCGAAACCGATCCGGGGGTATATTTTGCTCGATGGAACGCGCCGGGTGGAATTTAATTATATTTATTTTATCAGTGCACAGATTCAACCCTGCGAGGGCGGCGGATTCTGGTTTGCGCCGAAGGCGGACAGCAGCGACGGCAACCTGGAGGTCTGCATTGTCAGCCATGCCTCGAAGCGGCAGGTGCTTGGAACCCTGCTCCGGGCGTTGTTCCGGCGCTCCCACAACCGGGGGCTTCGGTGCTTCAGCTGCCGGGAGGTCCAGATCTACACGGAACGCCCGATGGCAGTTCACGTGGACGGCGAGAGCTGTCAGTACCAGAGCAATCTGGAAGTCCGCTGTATTGAGCGTAAATTAAAAATTGTTGGATAAGTGTATATTTTTCAAAAGTATAAAATAATTTATTAAATAAAGTAACTGCGGGCAGTCCGGACAGTTACAAAATGACCAAGAAAGGAACTGGAATACGATGAGAATAGGACAGGGATATGATGTGCATAAACTTGTTCCGGATCGGGAACTGATTTTAGGCGGCGTGACGATCCCGTATGAGAAGGGGCTGTTAGGACATTCGGATGCGGATGTGCTGGTGCATGCGGTGATGGATGCGCTCTTAGGGGCGGCGGCACTGGGCGACATCGGACAGCATTTTCCGGACACGGATCCGGAATATGAGGGTGCGTCGAGCATCGAGCTTCTGAAAAAGGTAGGGAAACTTCTGCAGGAACGCGGCTATGTGATTGAAAATATCGATGCCACGATCATTGCGCAGCGCCCGAAGCTGGCGGCATACCGCCCACAGATGGCAGAAAATATTGCAGATGCGCTGGGGCTTCCGGTCAGCCGTGTGAGTGTCAAGGCGACGACCGAGGAAGGCCTTGGTTTTACAGGCAGCGGCGAGGGCATTTCCTCACAGGCGATTACCCTGTTGACGGAAGTGGAGAATTACTGTTATGATAGTGAAATGATGACGCAGGCAGCGGCTTGCGGTGGATGCGGCGGCTGTGGCGGCTGTCAGGCAGCACCGGAAGCAGATTTAAAATAGAAGAGGAGTAATGAGGTTATGAAAATTTTCAACACATTGTCCCGCAGAAAAGAGGAGTTTGTGCCGATCGAACCGGGCAAGGTTAAGATGTATGTGTGCGGACCGACCGTTTACAATTTTATTCATATTGGAAATGCAAGACCGATGATCGTATTTGATACGGTCCGCCGGTATTTTGAGTACAAAGGATACGAAGTAAACTATGTATCTAACTTTACTGATGTGGATGACAAGATCATCAGGAAAGCCATCGAGGAGGGCGTGGATGCGGAGACGATCTCCAAGCGCTATATCGCAGAGTGCAAAAAAGATATGGAGATGATGAACGTCAAACCGGCGACGAAGAATCCGCAGGCGACTCAGGAGATCGGCGGTATGATCGAGATGATCAATACGCTGATCGAAAAAGGACATGCGTATGTGGCAGCTGACGGCACGGTTTATTTCCGCACCAAATCCTTTAAAGAGTACGGAAAACTGTCCCATAAAAATCTGGACGATCTGCAGTCCGGCTTCCGTGAGATCAAGGTAACCGGCGAGGAAGGCAAGGAAGATCCGACCGATTTCGTTCTCTGGAAACCGAAAAAAGAAGGAGAGCCGTTCTGGGAGTCTCCGTGGTGCCAGGGCCGTCCAGGCTGGCATATCGAGTGCTCCGAGATGTCCAAGAAATACCTTGGCGAGTCCATCGATATCCATGCAGGCGGAGAGGATCTGATCTTCCCGCACCATGAAAATGAGATCGCGCAGAGCGAGTGCGCGAACGGCAAGACTTTTGCCAACTACTGGATGCACAACGCATTCTTAAATATCGATAACCGCAAGATGTCCAAATCTCTTGGAAACTTCTTTACCGTGCGTGAGATCAGTGAGAAATACGATTTGCAGGTTCTGCGTCTCTTCATGCTGAGCGCCCAGTACCGCAGCCCGCTCAATTTCAGCGCGGATTTGATGGAAGCTTCGAAAAACAGCTTAGAGCGCATCCGCACTGCGGCAGAGCATCAGGCAGACTGCCTGAAAGCAGCGAAAGAGGGCGAGATGACGGCGGAGGAGAAGCAGAATCAGGCAGCAGTCGAGGAGTTGGTTCAGAAGTTCGAGACGGCGATGGACGATGATTTCAACACCGCAGATGCGATTTCAGCCATTTTTGAGATTGTACGCCTGAGCAACTCCACGATTTCGGAAGCATCGACGAAGGCATACGTTTCTTATGTCAAAGAGACGATGGACAAACTCTGCGATGTGCTCGGTATTATCACGGAGAAGAAGGAAGAGATTCTGGACAGCGAAGTAGAAGACTTGATCGCAAAACGCCAGCAGGCGAGAAAAGACAAGAATTTCGCACTGGCGGATGAGATCCGTGGACAGCTTCTCGATATGGGAATTATTCTGGAAGATACGAGAGAGGGCGTCAAATGGAAACGGGCTTAAATGCGTTCAAGGAGGCGCTGCATTTAAAACACGTTGAGGTGGGAGAGTATTCCCCGCTGGCGCTGGCGTATATCGGAGATGCGGTCTATGAGCTGGCGATCCGTACCCTTGTCATGAACCGCGGCAATATGCAGGTCAACAAGATGCACAAGAAGACGGCGAACCTGGTCAAGGCGGACGCACAGGCACGTTTTTATTTGCTACTGGAGGAAGAGCTGACGGATGCGGAGAAGACGGCATACCGACGCGGACGCAATGCGAAATCTTTTACGATGCCGAAGCACGCGACGATGAAGGATTACCGGATGGCGACCGGATTTGAGGCGCTGATGGGCTATCTCTATTTGACCGAGCAGTTTGACAGGATGGCAGAACTTCTGGGAAAAGGGCTGGAACAGATGGGAGAATTAATATCGTTATAAATCATGATGAGGAAGATAGATGGAACAGGAAAATAAGCAGGAAAATAGATTTGAAGAGACGATGATCGAAGGCAGAAACGCCGTTTTAGAGGCATTCCGTTCGGGCAAGACGGTGGATAAGCTGTTTGTGCTGGATGGCTGCCAGGATGGACCGGTCAAGACGATCACGAGAGAGGCAAAAAAGCAGAATACGATCATCCACTATGTGGCGAAGGAGAGACTCGACCAGCTTTCTGAGACCGGCAAGCATCAGGGCGTGATTGCACAGGCAGCGGCATACCGCTATGCAGAGGTGGAAGATATGCTAAAGCTGGCAGAAGAGAAAGGCGAGCCGCCGTTTCTCTTTATTCTGGATGGCATTGAGGATCCGCACAATCTGGGTGCGATCATCCGTACTGCCAATCTGGCAGGCGCACATGGCGTGATCATCCCGAAACGCCGCGCAGTGGGACTGACATCGACGGTTGCTAAGACCTCGGCGGGAGCGCTGAATTATACGCCGGTGGCGAAGGTAACCAATATTTCAGCCACGATCGAGGAGCTGAAAGAGAGAGGACTCTGGTTTGTCTGCGCCGATATGGGCGGAGAGAGCATGTACCGCCTCGACTTAAAAGGACCGATCGGTCTGGTGATTGGCAATGAGGGCGAAGGTGTCAGCCGTCTGGTGCGGGAAAAATGTGATTTCATCGCATCGATCCCGATGAAGGGAGATATCGACTCCCTGAACGCATCGGTGGCAGCTGGTGTGCTGGCATATGAGATTGTGCGTCAGAGAATGATGTAGGGTAAGTGAAAGGTATCGGGCAACCGATTCCGCTACTCCCCTCCCCGTTGGAATCATATAAAAATATGAAAAGATAGGAAATGAGAATCGGATGTCTGCGAATGAAAACGGAGGCATCCGATGAAAAAAACGGGAAATTTAAAAAAATAAAAAAAATTCAAAAAAACCGTTGACAAAACGATTGTATCATGATAAACTAATCGAGGCTTAGAGATGAGCCGAAAACAAAAAGATGCTGCTGTAGCACAGTCGGTAGTGCGTCGCATTGGTAGTGCGGAGGTCACGGGTCCGATTCCCGTCAGCAGCTCTGCTAGAAAAGAACGGAAGCCTTTGATTTACAAGGGTTTCCGTTTTTTTTATTCTCTACTTGCAATTCATTCCAGTTGTGCTATAATGATAACAGTTTGGACGGGGACATAGCTCAGCTGGGAGAGCGTTGCGTTCGCAACGCAAAGGTCGCGGGTTCGAATCCCGTTGTCTCCATGATAGAGAAAGCCTTGAAAACACTGGTTTTTCCTTTGTTTTCAAGGCTTTTTTGTGTTTTTAAGATTTCAAGCGGAACAAAATATTCCGTTATAGGTACAAACTTTTCGGTACAAGGATCACACGAAAGATCACACGGACTTTCAGTATCGATGAATTTGCCGCACATTTTTTAAAAAAGAACTTTCGAAAAAATTCAAAAAAATAAAAAAAACTCTTCCATTTTGAACTACCCTATGTTATAATAAACTCACTTGTGAGTCAGAAAGACAAGCAAGCGGGCATGGCGGAATTGGCAGACGCGCCAGATTTAGGTTCTGGTACGAGAGTGTGCAGGTTCAAGTCCTGTTGCCCGCACTAGAAATTACGCAGAAGTGGCGGAATTGGCAGACGCGCACGGTTCAGGTCCGTGTGATGGCAACATCATGAGGGTTCAAGTCCCTTCTTCTGCATGATTAGCTGCAGAACCTGAGTGCAGCGTGGAACTCCCAGAGATGATTTCTCCGGGAGTTTTTCTTTTTCTATACAAGGAATCAAAAAGGGGCAGACGCGCAAGCGAAAGCCCCTTTTGTAATTCGAATTTGTAATATAAATCAAAAAATTAGAATTTCTGAAATTCTTCTACATTTATTACAAATACGGTTGCTCCGCCGACTTTCATGTTCATCGGAACGGTCATATTAACGGTCGGGCAGCAGTTTCCGGCCATGGTCGGCGGCGTGTATACAAGCTGCTCGCGGGCACCGGACATTTTTTTGATGATGGAGATGGCGTCCTCGACGCGTTCATCTTCGACACCGAGCATCAGGGTTGTACTTTTCTTTTTCAGAAAGCCGCCCATCGTGGAAAGCTTGGTGACAAAGAAGGAGTGCTGGTTTAATTCATATACTAAATCATCGGCGTCCTCACTGCCAATGATTGCGATAATCATTTTCATAAGCGGTACCTCCTGAAAAATTTTCTATTATTGTACCATTAATTTATGAAAATGGAAATAAAAAAATGAGAAATTTATGTTAAAATATAAATGATTATGATTGCTTGCAGGTGAGAATTTTTTGGACTGAAAATTCCATCTGCCGCAGGAATGGCGGCAGATTTGCGGGATGAGAGAAAGGCAGAAGTATGATTCGAAATATAGTATTTGATATGGGAATGGTTTTACTGGAGTATGATCCGGTCAAGGTGTGCTGGGAGTACACAGATAATCCGGAGGATGTGGAGTGGATGCGCCGCGAATTGTTTGATTCGAAGGAGTGGTCGCTTTTAGACGAGGGAACGCTGACGGATGCACAGGCGCTGGAGCGGGTGCAGAAACGCCTGCCAAATGAACATCTGCGCTGGCTGGCGAAGGAAAGTCTGGAACACTGGCATGAGTACAACATCTGGGCAAAGCCGGGGATGGGAGAGCTGGTGAAGGAACTGAAAGAAAAGGGCTGCGGCATCTACCTCTGCTCGAATTGTTCCGTGCGCCTGCGTGTGTTCGAGTATGAGATTCCGGGCATTGAATATTTTGATGGCACGCTTGTCTCAGCGGAGGAGAAGCTGGCGAAGCCGAATCCGGCGATCTATGAGAGATTGTTTGAAAAATTTCATCTCAAAGCGGAAGAATGCTTTTTCATCGATGACCGTCAGGATAACATCGACAGCGCGAAGGGCTGCGGCATGGATGGTTACTGTTTTGCGGACGGGAATGTGGAGAGGCTGCGGGCGTACATGGAGGAGATGGAAATATTATAGAAAAGCAGTGCAAGGTGGCCGATAAAAAGATTATTTTCCTAAAAAACACCGGGAGAGTCATAAGCTGATGAAAAGAAAGTGAAAAGGTTTTGGAATCAGGCACTTATGGTCTAAAAAAAATACAAAATCAGCAAGAAATTTGATTGATAATAATATCACAATATGAGATAATGAAGAAGAATGGGGAAAGATGCATTTTTAGTAAATTCCCCTGGAAGATGCATGTGAACAGGCAGTTTTTTGACCGGGAATCTCCGGTGAAAGGCTGCGTCTGTTTTATAACGGATAGTGAGGAGGTCATTATATGAGAGTATCGATTTGTATCGGAAGTGCCTGTCATCTGAAAGGATCCCGTGAGGTAATCCAGAAGCTGCAGAAGCTGGTTTCAGAGAATCATCTGGACAGTGAGGTAGATTTAAATGGAGATTTCTGCAGCGGCAACTGCCGTAAAGGTGTCTGTGTGACGATAGACGGAGAACTGTATTCCGTAAAACCGGAGACAACCGAAGAATTTTTCCAGAAGGAGATTCTGGGACGCCTGAACGCGTAATCGTTTACATATAACGGCAAAAAGAGAGGGAGAGTCTATGCCGATTATTGATTTTAAGGCGACGATGTGTAAGCATTGTTATAAATGTGTGCGGGGCTGCGAAGTGAAATCAATCATGATCCGGGATGGTCATGCATATATCATGCCAAATCGCTGTATTCTCTGTGGGCAGTGCCTTTTGAACTGCCCGCAGTCGGCAAAACGTGTTCCGAGCGAACTTTCCAAGGTCAAAAAGCTGATTGAGAGCGGCGCACCGGTCATTGCATCGCTGTCGTCTTCCTATATGGGGGTTCTGCCGTATAAAAAGCGGGGGCAGGTCAAGTCAGCATTAAAAAAGCTGGGATTTACGAATGTTTGTGATGCGGCGGAGGGCGCCGCGCTGGCGACGGAAGAGTATGTCCGTTTATTAGAGCAGGGCGAGATGAAAAATATCATCACAACTGCCTGTCCGAGTATCGTGAACCTGATTGAGATTCATTATCCGGAACTCATCAAATATCTGGCACCGGTGCTGATTCCGTCGGGGATCCATACGCGCATGCTGTATGCGGAGTTTGGCGAGGCGGCGAAGGTAGTCGTGATCGGACCGTGTATCGCGGAAAAAGAGAAAAACAGGGTTGTGAAGCCGGATGCAGTCCTCACATTTGAGGATTTAAAACAGTGGCTGTCAGAGGAACAGATCGAGATCGAAGCATGTGAGGAAGAACCGTTCGAGGATCGTGAACCGGGCGCGAACCTGCGTTATCCGGTCAGCGGCGGACTGCTCACGGCGGTGACGGCGACTCAGAAGAAACCGGACAAGTATCGCAAGTTCTACGTCAGCGGCGTGAAGGACTGCCTGGATGTCTGTGAGGCGATGAAAACCGGCGAGGTGGCTGGCTGTTTCATCGAGATGAATGCCTGTCATGGAGGCTGTGTCAATGGACCATCCACGGCGACCTCAGTGTCGAGTTTTAAAGTTAAGCTGGATCTGGAAGCGATGCTTCCGAAGGAACCGGCAGATCTATCCCTGATGCATGAGGCGGCGCGCCAGGTGGAGGTTCACCGGACGTTTGCGGATCGTTCCCAGAAGGAGCCGATTCCGACCGAGGAAGAGATCCGGGAGATCTTGAAAAAGACGGGCAAGATGACGCCGGAGCAGGAATTAAACTGCGGTGCGTGCGGTTATCCGACCTGCCGGGAGAAGGCGATCGCTGTTTTCCAGAAAAAGGCGGAGGTCGATATGTGTATTCCGTACCTGCATGACCGGGCGCAGTCGCTGTCCCATCTGGTGATGGATACATCCCCGAACCTGATCATGATCATCGACGATGATATGCGGATCCGAGAGTGTTCGGTGGCGGCAGAAATGTATTTCGGCGTCAAACCGGAGGCGATCAAGGGAAAACCGCTGGAGGACTTTATCAACGCCGAGGATGTACGCGAGGTATTCCGGACGCACACAAGCGTCCACAGCCGGAAGGTGATCTATCCGGATCGGAATCTTGTGACGCTTCAAAACATTGCGTATATCGATGACGGCAATTTTGTCATTGCCACGATCATTGATGTGACGCGCGAGGAAAAACAGGCAAAACAGGAATATGCCAAGAAAAAGGCGACCATTGATCTGGCACAGAATGTCATTTACAAACAGATGATGGTTGCACAGAATATTGCCGGACTCCTGGGTGAGACGACGGCGGAGACGAAGACAACCCTGATGAAGCTTTGTTCCCTGATTGACGATGAGAGCGAAAGTGAGGTCCGATAAATGGGAGTAACCGTAGATGTCACGTTTAAAAGTCTGAATAAGTATTCAGAGATCCTGTGCGGCGATACGGTAGAGTGCCTGAAAACGGAAGATTCGGACGTTATCATTCTGGCGGACGGCATGGGAAGCGGCGTCAAGGCGAATATTCTTTCGACGCTTACGGCAAAGATTCTGGGTACGATGTTTTTAAATGGAGCCACGCTGGAGGAATGTGTGGAGACGATTGTGCAGACGCTTCCGATCTGTCAGACGAGACAGGTGGCGTATGCGACGTTCTCGATTCTCCAGATTTTCAACAACGGCGAGGTATATTTAGTTGAATATGATAACCCGCGATGCATTTTTTTGCGCTGTGGTCATGTGGTGGAGCTGCAGAAATACAAGCGACTTGTCAAGGACAAGGAGATCAGCGAGTGCCGGTTCCAGGTTCAGAAGGGTGATGCGCTGGTACTTGTCAGCGACGGCGTGACGCACGCGGGAGTCGGAAAGAGCGGCAAATATAAATTTGGCTGGCCGTGGGAGTCGGTGGCAGAGTTTGTTTCGGAACAATGCCTGACCTCTCTTTCGTCGGCACGTATGGCGGCGGCACTCTGTGCGGAATGCAGCCAGATTTACGAGGGAAAACCGGGCGATGATACGACGGTTGTGGTAGCTCGGATCATTGACCGGAAACCGGTCAACCTGATGACGGGACCGCCGCTCGACCGCAACGACGATGAGACGATCACGGCGGATTTTATGAAAGATGAGTCGGCAAAGCACATTGTATCGGGCGGAACCAGCGCGACGATCCTGTCGCGGGAGCTGGGACGACCGCTGCGGGTATCAATGGATTACAGCGACCCGGATATTCCGCCGATCGCTTTTATGGAAGGCATCGATCTGGTGACGGAGGGAGTTCTGACGCTGCGGAAAGCGATCGAACTTCTGAAACGCTATCTGATCGAATGCGATTTAAGTTCTGAGTTTTTCAGCGAGTTGGACAAGAAAAATGGTGCGTCCATGATCGCGAAGATTTTGATAGAAGACTGCACGGAATTACATATGTTTGTGGGAACGGCGGCGAACAGCGCCTACCAGAATCCAGGGCTGGCGTTTGATCTGGGAATCCGCCAGAACCTGGTCAAACAGCTAAAAGAAGCAGTCGAAGGTATGGGAAAGAAAGTTACGGTAACGTATTATTAATAAGGAGGATAAAACATGGTAACGAATGACGCGACAATTCTGCGCATCAAACATGAGATACTTTATGAGGTAGCAAAGCTTGCCTGGAATGATCAGTTAGAGGACGGAAGAGACGATATTCCGTACAAAATCAGCCCTGGTCCGCAGGCACAGTACCGCTGCTGTGTATACAAGGAGAGAGAGATTGTCCGCCAGAGAATCCGTCTGGCAGAAGGTAAATGTCCGTCTGACCGCAATACAAACAACGTCGTACAGGTTATCAATGCAGCCTGTGAGGAGTGCCCGATTGCGTCCTACACAGTCACCGATAACTGCCGTAAATGTATGGGTAAAGCCTGCCAGAACTCCTGTCCGTTTGGAGCGATCAGCATGGGAAATACCAAGGCGCACATCGACCCGGATAAATGCCGCGAGTGCGGAAAGTGTTCCCAGGCATGCCCATACAATGCGATTGCCCATCTGGAGCGCCCGTGTAAGAAGGTCTGCCCAGTGGATGCGATTACCTACGATGAGTATGGTGTATGTGTGATCGATGAGAAAAAATGTATCCAGTGTGGCGCCTGCATCCATTCCTGCCCGTTCGGTGCGATCGGTTCCAAGACCTTCATGGTCGATGTGATCCGCCTGATCAACGCAGGCAAAAAGGTCGTAGCGATGCTGGCACCGGCGACCGAAGGCCAGTTTGGACCGGACATCACGTTTGCAAGTTGGAAAACAGCTTTAAAGAAGATTGGATTTGCAGATATGATCGAGGTTGGTCTGGGCGGCGATATGACCGCGGCAGCCGAGGCAGAAGAGTGGGCGGAAGCTTACAAAGAGGGCAAGAAGATGACGACCTCCTGCTGTCCGGCATTTGTCAACATGATCAAACAGCATTTCCCACAGCTGCTTGACAATATGTCCACGACGGTTTCCCCGATGTGTGCGGTCTCCCGTATGCTGAAGGCGCAGGATCCGGAGGTTGTCACTGTCTTTATCGGACCGTGTATCGCGAAGAAGAGCGAGACGCTGGATCTGAATATCCAGGGCAATGCGGACTATGCGATGACTTACGGAGAGATCCGTGCGATGATGCGGGCGAAAGACGTAAATCTGGAGCCGGAAGAGAACAGTATGCAGGAAGCCAGTGTATTTGGAAAACGCTTCGGCAACGGCGGCGGCGTAACAGCGGCGGTATTAGAATGTCTGAAGGAGTCTGGTGAGAATACCGATATCAAGGTAGCGCGCTGCAACGGTGCGGCTGAGTGTAAGAAAGCCCTTCTTCTTCTGAAAGTGGGACGTCTGCCGGAGGACTTCATCGAGGGTATGGCGTGCGTCGGCGGCTGTGTCGGCGGACCGAGCAAGCACAAAGCCGAGCTGGAGGCGAAGAAGTCGAGAGACAAACTCATCGCCGAGGCAGATGCAAGAGAAGTACATGAGAACCTGAAGGCGTATGATATGTCGTCGTTCTCGATGCATCGGCATTGATGTGGGATACCCTTGGGAGAATGTGGCTGAGATAAAATAAATAGGAATTTATATATGAGTTAGTGGGAAAGTGCCTGCTCTGGAAAATGAAATTTGGGATATGAATTTTATTTTCTGGGGCGGGCGTTTTTCGTTGTGAAAATTCCAAAAGAGTTCTTGCATTTAGAGAATAGATGTGTTAGACTCAATATATCTTATCGAAATGAACTGCGGTCGCAGGTGGTTTCGTTCTAATTTATCTTTTTATTCTGGTAATTTGTGAGGTGCGTTTCGCACAGAATTCGATGATTTAGGAAAATTTGGGAGAATCGGATAACTGTATCGTTATAAAAAATGTGCAATATATTATATGATATATGCAATGCAAAATGAAAGCTTTTTATAGACGGAAAGAACCGTTGTTTAACTCAGAGTGAGGATGTGTTTTGAATTAGAAGAATGAAAATAGAGAATAGAAATTTGATATAAATTAGAACTTATATAACTTGCGAAAGAGGATAAGAAAAGAGATGTGAAAAAGGTTTGAGGGGGGAGGTTTGAGTTGTTAAAAATAAACATGGGGGCTCATAAAGGGCGTCGCTGCCGGAATGGTACCATTTTGGGAATATCACTGATATTGATATTTTCATCCGGTAGAATGGCGCTGGCAGCTGAAAATGCAGTGAAACAGGCAGAAACAGCTGTCATAGTCGGCTACAGCGTCTCATTTATAGATGCTGAGAATGCAAATCATCTTATATTTCATACGCAAACGGGCAAAGTTTTGGAAGGAACTTCCCTGAATGTATCTTTCCCAGAGCAAATCATAGGGAGCGACGGGCATATCTGGAAATCAGCGGTACAGTCACCGCAAATATTTGAACTGTATGGAACAGGAACTGAAAAAATTTATATCAAATATGAAAGAGGCGGCAAGGTCCCAGAAATGGGAGCAGAGGAGGATGCCGCCATGCTAGCGCTTCGGAAACGCCTGGAACGATGGAAACAGAGGGCATGGGAGGCAGAGTGTGCCATATTTGGGCGCGAGGATGCGGCGGTATCGGGCAGCGATTCCGGTCTGACCGTTCAAAATCAGTCGGAAAATGATGCCAGGATCCGGAATCTGGTATCTGCGATCGGGGATGCAGCGTGGCATGAATTTTATCTGATTGGTCAGGATTTTACACCATCGGCAAAAACAATCGGGGTGGAATACGACGCGGTTTATTCTGAGGTGGAAGAGGATTCCTTTTCGGTGGATGGAAAGGAATATATCATCACGCGCATCCGGGTGCGGAGAAAATGGGATGACCGTACTTGTACGCATCAGTGGAGCCAATGGGAGTGGGAGGAAAATGATTGCTTAAAGAATGGGCGGGCAGTGTATGTCTGCGGACGATGTCAGAAAGAAAAGATAGAGCGCCTTCCGGCGCTGGGGCACCTGGATGAAAACGGGGATCAAATCTGTGACCGCTGTGGAAGCGTGGATTGGAGTGAAAGTGAAATGCCCGAAAAAGTGATCTGGAAGGAGGGCGATGTCCAACTGCGCGAGGTGGGCGGAGAGATTTTGTCATTTACCTGTATCGACGACGATTACCATGACTGGCAGAATGAACACCGGAAAGCAGCGCTGTTTCTCTGTGACCGCGTGATCCGGGCGGATGTGGACACGGCACCGGGAAAAAAGATGAAGATTTTCTCGTTTGGCAAAGACAATAATTATAAAACTTCGCAGGTGCGCGCATGGCTGCAGAAAAACAGTCAGAACAGCAGCTTCTGTCTGGAACCGATCCATACGGGAATCCAGACCGCGTACATGGGAAGCACGGCGGCTGGTGCATTTTCGCAAACGTCCGGGCGGGAACTGGCGCGTCATGATATTGGTTTTCAGCTTATGAACGACCAGCTTTTCTGCCTGTCATTGGAAGAGGCACTTGCGTACCGGGAATATCTATGGCGGTTTGATTCCGGGGATGATAACCCACAAAGTCAGGTCAGTGCCTATTCACAGGGATATTATCTGCGGACGCCTTTTTATTTGCAGGATGAAAACGGGAAATTCATTTATAATCAGCAGATTTATGGCGTTGATCTGGTAAATGGCTGTCTGCGTCCGGTGAGGACGGACAGTGAGACATATGGAGTACGTCCGGCATTTGCACTGTCACAGATGTAAAAAAGAATACTTGTTGAGCTTGGAAAGCGGGAGTGAAGCTGTTTGGCAGTTTGATTAGGAGAAAAGATTGGACAAGGGGAAATCAATCTAATGTTTGGGGAAAGAGGGGAACGTGTATGGGGAAAAAGAAGATGAAAAAAGTGATTCCATTTGCGGTGATGACGACGATGCTTTTGTCGGCGACGCTGCCGGCGTTTGCGGCGAGCGGGTTTGTGTTTGAGGATTGGGATTTGGGGATTGTTTCGGAAAGAAAGGAAAAGTTGGATGATACAGACGATGCCATAAAAAGTCAGAAAGAATGGCAGAAACTGGCTGCATCGTCCAGTGAGCTTATGAATGCGGATGTGAGGGCAACTCCCTCAGAATTACGTTCTTCCAAAGTCATAGAGGCAACTCATTCACAATTAATCATGCCGCGCGTTATCGTCAGCGCCAGCCTCGGAAATCTCTGGGAAAACTGGGATGTGGCGGATTTGAGCTTTCTGGATGGAACACATGGACTTGGAACGAAACAAAAACCGTATCAGGTACGCACGAAACATCAGCTGATGGGACTTAGCTTTTTGGCGGCATTTGGCATGCAGCCGGATCACGGCGAGGTGGAAGAAGAGATCGTAGGGGATTACCGGGGCGCATGGTTTGAGCTGACGGCGAACATCGATCTGGGAGGAATGGACTGGAATCCGATCGGTTATTACCGGGATGATTCGGAATTTTCAGGGGAGGTGACGCACCCGTTTATGGCAAATCTGGATGGAAACGGTTATAAGATTTCAAATTTCCGGTTTGCAGGAGGCAGTTCGCCGAATGTTGGATTTTTTGGTGCGCTGGATGGGGCGGAGATCCGAAATCTGACTCTGGAACCAGGAAAGCCGGTCAAGGGAGTGCGTCAGGTGGGAATTTTGGCAGGAAATGCGAAGAATTCCAAGATTTTTAATTGTCAGGTAAAAGGCGATGTGGAAGGAACCGGAGCGGTCGGTGGAATGATCGGGCACATGGAAGGCAGCACGGTGGAAAACGGAATGGCACAGGTAACCGTCCGAACGACGGGACGTGCAGCCGGAGCGCAGGCGCTTGCGGGCGGAATCGCCGGGGAAGCGGCGGATGATTCTCGTATCATTGACTGCCAGGTCCGCACCGGGGATAACAGTACCTCGCGGATTCAGGGAACGGATGCGACTGTCGGCGGAATTGTGGGGCTTCAGAATGGGGCGGCTCTCTACAATACCTATGTAAATGGCACGATCGGCGGTTCTGGCAGCCAGAATGTCGGAGGACTCGTTGGAGAACGAATCAGCGGAGACTTGAAAGTGGGGCGGTTTGAGGGAATGATCGGTCAGTCGGGAACCGGGGTTGCCGGACACAGAGGAACCTTCATCGGATACCGCGCACCAGCTAATTATTTTAAATATGGGGATGACATCGCGTACCTGTTTGCGGATACGGAAGCGAAAATCGCAAACAATGTCTGTGGAAGCGGCATTTCAGATGATAACCAGTATACATACGCGGCGCACATCGGATATTCCCACGCGAAGGACAATTTCTTCACGCTGGTATCCGGCGGTGTCACGCGGGATGTGGACGAGCGATATTTTTATGAAGAACTGGAACAGGGGATTCTCTCGATTGTGGATGAAGAGCTGGGCGGGGAGATGGATGCGGAGTCGGTCGGGTATGATCTTGACCATTTTGCACCAAATGATGCGGGACGCCCGGTCCGTGGTTATCTGATTACGATTCCGCAGGTCGATACCGTCTCCAATGGAACGAATTATTACGATGTGGCAGTGCTGGAAGCGTGGGGAAATGGCGCGTATTACCGGACACTCGATAAAAAACACCGCGGTGCGGTGGCACCGGGAAAGACGGTGACGGTCAGCACCTCGGCAAAGCAGGCGGAAAAAGCACGCTTTCAGATGGAGGGAGTTCCGACGTATACGCGTGGGAAGAGCCGGAAAGATACTACTTATGTAAACGGCGGCGAGTATTGTTTTACGATGCCGGAGGAAAATACGCAGGTGTCGGCGGTTTATAAAAAGGTGGCAGTTTCGGTCGGGCTGACGCCGGGCGTGACGAAATTCCAGGTGGTGCAGGAGCGGACCGGAAACCGGAAACATCCGACGAAAGTCACACGCGTGATGGATGGAAATGGAAAATTAATTGCGACGTACATCCATGGAAATCTGCAGGCGGGAACACAGGTGCAGCCGGTGACGGTGCAGGCGATTGTGGATCGGAATAATGATGTGGCGGATGCATCGGTGCGCTGGAGTATCGATGATTCAGATTTGATTACGTTACTTCCAAATGACGATGAGGAAAATGGTTATACGAAAAAGAGCGCGTCGGTTCAGGTAAATTTAAATAGTTCGTTTATCACTGATATAGTACGGAAGCTGGAAAAAGAGCAGGCAGACCGCGGATACCAGTATGCGATCGGAAGCGACATATACGGAGCAGGGTATCAGAACGGCGGCGTAGCGGTGCTGACGGCAGAGACGAAACCGGCGGCGAGCTTTGATGGGAAGCCGTGCCGGGGAAATGCGCGGATTGAGGTTACGTTCCAGATCAAGGATCAGACCTATGTAGCCAATGAAGGTGCGGCACTAAATCAGGATCAGTTGAAATTTGAGGTGGTGCGGACATTAAACGGAAATCGGAAACATCCAGATGAAATGATCCGGGTTACGGCACCGCAGGTCTTGAGTGCGTCTTTTACACCCGATTATTTTGACCGGAAAGATATATCGTGGACTGTCGGTGACGCAGCACTGATTTCGGTGGACGGCGAGGACAAGTCTGCCGGTGTGCAGGCGAAAAAGGATGCAAAATGGATCCGGGATCTGATCGCGGCAGATCAGGGCAGACATGTGAATACACCATATGAAATACAGACAGCTTCCGGCAGCCGCACGACGAAGGTGACAGTGATCGGCGATGATATGCTTGGAAACCGGCAGACGGCATCGTGCAGAGTACAGGTGGATTTCCGGACAGTGGACGAATCGAAGATTTGTGTGGAAGGCATCAGACTTATACCGAAAACGCTGCAATACGAGATCAAACGCACACGGACGGGGGCGGGTTATCGTCCGGTGGAGGCATGGACGGGAACCGGTGCGAAAAAGCTGGCAGCGTCGGTATTTCCGGCGCAGGCGTTTAACCAGAAAGTGACATATCAGGCAAGTGATGATTCGCTGTATGTATCATCGGATGGAACCGTGACGGTCAATACGACGGCTTCCTGGATACAGGAGCTTGACCGTCAATACTTAAAATCAGGCAGCCATACGGCATATGTGACCGTGAAAACCGAGGATGGTGGCTTCACGGACCGGGCGGCAGTCACAATTCAGTATGAGGCGGTCGATCAGACATACAGCGGAGGTTCCCATTCGGGCGGAGGTTCTCATTCGGGCGGCGGCTTGGGTGGAGGCTCTTCTTCTGGAAAGGGGGCAGCGGCAGGAAGCAGTGCAGCGAATGCAACCGGACCGGCATCGGGGTTCAGTGATTTGACAGGAGCGGGTATTGGAAATCTGACAGAAGGACAGGCAGGCCCCGGGCAGAATGCGGATGCGGCAGTCATACCGGAATATGTAGTAGCTGGAAACTGGCGGAAGAATGCAGATGGAAGCTGGCAGTTTGAAGCGGGCGGTAGAAGCTATGCTTCTGAATGGGCGGCTGTCCACAATCCATATGCCGATCCGGCAAAGGGGCAGAGTACGTTTGACTGGTTCCGATTTGATGCAGATGGCAGGATGGTGAACGGCTGGTATACGGATGTGGATGGAAACACATATTATCTCTGGAAGGAAATAGATGGAACACAGGGGCGTATGCTGACTGGCTGGAACTGGCTGCCGGGAAGCGATGGAGTGTTTCATTGTTACTATTTTCAGGAAAAATCTGATGGAATGAGGGGACGTTTGTATCGAAATACGCACACGCCCGATGGAAATTTAGTCAATGCGGATGGTGCCTGGGTGCTGGACGGAATAGTACAGACGAGAAGCTGAGAGAGGAGGAAAGAAGAAAACAGAGGTAAACAGGAAAAAGGAGGGATTTTTTCCATAAAAATGAAGTGGAATGAGACAAAAAGAATGAAAAATGGGGGTATAAAAAATGAAACAGGATAAGAAAACAACCAATAAATCGGGATGTACAGCCGTACTGGCAGCAGCCATGATCGCAGCCGGAGGTTTCAGCGCTTATGCGGGCAATCAGGGGACGCATGGCGGTGAATGGAAGGACACAGAAAGCCTGATATGGGAGTGGCAGAATGGAGAGATGAGTTTTTATGGAAATGGAAGTATTTTTTCAGAGCAGCACCCAGAGATCACCGATCCGGAATATTACCTGAAAGAGGCAGTCCGTTATCCGGGGGAAGCAAATCCAGGGTGGAATACGAAAGGGGAACCGAAAGCAAATTATAGCTGGGCTTCGCTCGAGGAACTGCAGAAATTTGTCAATAGCTTTGACTGGCTTCATTCGGATGAAAAAACGCGTCTTCTGTATGTGCATAACCGGATTGCAAACGGAGAGGGAGGCTTTAACCAGAATCATTACGGTTCACCGGAAGAAGCAAAGGATTTCCCGGTTTTGGAAGGAGGCGTTGGCGTCTGCCGGGATTTCGCGGAAGAATTTCAGTTCCTATGCCGGATCGTAGGGCTGGAGTGTGTGACCTACACGCCGGAATATCTCCATGATGCGTGCCTGGTGCGGATCGGCACACAGTGGTATGCGACGGATCCGACCTCCAGTCTGCCGCTATTTTCAAATGCGAAAACGTACCCGGTTGACTTTGAGACGGAGTTTTACCGCTATGAAAATAAGGAGCGGGAGCAGAGAAGAAAGGACTATGAAGCGGATCCAGACAGTCTTGCCAATGTGCTGGCGCTGACCTTGAGTATGCGGGGAGAGGGGACGATTTCCGAGGCTGCCTGGGAGAAAATACAGGCACCGATGGGGCAGATAGAAGAAAAGTGGGGACGACAGGAAATACCAAGACAGGAGTATGAAACGGGGATTATCTCGCTACTGAAATCAGTTTGGGGAACTGAAAAATAAAGAAAACGAGGGACTGCCGGTGTTAAGGGGCGCGGGCAGTAAAAATGAGGAGGAAGTTTATGGGGGAGTATCGGTACAGAGAGAATGTGAAACGGGGGATGGCGTTTGTACTGGCAATTATATTGGGAGGAATGGCTTTTTTGCCAGGATTCCCGGTTTTTCCGGCGAAAGCGGCACCTGCGAGCGGTCAGCAGACAACACTGACGACAGCCCATGGCGATACGCTGCTGGGACACAAGCTTTATTGTATCGATAAGGGCGGTTATGCGATCTGGGGAATTGCAGAAAAAGGGGATCTCTATGAAGCACACCGTCCCTCCCAGGCATCCGTTCCGCTGAGCAGTCAGGAACAGAAATATGTATTTTGGGCGATGCTCTCGCTCAGAGCAGCGCTGGGGGATGAAAAGGCAAATACATTTATCCGGGCGATCAATGTGGCAGCAAAAGCGCAGGGAAAACCGGAAATTATCAAGATGGTGTCCGAGGAAGATCTGAAAACAATCCTCTATGTTCCAGCTGTGCGGGCAAAATATCCGTGGCTGGAGGCAGCTGCGTCAAATAGTGAGGCGTACATGCAAATGGGAGGAATGCTGTCTGGCGGAGGCAGCGGAAAGGAAAATACCGGTGTCGGCGGCGGAAAGATTCCAAATGTGATAGCTTCCAGCACCTCGCTGGGAACGGCAAAACAGGTAGATGCGGCGACTCTGACGCTGTCGTTTGCGCCGGATGGCTCGGATTGGGATTTTATCCGTTCTGTACCGCTTGAATTTTCAAACAATAACGGTGTTTCATTCAGTCCGGTTCCGACCGATGGATGGACGTATACAAAAACCGACTCGCAGATTGTATTTAAAAATCCAAATCCAAAACCGTCGAAAGCCCTGATTCGTTTCCGGGTGGAAGGAACCCCATACGCTTCGGGCGGCGGGGGATATGCTTCGGCGGAGGAGGCGATTGACCAGTCGCTTCAAATCTGGGAGTGTGTGACCTGTTCGGGGACACACGGAGGCGGAACGCCTGCCAAAAGTGATCCGTGGATTCATCAGCGGATGGCATGGATGGAGCTCGGAATGGTTCCGGTCAATTATTTTGCTGCATTGGCGGGCGATCCAACCCCGGTACCGGAGCAGGGAGGCATTCAGTTTGAGGTATTTAGGCATGAAGAGGATTTTACTTCCACCTATAATCTGCAGATGTATAAATACGATCATGAGACAGGGAAAGCGCTGAAAGGGGCGCGGTTTGGCTTCTTTGAGCGCTTTGACGATAAAAACAGGGTAAATACTGAGCGGGACGGAGCTGCCGAATTGTATGAGGGCGGAGAACCATATGCCAGTCATTATCAGGATGAGCCGGTTCTCTGGGATGGTTTCAGACAAGCGGGTTCGGTGGTAACAGATGGCGATGGCTACGCCTCCCAGACAGTGGAACACGGTTATCACTATGATAAGACGTTCTGTGACGGTCATCCGGCACCGGCCTTTGTACCTGTTCCAGAGGAAGAGGAGGACGAAGAGGGAGAAGTCATCAATGAGGATGAGATTGAGGCGGCGCAGGCAGAAAATATCCGCCTGGCAAATAGCTGGCTTTTGTGTGAAGAGGAATGTGAAGGAAAGGCGGGCGGAGACTTTGAGGGCGTCCATTTCCACTGGATAATGGAGGAGGTCGATGCAGGGGAGATAGAAGGTATCGCGTCAGACGGCGGCTCCGAGGGAGAAACACCCGATGCGGGACCGACGACAGGGGCAGACGGGGAAACTTCGTATGCAAAGTCTGGCTGCCAGGAGGACTGTGGGCAGACGTATGAGAAGTTCATTTCCATGAAGTACAGTTATACTTGGAAAGAATTTAAAGCGCGGGATGGATATATTCTGCATGATGGACATGCAGATGACCTGCCGATTGAGATTATCACAACCGATGCATCTGAGCATGGGGCAAATGCAGCCTTTGGAGGCGGATATTCGCGTGATGTGGTGCTGGGAACGAAGAGTGTGAGAAAGAGTCAGGGCATCGGAGAGGCTTCCGAAAATCAGAATGGAGAAAGTGCGGGGAAGACAGGAATTTCTGGAAAAAATGGCTGGGAGCGTCGAAGTGCGTCTGGCTGGACAATCCGGGAAGATTTAGCGGCTTTTCTGGGGGAGAGTCCTGTATTTCCAGGGCCGTTAAAAATGCGTGCTTTGCCGCAGCGGATCGTTTTGTTTACGGCATTGGATGCAGCCCTTCTGGGGAAAGCGACACCGTCGGAGGCGGAGATAGGAGAAAAACCGCAAGATACAGGAAGCAAAGCGGGGAGAAATAGGAGTAAGACAAGTGAAAACGAACAGGACATAAATGAAAAAGGCAGAAAATTGACACAGGAGAAGAAGGACGCAACTGCCTCGGAGCTGAAAGTATCTATTTCGGACCATCTGGTAAATCGCGTCCAGAAAGGTTTTGTGTTTATTGATGAAGCGGATGATGATTTAGAAGAAGCAGAAAAAGCGGAACGTGAAAGTATTCGGCGATATATAGCAACCGGCTCAGATTTATTGACAACCGAGGCAGGTTTTTATACAAGCTGGCATTCACCTTCTTTGTTATATCAAAATCCTCAGTTGTCACAAAGAACGGAAACACTGGCGGGTGCGGCAGCAGAGTCTCTATTTTTCCCAGCCTATGAATCGGCGCTTGTTTCCGCGAGTGTGGGTTCAGCGATAGAGCCGGGAAGTGCTGGCAATTTCAGCCATTGCAATGGGGCAGACGGCGAGAAAGATGCCTGGAGGATCTACGATCACCGGACAGAGGGCGAGGTACATATCAATAAAAAGGATCTGGATCTGAAAAAGGGCGAAAATGAGTCTTACAATGCGCTTGGGGACTCACAGGGGGATGCAACGCTGGAAGGCGCAGTGTATGGCTTGTTTGCAGCAGAAGATCTGTTGCATCCGGATGGGAAAACAGGGGTAGTTTACCGGGCCAATCATCTGGTGGCGGTGGCGACGACAGACAAAAATGGAGATGCCTCGTTTCTGGCATGTACAGAGGCGCCGGGGCGAACCTATGATTATTCGAAAGGGTCGATTGCGGATGCAGCGGATGGATGGCGAAAGAAAGCGCCGGGAAATCTGTATACACAAGATGCGGCGATCGATGACTATACGGCAGATAAAGCCTGGGAGCGGATTTATTATAACAATACGTCAAAGAATGGGAATGCCTGGATTGGACGCCCACTTCTGATGGGGGAATATTATGTCAAGGAATTAAGCCGATCCGAGGGCTTTGAACTTTCGGTTGGAAATAAACTTCACGCAGTTACAAACCTGGGACAGGATCTGGAGGCGGCGGTCCTGGAACCGGGAGAAGGATATGCCCATATTTCCATGCAGATGTATGGGGAAGAGCAGGCAGGCGATGGCGGAGCTGACACGAATGAAATTTTCTTTTCGGCAGAGTCAAAGGACACGAAAGAGGGAGTTTATGAGATTGTGGTGTCAGGGCTGCCGGAGGGCGTGAGCTTTTATCGAAAAGACGAGGGAAAAGGAACGGTTTCGGTGGAAGCTGGGACAGGTGAGTATGAAAAAGTTTATACCGGGGAACTGGCAGTGGCAGAGAACGACTATCAGTATCCAAAGTACAATGCGGATGGCACGCCGATGAATAAAAAAGTTCCGATTGAGTATGCGGCGGGGTGGATGCGCCAGGTCCGGGTGCAGGAACTTGTGCCGGAGACAGTGGAATCAGTTCTTTTGCAGGCAGAAACGGGAATGACCGAGGAAGAAAATGCGGACAAGCTGGCAAAGATATTTGATGTGGATGACTTTTGTTATCTGAAAGGGAAAGCCGAGCGGGTACTCCGCAGACATGCGAAAATAACACCGAGGACACCGGGAGCAGGAGAAAATGCATATTCCAGTATCTATACCGGCGTATTTGACCGGGGCGTCCGGGAAGGAGAGCGGGACGTGTACGGCGTCAGCGGTGTGACACCGGGAGAAAAGGCAGAAAAAACGGTGTATGGTTCGCCAGTCCAGACGATTGCGGTGCCGAAAACAAAAGATGGAATCTCAATAACAGTGGGAGACGTGATCACTTCCATTCTGGATTTTTATCATACCCATCCATATATCAGCTATGGCGGTCTGGACGCGGTGCAAGAGTATTCGGATTCGTTTGAATTTACGGTATATGCAGGAATTTTAGGAATACCGGAAAATTTTATGGTACTGGGAAGTGATCCGGAGAAAGACAGCTTGATTTTTCACCGGGCAGAGTGGCTGCCGGAGAATATGGAAATGTGTCCGCGTTATGTGTATATACCATATTCAAATAATCGAGGTCGGGACGCATTTGGAACGTATACTGATTATAGGGAAACTACCGCTGGAAATCAGGTGATGGCGTCGGCACTTTTGCAGACAGATGCTGTGATTGAGGGAGATGGTACGATTGTTCCGAAGGAAAATGAGGTAAATGTCTATTACAAAACCGGGGAAATTCCGTATGATGCGGATGGGCAGCCGATCCAGGTAGTTGTTTACCGGGAAAAGACAGAAACACAGCAGCGGGAGGTAACGGAGACAAAATGGGTTCATCAGGCAGCAGCCCGGAATGCAGATGGGAGATACATACTGCGGGTCAACGCGAATTTTACCGACAGTTTTGGCGTGAAAAAAACAAATGCAGGCGTGCTGGAAGAGCTGGGATTTAAGGCGGTATTGAAAGAGAAGAAGGTTACACTGAACGAGGAAGAAGCCGCAATGCTTGGAAATGGTTTCTTTGCCGGCCACCAGATGAACAGTTCCAGCTATTACACGTGGATAAAACAGGCGCGGGCAAAGGCATATGTCGATTCTGGAGGTCCTGGCTTGACAGGGGATGATTCCTATGTGGTCCCGGTGGCACTGGCGTACCCGGGGCAGGAGACCACCTATCAGGATGCCGGGACAAGGAAAGAACCGCTGGGTGTACTGGAGCGAGTGATCCGCCAGAAGATAAAAATCGTCAAAAATATAGCGACGACATCGGAGGGCACCTATGCACATAACACTTATGCGGAAAGTGGGCACACCGATCTGTTTACGGAAAAAGAGGGAGGAAACGAAAATGTCGCTTCAGCACTGCCAAATTTCCGCTTTAAACTCTATTTGAAATCCAATCTGGAACGTCTGTACCGAAATACGGATGGCGAAATCGTGTGGATGAACCGGGATGGGGAAGTCGTCTCGTTGCCGGAGGTAAAAAAGAATTTTCCACTGCTTAGAGAATCCTTTGCTCCGGTTCAGAAAATTTTCACGCAGGTAACTCATAAAAAAGATTCCCAGACGGCTGGTTCCGTCAATAACAATGTCTGGGACAGCGCAGTGACGGCAAAGGAACGTCTGTACGAATATGGAAAAGACGGGCAGATCGCGGATTCGAAAGAGGTCAATCAGGGATATACAAGACTTCTTGAGACGGTCATGCGGACCAAGGAAGATGGAGCGGGAGCGGTACGGGAAGTTTCCGGCTATCAGTATGAGAAATTTTTCGATGCGATGGCGGTGGCGAACCGGGATAAATGGCAGCGGGCAGATGCAGCAGATACATCCTTTAAGCCGTTTGCGTGGATCCGTACGGGCATTTTTGGAACCGGTGGCGGAGAAATAAAAGATCCGGTGCATCATAACAATGCGGCGATACAGAACCAGAGCCGTACGTCAGAAGCAGCCATAGAAAATGCAAAACGGTCGGATGCTGTCCGTCAGTTTGCGATGGACTGGTATTTGAAGGATGAGGTAAAGAAGCAGAACATTCAAGCATCGGGCGGACAGGAAGGCTACCCGGATTATATCTATGATGAAGCATTACATCAGGCAATTTTAAAAGCAGAGGAATATTTGAAGCCGTTTTTCTCCTATGATTTGGACGATTTATACGCGATTGAGTGGGACAGCGCGGAAAATGGAGGTTCCGATCGGGACAAAACAACGTTGTCAGCAGAAAAATTAAAAAAATCCGAGGAAGGTTATTATTATGGCGTTTCGAAATACCTTCCTTACGGAACCTATGTGGCAGTCGAGCAGCAGCCGTATTCGGGAGCACTGGAAGATTTCAAAAACCAGCATTATCGGATCGACCAGCCGAAAGAAATAGAAGTCCCGTCGGTTTATGAGGCAGGTGGAAACCTCGTATCTCCGGAAAAAAAGTTAGCGGATTATCAATATGACGCCTCGGCATCGCCGGAAACGCTGGCGGCGAACTATCAGATCCGGATGAATGAAGAGTGGGGAGATACGAATCAGGCGGATTTGAGGAAATATGTGATCCGCGCACATGGACAGGATGGAAATTATGAGATTTATAAGTATGGTCTGGATGCGGATAAACGGCAGGGAACGATCTCCTATCCAGGCGGAAGCTATGACTACAGCGGATTTTCGCCCGCTCAGAGGGAAATGGCGCCGTACAAGGACATTTATCGGTCTGAAAATGCAAACAGCCGGTACCGGAGCAACGAGAAGGTAGAAAGCTATTACCGCTATGGTTCGGTCTCAGAGCAGGCAGGGTGGGCAGATTCAGTGGAATATCCGTATGGAGAGAAGACGGATGATAACAATCCGGCGGGATTTTATCTGAAAGATCATGTCAGGACAATCACCGGGGCGCTGACCGGGTTTGACGGGCGGTATTTTCAGGGATTGGTGCCTTACAGTGTGACAGAACCGGCGGCGGAGTCTGCCTATGATGCGTTGGGATTTACCGGCTACGCGGATGGAAAATACCGGAATACGTTTTATGCTGCAAAGCTTCGGATTGAAAAACTAGATTCGGAGACGGGAGAGAATATTCTGCATGATGATGCGGTGTTCGCTATTTATGCCGCCAGCCGGGACACGTCGAAGTACAGCGAGGGGGAGGTGCAGTTTTATGAAAAAGATACACAGGTGACAGCCAGCCGGGAATTTTTGGAGGCAATGGGGGCAAAGAAAATCGCGCCGGTTGATTTGAAAACGCTAATTCCGTCAAAATACCCCTGGAAAGCACCTTATACAGGAAAATATACAGGCATAATCCCGGCAGGAACTCCGATTTGCAGTGAAACCGATCAGGTGGTGATGCAGGATGCCTTTGGGACGCGGACGGGCACATTCCGGGTTTATTCGACGCTGCAGGATTTTGGTGGTTTGGGGGAAACTCTGCCGTCCAACCAGAATACAGGATATCTGATCACGCCGCAGCCGCTGGGAGCAGGAGCCTATGTGTTGTGTGAATTATCTGTACCGGAAGGATACGTGAGAACGAAACCGATAGCGGTGGAAGTGTATTCGGATGAAGTGACGTATTATCGGGACGGAGAGCGCGGTCAGCGGGTGGCAGCTGCCGTGTATAGAGAAATGGTAACCCGGATAAGCAGCAACGGAGAAGCAGTCCAGAATCCGGATGGAACGAAGCCAAATGGCAATAAGCCGCAGGACCGGGGGGATGTGGCGCGGATTTATGTAGGAAATACGCCGATCCGGCTGGAAATCGCGAAAGTAAAACAGGAGGAAAAGGAGATTTTGTTTGAGTTGAGCGATCGGCGAGAGGGAACTTTGACCGAGCTTTCGAACCGTTATGGTCTTGAAAATCTGGAACTGGCGTACAATGCGTCGGGAACGTTCCTTGGATATGGGTGGTCAAAGGGCTGGCTGGATAGTCTGAGGGCAAAACAGGAAGCCGGGGAGTGGATTGACCTGATTTATGAGGATCAGGTTTTTACTGGAAAGGCGATCTGGCATCGGGTTCCAGATACGGCGCACGCACTCAACCGCTATCTTCCAGGTGCATCGATGTGCCTGTATGATGCGATCGAGGTAAAGAAGAACGGGGACAGTGAGGATCGGGCGTATGCCGGTGTCAATGTGGTGCGCGATTCGTTTGGAAATGTGATCCGGATGTATGTGCAGAAAGGTTATGCGGGAAACCGGCTTCTGTATGTGAAGGATAAAGAACAAGAGGGGGAAGATAACAAAGGAGAAAATAACAATTATACACGATATACGCAGGATGACCGGTTCAACGACCAGGGGAAAGGCAGATGGATTCTCAAGTGGGTTGAACGCGAAGATACAGACATTTTATATTACGATCTCGGGGCTCTGGAGGTATTTACGACACTCCGGGGCGTGCGGTATGCCTATAACGAAAAGGGCGAACTGGTGCGTCCAAAAGACGGCGAACCGATCTATGCGATGAAAGACGGTGTTCCATTTCTGGAAATTGTAAGCCCCAGCTATGAAAAACTGGCGTACAGTCGGAAAGAAAGGCGGTTTGAATACGTTCCGTCTGGGACAAAATTCTATCATCTGGCATCAGACGGAAGCCGGGACAGCGAGGTAGAACCGTACACGGGAATGGCATATGTGACGGAGGAAAAAACCGGCAAAACATTGGTGTGGGCGATCCAGGTATCTAAGGATCACTATGGAAATGTGATTGCCAGGGATAAGATAAAGACCGGTCGTGTGGCAACGATGTATGCTGATACGGAACAGGAGTACACGATTGGAACATATGACGGAGGTCTGCTGCAGCCCCATGTCAATCCGGTTTTGAATGAAAATGGGCTGCCGGTTTATTACCAGCGTTCCGCTCAGACCTATATTAAAGGATATCCCGTTTATGATCGGGATGGCGATTATGTGCGTTACCGATACAGCGATCTTCTCAGAGCTTACAATGCCAATGCATGGGATCTGCAGTTGAAGGCAGCACTCTATGATATTGGAAATGATCCGGAAAAACGGGAAGATGATCGACCGCTGTACCACCGTCAGGGTGAGGCGTATCTGATGGAAAACAGCTGGATAACCGGGGATGAAACGCCAAACGATCCGTTCCATACACGGATCAGAGATGGGCAGGTGGATGTTTTAAAACGCGTCCCGGCGGGAACGTATATTTTAGAGGAGACACGCGCCCCATCCGGCTATGCGAAACGGATGCCGACAGGGCTTACGGTAGAGGAAACCTGTGAGGTACAGGAGCTGCGCCTTACTAACCGCCCGATCACGGTGCAGATCGAAAAGATCGACGCGCCAGAACAATATCAGCAGCCAGTCCGGGACTATGATCACATTTTGAACGAATCGGATTCTAAGACCTGGGAGGAAGGAAAAGGAGGTTATACGTTTTCAAGTGTGGAAGGAGCCGTGTTAGCGCTCTATCCAGCAAAAAGAGTTGCGAGTGATGATTTGGAAACACATCCGTCCGGGTATTATCTGGAAAAGAAAGGGGAACTTCCGGCGAACTGGACGGTACTAGATGAGAGAAACCAGAAAAAGACAGTGACTGCCAAATGGACCGTCGGAAAGACGCCAATGGCATGGGAGGGGATTCCGGCAGGCGATTATATTCTCGAGGAGATAGAGACGCCTCCGGGATATCTGACAAATCAAATGGAGGTGGAAATCCAGGAAACTTCTAAGCTGCAGCTCATCACGATGCAGGAAGATCATATAAAAACCGCCTTTTTCAAATATGAGAAGAAGGATGGAAAAAAAGAATGTCTGCCGAATGCATATGCGGCGGAGCTGACCCTGTATGAGGCAGTGACAGATGAAAATGGAATTGTCATGGAAGCGGATGGAACACCGCGCTATGACCGGGAAAAACGGGTGACGAGCTGGAAGACCGAAGATGCGAAAGCCTACAGCCAAGGAAGCGACAGCTTTGCAACCCGCTATCAGGAGCTGTATGCAGAATATCACACAAGGTTTAACACGGTTGCATGGTGTGGATATACCGCTGAAAAACAGGAAGAAACGGCGACAGAACAGGGCGAATCAGTGCGTCAGCTCTGGAATCTGGGAAATGGTTCGCAGGTGCTTGTTCAGGTAACGAAAAATCTGCAGCCGGATGGAAAAGCAGGCTGCAGCTATGATTTCCGCTGGAATTACCAGACGGAGGGGACTCTGGTCAGTTATGATACCTCCGATGGGATTCACCGGATTGATTATTTACCGCTGAATCCGACGAAAAATGATTTGGCTTCGAACAGAAAGAAAGGCTATTACGTTCTGGTGGAGACGAAAACACCAAGCGGCTATCAGAAAGCAGCACCGAAGCCGGTGATTGTCGAAGAAACTGCTGAAATTCAGCTTTACGGGCTGGAAAATAGGGCAAAGTCTGTCTATATTTCCAAGCTGGGAAGCTCAGGAGAGGCATCCGAAGAGGCAATTTATCTGGCAGGCGCAGAACTTGCTGTTTTCCGGGCGGCACAGGATGGAAGCCTGATGCAGGAAAAAGAATATTTAGTGGAACGCTGGATTTCTGGATCGGATGGAAAATTTACAGAGGAAGAAGCAGAAAAACAGGAGATTCCGGCAGGCTGGAAGGCAGGGGACTGGAAGCCGCATCGGATTTCTCCGATTGCCTATGGAGTGTATTATCTGGTGGAACTTTCGGCACCGGCAGGTTATCGCCTCATGGAACCTAAGAAATTTACGGTGGCGGCTGCTTCGGGGGAGACAATCGAAGCAGTTAATACGTTGAAACAGGGACGGGTTCGGGTTGAAAAGGTGGATGAGAGAAAGCCAGAGGAAAAACTGGCAGGTGCGGTGTTTGAAGTGAAAAACAGAGAGACGGGAGAAAAGGTTCAGATGGAGACAGACGAGAGCGGTCAGGCGGAAAGCCCATTGCTGCCAATCGGAACGATAGGGGGGAATGGAAGCTGGATTCCGTACCATTACGAAGTCCGTGAGACGATGCCGCCGGATGGATATCAACTTATTCCGCGCGTGTACGAGGTGCTGATGGAAGATCAGAAGGAATGCGAGGTGCTAACGTATAATCTGACGGTGCCGAATGAAACAACGAAAATCAAAATTTCCAAGCTGGATTTCGATACGGGTCTCTTTGTGTCAGGAGCAAAGCTGGCAGTGTATGAAGCGGGATTTTTGGATGGTGTGTACACTGAAGCGGGTGAGGCATTGGAAACCTGGATCTGCGATGGGAAAACACACGTGATAGAAGGAAAGCTGATTGCCGGGCACACGTATCTTCTGAAAGAACTGGAAGCGCCGGATGGATACACTGTGCAGAAACCGATGATTTTCACGGTGTCAGATACAGGCAGGGGGATTAACGCAGCCAGAGATGGTGTAAATGCGCTGGAGACAGAGACAGCAGACGGTTTATTTGACAGCATAACGTCTCTGCAGGTGCAGGGAAGAAAAGCGCTTCGTCTGGTGAGAACTCTGTGGGATTTGGACAGTGGGGAAGAATTTGTACTTTCTTCACTGATGGAAGCTTCTGTGCCTTATCTGGAACGAGAAAAATGTGAAAAAGAGGGGGTGGCGGAAGGACATCGTTTCGAACTGCGGGAGATCATTGAGTTCAGTGACGGCAGCCGCCGGACGATAGGAAAAAATACATTCCGTCTGAATTGGGATGAGAACGGACATTATCCGCTGACGCTTCGAACATTAAAAGGAACGAGGTATCGTCTGGAAGAATATCATCAGAAAGAGACAGATGGCAGGGAAGTGGAAAGCTGGATCCCGGAAAACAGAGATGGCCTGGGATATATCCATGAAATACGAAATCCGGAATACAGCGACCCTTGTGGCATCCGCGCCGTTTCCACGATTGGAAAAGACGGAGCAGCGGTGCTGCCGGGAAGTGTAATTGTATATGAAATTACATATCGGAACCAGTCAGATAAAAAAGAAAATATGAAGATTGGACTGGAAATTCCAGCTGGGTGTGAACTAATGACAGCGGCTTCGATGGGCGGAGCGGAACAAATAGGTGAATCCTGGTATTGGAATATAGAGAATGTGGCAGCCGGATCAGGAGGCATTTTGCGGGTGGCTGTTCTGGTTGGAGAGCATATAAATGAAAACGGACAGGAAAATCATTCTGGTATGACGGTAACGGCAACGATATGGGGAAAAACGGGCAAAAGCTATGAATCCTTCCATCCAATTCTATCTCCGGGCGCAATTGCTATCGCCGGGCGGGTGACGGGAACTGCTGCGGCGTTGTTAAGGCAGGTAGATATAACATATACGTTATACTTAAAGAATGCGGAGGGAAAAGAGCTTCCAGGCTTGATTTCGTACACAGGTTCTAAATCGGGAACGCTGCGAAGTGGAGGAAGCCTGACGCTTTCTTGTGGCGAATCGGTTGTTTTGACAGGAATGCCGTGGGGCACAAACTATGAGGTTCGGGCACAAGTTCCGGCACAGACTCCGGATGGACTGCCGATCGAGTGGAAGAGTACAGGAAGCACGGGACGAACCTCTCGGCAGGGAAATACAGCGCTCTGGGAATTTCATCAGAATGATCGGTCGGTGCGCGAAGTGCTCAAACGTGGGAATAGATACCGCCTGGTTGAACTGCTGGAACTGGACGGTGGAGAAACGGAAGAGGTGGAGTCGAATCAGATGATTTTTTCTCTGGGGGACGATGCACAGATAGATGGAATTGGAATGATAGATTCCCCGACAAAGCTGGTCTTTTCAAAGACAGATCTGGGCGGAACGGAGCTTCCGGGTGCTCAGATAGAGATTCTGGATCAGTCTGGAAATGTAATCGAATCATGGATTTCTGCGGATCATCCTCATGAGATAATTGGAACGTTGACACCGGGAAAGAGTTATATAATGCGCGAGACGGGAGCGCCGGATGGATTTGCGTATGCGGAAGAGATTCCGTTTACTGTTTCCGAGGATGGAACGGTCGAGCGGATTTCCATGCAGGATAAGCCGACGCACGTGGAAATCACAAAATACAGTGTGACGGGAGAAAAGGAACTGCCGGGGGCGCGGATGGAACTCTGGGAGGAGAAGGAAGGCGGAACCTTGGTTGATTCGTGGGTATCTGATCGGGGCGCCCATGTGATAAAAGGAAAGTTAAACGCTGGAAAAAACTATGTGCTGGTAGAAAAAATAGCGCCGGATGGGTACTGGAAAGCAGAAAAAGTGACATTTACGGTATCACTGGACGGTCGAGTCGATCAGGTGAAGATGTATGACAGGCCGACGGAAGTGCAGGTGGAGAAGCGGAAATGGAGGGAGCAGAAAGGAGATAGCGAATTTGTAAAAGGTGCCCGCCTGAGGATTTCTGATGAGACTGGAAAGGTAATATTGGAATGGATTTCTGAAGAAAAGGAGAAATGCATACAGGGCATTTTAAAGGAGGGCTGCCGCTATATTCTGGAAGAGCTGGAAGCGCCGGAGGGCTACGAAAAAGCCGAACCAGTTTCATTTACGGTTTCAGAGGGCGGAACGGTGACGGTTGTGCGGATGTATGACTGCTTGAAGCCGGAGAATCCGGGGCGACCGGGACACGGTCAGCCGGAACATCCAAAGAAAGTGATAGAAGATCTGAAAGAGGGCTATTTAACAGTTCATGTGCCAGAGTCGATCTGTGGAGATGGGAAAATTGTTCTCGACGGCAGACAGATGAAGCCGCTTCCGAAGATGGGATATGGAGAATCAGCCACCTGGGAAGTAGAAGGTGCTTATCAGGTTGAGGACGAAAAAGAGCGTCTGAATGAAGTGATTTCACTGATTTGGAAGTGGAAACTGGTGATTGGA
Source organism: Clostridium sp. AM27-28 (assembly GCF_003480955.1). Lineage (NCBI taxonomy): Bacteria > Bacillati > Bacillota > Clostridia > Eubacteriales > Clostridiaceae > Clostridium > Clostridium sp. AM27-28. The sequence goes on from NZ_QUJT01000002.1 coordinate 381,509, forward strand.
CTGATATGTATGAGCGCTGGGGCTGGACTGGCGCTCGTAGAGCGGCTAAGAAAGGAGGAAAATATAAAAAAGAATATGGAGAGGAATGATAAGGGCAAGGAGGAGTAAAAAAATAAGAGAAAAATGAACAGAAGAAAGATGTACTCTCGGAGTCTTTTCTGCACTTGCTTTTGCGGCTAACAAAAAACATTTTACAAAATCAAGCACAGAAAGATTTCGAGAGCACATAAAGTGGGAGAGGAGGAATTTTATGAATCAGATGGCGAAAGGGCTGCTCTTCGGAGCAGCCGTACTGAGCCAGACGGCTGCGGGATGTTTCTCCGCTGCCGCAGCATCCATCGATCGGGTCAGGATTCGGCTGGCAGCAGAAGAGCTGGATGAAATGGGAATGCCTGTTTTGGAGGCGGAAAGCCGGGACAGGGCATATAGCGTCACTGGTGTGGAACGAATCTCCGGTGATCCGGCAAGCGGACCGGCGATGGATGGGGCAGAGGTGGGAAAAAAAGAAAATGAACAATATAAAGGGAGCATACAAGCCGACTCTGAAAATATAGGTACCAAAGAAGTTTCTTTAGAAGAACGAAAGATAGAAGAAATCCATGCAGAAGAACCTGCTCCGGAAATTCTATACGAAATAGAACTGGAATCCGACGCAGATGATTCTTTTTCCGTCCTTCGCCAGGAGGACATCCAGTTTTCAGGGCTTGGCGCGGTATGCAGCAAGGCAGTTCGGAAAGATAATGGCACTACGTTGCTTTTGACGATCGAATTACAGGATGCCGGAGAGATAATAGGAACGGTGGATGCAGCAGACTGGGAGAAAAGAGGAATTGGCAGGTGGAAGAAAGCGCCGGGGGCTTCGGCATATTTGGTGATGCTTTACCGGGATGCGAAGCGTGTCGGACATCCGCATCGGACGAGTGCTGAACAGTACGATTTTGTACCGTTGATGCAGACTGCGGGCGTATATCATTTTAAAGTGATTCCTTTGACAAAGCAGGGAAAGCGTGGTCAGGCAGCAGAATCGGCATGGAGGAAAGTGACGGAGGCAGAGGCAGCTCAAAACCGGGAAGAATGGGGAGGGAAAAAGCCGGGATGGCAGCCAGAAGGGGAAATTCCATCGTATATTTTAAAAGATGGTGCATACCCGCAGATGGATTCTCTTTTGATTGGGGAAAAGTATGAGCAGTTTAATGAAAAGGGGGAAAACGTGTCGCGAACCGTAATATTTTGAGGATTTTCGTATAATTTATAAAAATCAGTTGAAAAAGCAGAAGAAATGTGATAGCATACCTCACATAAGTTCGTTCCTGTTTACTGAACCGTCCTGACGAGTGATCGAAGGTCAGTCAGGCAGGGACACTCTGGAGAGTCTCCAAGAAGGAGCGCCGAAGGTGTAAGACGGATGCACGTCCATGGTATTCGTTGATCTCTCAGGCAAAAGGACAGGGCATACAACCAATCACAATGGAACCAGGGGATGAGTTCTATTGTATGCATATGTTCTACTCTTTGGAGAGCTGATTTGTATCAGCTCTTATTTTATTACTCGATCCCGGATTTACAAAAGAGCCGGAATCGTAACGAAAACATAGAGGAGGATAAAAAATGGACACGATTTTGACACTGGTAAACAAAGGCAATGATTTTCTGTGGAGTTTTCTTCTGCTGATTCTGCTGTGTGGAACGGGCATCTATTACACGATTCGTCTCAAATTCATCCAGGTAAGAAAATTTGGCGAGGGCTGCAAGCATGTGTTTGGACATTTCAGCCTGAACGGAGAAAAACATGAAAAAGGGGAAATGAGCCCGTTTCAGTCGATCATGACGGCGATCGCAGCACAGGTTGGTACTGGTAACCTGGCAGGTGCGGCGACAGCGCTGTTTGGCGGCGGTCCGGGTGCAATCTTCTGGATGTGGCTGAGCGCGTTCTTCGGAATGGCGACCATCTACTCCGAGGCGGTTCTGGCACAGACCTACAAAACAGAGGTAAATGGTGAGGTGACAGGCGGACCTGTCTACTACATCAAGGCGGCATTTAAAGGTAATTTTGGAAAGGTATTATCCACTCTGTTTGCTATCTTTATTGTTTTAGCACTTGGGTTTATGGGCAATATGGTACAGTCCAACTCGATCGGTGCTGCGTTTACAGAGGTATTTCAGGTATATGGAATCAATATTCCGCCGATCACGATCGGTCTTGTGCTGGCAGTACTGGCAGGATTCATTTTCATTGGTGGAACCAAACGTCTGGCAGCTGTGGTAGAGAAGGTTGTGCCAGTTATGGCAGGCGTTTACATTGTAGGAAGCCTGATTCTGATTGGTCTTCATATCAATTACGTGCCGACAGCATTTATGATGATCATCAAGGGCGCGTTTGATCCGAAAGCGGTAATGGGTGCTGGTGCTGGTATCACCGTCCGCGAAGCAATCCGTTTTGGTGTAGCGAGAGGACTTTTCTCCAATGAGGCAGGTATGGGTTCCACACCGCATGCTCACGCACGTGCGAAAGCAGAAAGCCCGCATCATCAGGGGCTTTGTGCGATGATCAGTGTCTTTATTGATACATTTGTTATTTTAAATCTGACCGTATTTGCAGTCCTGACAACGGATGCGATGAGCTCCGGCAAGGATGGTACAGCGCTGACACAGGCGGCATTCATGCAGAGTTTTGGAAACTTTGGTTCTATTTTTATTGCGATCTGCCTGCTGTTCTTCGCATTTTCGACGATTCTGGGATGGCATTTCTTTGGTCTGACGAATGCGAAATATCTGTTCGGCGAGGGCGCGGCAAAGGTTTATTCCTTCATCGTTGTGATTTGTATTGTCATTGGTTCTATGTTAAAGGTAAATTTAGTATGGGCTCTGGCAGATTTCTTCAACGCGCTGATGGTTATTCCGAACGTTTTGGCATTACTTGCATTGAGTCATGTGGTTGTGGCGGCTGACCGGAAAGCGGAAGCGATCACGAAAAATGTGACACAGGCATATCGGGCTGCAGAAGAAAAGTAAGAGCAAATAAAGAGAAGATAAAAGGTAACTGTTCAGTAGGTCTGCGCATTTACTGCGCTGACCGTACGAAAACATGGGCCAGCAGGCAAAAATCCCATTGCCGTAGGCAATTTTTAATGGATTTTTGCGTGTGACTGTGAAGGTACTGAACAGTTACGATAAAAGTGAATTGTAAGCGTAAAAAGCGAGCGTTAAACAAGCATTCAAAAAAGGGGCTGTCGCATTAGCAAATATTTTTGCTGGGCGGCAGCCCTACTTT
>NZ_QUJT01000020.1:0-15299 GCF_003480955.1 Clostridium sp. AM27-28
CATATCGACATGGTACAGTACAATCCGACCGTTATCTTCGACGAGGGAACACCGGAAGAAGTCCTGATCGTAAAAGACGGCAAGGTTGTATGCCTGGGCGATAAATAAGATGGCTACATATTACGAAATATCAAGAATGAATTGTCAATGAAAGACTGCATGAATTGCGGCTGTGATTTCCCCTTGAGCAGTCGCAATATAAAACATCGGGAATTGGTAAAAGCATAGGAATTGGTAAACCTCCATATTAAAAATGGAAGCTGTGGACGCAGGTTAGCTGCCTTAGATGTGCAGAGCGCAGGCGTTCGCAGCTTCTTTTGAGTGCTGATTCACGCACATGGAAGTTTCGTAAAACAAGCTGGATTCTGTCTGAAAAACGACAAATGGACGGAAAATACAGTTTATTTGTTTGCAGATATAGAAATCTTATGATAAAATAATAACAATAAAAAATAACTGTTAGATATGGCGGTTATATTCGTTTAAGCAAAGCAGGATGGAAAATGGACAGGGGGAATTGACAAATGCTGAATGAAATGAAGTACGTGTATGAGGTTTACAAAGAAAAGAGTTTTTCCAAAGCGGCGAAGAAGCTTTTTATCAGCCAGCCAGCACTCAGCAACATGGTGCGGAAGGCAGAGAAAGAGATGGGAGCGCCGATTTTTGATCGCAGTACGATTCCGCTGACGGTGACGAAGGAGGGCGCGTATTACATCCGTACCGTTGAAAAGATTCTTTTTCTGGAACGGAATTTGGAACGGTATTTTCAAGATATTGCGGGGCTTCAGGGCGGCACGCTGGCGCTCGGCGGTGCATCTTATTTCTGCTCGTTTGTGTATCCGGATCTGATTGCCCGTTTTCAGACAAAATATCCGCAGGTTACGATTGACCTAACAGAAGGAAATACGCGGGAGCTGAAAGCGGGGTTGGAAAATGAGTCGCTGGATCTGGTGTTGGAGACGGCGATGGAGAAGGACGATACTTCGATCAAACGGTATTTATTCCGGAAGGAAAATCTGATTCTGGCAGTTCCGGAAAGTTTTCCGGTTAACCGGAAGCTGCAGCCATACCGACTGTCCAGGCAGGAGATTCTGTCCAAGTCCTTTTTAAAACCGGAGGTGGAGGCGGTTCCGTTAAAGGAATTTAAGGATGTGCCGTTTATCACGATGAAACCGGGCAATGATATGTATAAACGAGGCGCGAAAATGTGCCGCAACGGCGGTTTTACGATGAAAACTGTGATGATGGTGGATCAGGTGCTGACTTCTTTAAATATCGTCTCCAACGGGGTTGGAGCGATGTTTGTGCGTTCTGATATTGTACAGTGGCGTCCGGAGGACCCGAGGCTGGTCTATTATAAGCTGGACGACCCGCTGTCTGAGCGGGAGATTACATTTTCGGTCAAGCGGGGGCGTTATGTGACGGCAGCGATGCGTGAGTTTATGCGTCTGGCAGGCATCCGGTCGGATGATCCGGACACCGATCCGGCTGCCGGGAGGCAAAAGGAGTAACGGCAATTTCCGAAGACAGGGACTGAATGCGGCGTAAATTCCGAAATGCGGTTGCAAAATCAGTTAATCGTGTAAATTTTATATAATTTTACGTCGATTTAGACTTTACCAGCAGTCTAAAGTATGATAAACTATAACAATGAGGGTAAATGAGTTGCCGATTAAAGGCGGAAGAATTTCTATTCTGGAGAATTCGCGGGATGCTATGAGAGACAGGAGCAAAAGTGGATTTTATGAAGGAGACAGAGGGGATTTATTTATCCAAGACGATGAGGAATAGGAGGAATGGCGGGCAGGAACATGGAAATCACAGTTGCGAAGACGGCTGGCTTCTGCTTTGGCGTGAAGCGGGCAGTCGAGAAGGTATATGATCAGATAGCGACGGGGAAGAAGCCGATCTATACCTACGGTCCCATCATCCACAATGAAGAGGTGGTGCAGGATCTGGAAGAGAAGGGCGTACAGGTCATCAATTCGAAGGAGGAACTGGAAGCCCTGAAAGAAGGCGTGGTCGTCATCCGTTCCCACGGCGTAGGCAGGGAGATCTATGAACTCCTGGAACGCCAGGGACTGGAGCTTGTGGACGCGACCTGTCCATTTGTCAAAAAGATCCACAAGATTGTCCGGGAACAGTGCGAAGCCGGACGCCGCGTGATTATCGTGGGAAATGAGCACCACCCGGAGGTCGAGGGTATCAAAGGCTGGGGAAATGAGTATACTCTGGCAGTCGAGTCACTGGAGGAATTTGAAAATCTGGCACTCAGACCGGATGAAAAGCTCTGTATCGTGGCGCAGACGACATTTAACTACAATAAATTTCAAGATTTAGTTGAAAAAATTTCAAAAACGTATTATGATATACTTGTTTTAAATACGATTTGCAATGCAACACAGGAGAGACAGGTTGAGGCGAGGCAGATAGCTTCACAGGTTGATGTTATGATTGTGATTGGAGGCAAGAACAGTTCTAACACACAAAAGTTGTATGAGATTTGCCGCAGGGAATGTAAACACACTTACTACATTCAGACACTGGAAGATTTCAAGCCTGAGATAACAGGTACTGTGCGCAGCGTAGGTATTACAGCCGGGGCATCGACCCCAAATCAAATTATCGAGGAGGTTCATACTAATGTCAGAATTAAGTTTTGAACAAATGTTTGAAGAATCATCATTCAAGAGATTACGTACAGGAGAGGCTGTTACCGGTCAGGTTATCGGTGTCAAGGAAGACGAAATCATTCTCAGCATCGCTGGAAGCAAATCCGAAGGCATCATCACAAGAAGCGAATTCACCAATGAGCCGGGCGTAGATCTTAGAACCAAAGTTCAGGTCGGCGACGAACTGGAAGCAAAAGTTCTGAAAGTAAACGACGGAGAGGGCATGGCTGCTTTATCTTACAAGAGACTGGCTGCTGATAAGGGTCTGAAACGTCTGAAAGAAGCTTTCGAGAACAAGGAAGTTCTGAAAGAGAAAGTTACACAGGTTATGGAGAAAGGCCTCGTAGTAGAGGTTGAGGGAACCCGTGTATTCATTCCGGCAAGCATGGTTTCTGATACTTATGATAAAGACTTATCCAAGTACGCAGGTCAGGAGATTGAGTTCGTAGTTACCGAGTTCAATCCGAGCGGAAGAAGAAGCCGTATCATCGGCGACCGCAAGCAGATCCTGCTTGAGAAGAAAGCTGCTATGCAGAAAGAATTATTCGAGAAGATCGCTGTTGGTCAGACCGTAGAAGGTGTTGTTAAGAATGTAACTGATTTCGGTGCATTTATCGACCTTGGCGGCGCTGACGGTCTGCTTCACATCTCTGAGATGTCCTGGGGCAGAGTTGAGAATCCGAAGAAGGTTTTCAAAGTAGGCGATAAAGTAAAAGCTCTGATCAAAGATATCAACGGCGAGAAGATCGCTCTGAGCTTAAAGTTCCCGGAGAGCAATCCGTGGGCAAACGCAGCTGAGAAATATGCTGTAGGCAACGTAGTAGAAGGCAAGGTAGCACGTATGACTGATTTCGGCGCATTCGTTGAGCTGGAGCCAGGTGTAGATGCACTTCTTCACGTATCCCAGATTTCCAGAGAGCATGTTGACAAACCATCCGACGTACTGAGCGTAGGACAGGTTATCACTGCTAAGGTAGTTGATTTCAACGAGGCAGACCGCAAGATCAGCCTGAGCATGAAAGCTCTTGAGAATCAGGAAGCAGAAGAAAACTAATCAAACGGTTGACGCCAGTTTCTCATCGGACAGATAGTGCGTCAGACGGAGGATGAAAGAATCATCAGGCTGTCACTTCCACAGGAAGAATGTGGAGGTGGCAGCCGTTTTTGCGATGGCGTGGGGCATGGTATTCTTGACCGGAACGCAGTTGGGTATTTCTGGGATTGGAAGAAAGAGCTGGCTGTTTCTGGCGCTGTAGAAAGCTATTTGGTGATTTTATTAAGATAAAAATGAAAACAGGCAGTATGGCGTATGTGATGGAACATAGGTTGTACGGTCTGTTTTTTGCGTGATGAGGAGCGGGATACGGCGTGGTGAAGGGTTGTGGGAGCAGAAAGATGGATTGGAGTGAGTCATAAGGATATTTGGAAAAATATTGACAAAGAAGGTACACTGATATATAATTTAGATACAATATTATATAATATATAATATTAAACAAGAAAAAATATTATATTTTGAATTAGTGAATCTTAGGAGGGATAAGATGGTTTTTAATACAGGAGCTGCGCTTCTGGATGCGATCGTCCTTTCAGTTGTATCAAAATCTGCAGAAGGAACATATGGGTATAAGATCACGCAGGATGTCCGTCAGGCAATCGAAATATCGGAGTCCACGCTTTATCCGGTGTTGCGGCGGCTTCAGAAGGATGACTGCCTGGAAACATATGACCGGGCGATCGACGGCAGAAACCGACGGTATTACAAAATAACGGAGGCGGGACGGATTCAGCTGAATCTTTACCGGGGTGAGTGGAACGTGTATGCAGGAAAAATTTCAGAGATACTGAAAGAGGGATAAGGAGAGGCAGATCATGAAAAAAGAAGCATTTTTAGAGAGGCTGGAAGCGCTCTTGCAGGATATTCCGGAAGAAGAAAAACGGGATGCGATTGACTATTACCGCGATTATCTGGAGGAAGCGGGACCGGAGAAGGAAGAAGAGGTACTTGCAGAATTTCAGAGTCCGGAGCATATTGCCGAGGTAATCCGGACGGAGCTGCAGAGTGAATGGAGTGGCGGCGAATTTACAGACCGGGGGTACAATGACAGCCGGTTTGAAGAAAAGCGGACGACTTTATCCAGAAGCGGTGGGGCAGAACAGGGAGAACGAGAAAAAGAAGCAGGATTTCAGGCTGGAACCGAGGATGCCCCATTCCGGGAATTTCGGGATGAGGAAACGGGAGAAAATGCGGCATCCAATGAGAATCAAAGAAGCCGTCTGAGCGAGATGCTGCATTGCTTAAAAGAAAAAATAACCGGTTCCAAGATTGGAATGGTTGTGGCAGTTCTGGTAGTGCTTGCAGTTCTTCCATTTATCTTTTCGCTGGTAACGGGAACTGTGGGAAGTGTTTTTGGGCTGGCAGTCGCACTGGCAGCGATATTGGTGGTGCTGGGACTGATGACGGTGCTGGTGTTTGTTGGCGGAATTATGCTGTTTGTTCTGGGTACGGCGAGTCTGTTTGAACATTTTGCGATGGGACTGATGTTCATCGGATTGGGTATCGCGGCAGAGGGCAGCTGTCTGCTTCTGATATGCGGCTGTATCCTGTTTTACGGTGTATTTCTGCCGTGGGCAGTCAAGGGAATCATTCAGCTTTGCCGTCAGGCGGCAGGTTATCTGTCAGCCAGGGCATAGGAGGATAGGAAAATGAAAAAATGGATGAAAAAAATGGCAATCATAGGCGCCGTCCTCTTTGTGGGTGGAATCGGCGTGACATCGATCGGGGCTGCCATCGGAGGCGCAGCTGCCGGGCTGGATTTTCTGATCGATCAGGAAAAAAATTTTCAGGATAAATATAACTGGGGAGATTCGGAGGAGATATGGGATGATACGGAGCAGCTGCCGGAAGAGATCGACGAGCCGGATGAGATGGAAGAGCAGCTGGACAGAGAAAAACAATGCGAATAGTTTTCCAGAAAATGGACATACTCTGAGTACACAAGGTGGAAAGGAGTATTTTTTATGGATGAAAATAAGGTGGATTTTGAGAAAATGACCCCGGCAGAGCGGCTGAAATATGAGGTGGCGGAAGAAATTGGGCTGGCAGACAAGGTACGGCAGTATGGCTGGAGAAGCCTGACTGCCAAGGAGAGCGGGCGGATTGGCGGTCTGATGACTAAGAAAAGGCGGGAGATGAAACAGGATAAGAAAGGCTGATAGATATTTGCTTGAAAACACCAAAAGCCCTTGAAAATAAAGGAAAAATCCAATATTTTCAAGGGCTTTCAAATCTGCCGGCTGCGGGACTTGAACCCGCGAAGAAGCCTTTAATATCAATGCTTTTCAGGCATCGTGTTGCATTTCGTGTTGCATGATTTTACGTTTGCAACTTTTTGGAAATGTTCAAGGATCAGCTGACTCTGCTTTTCTGCCTCCGAATCAATGACATTCCGGTAGACGGTTTTCATCACATTATCAGAGGACCAGCCGCCGCGCTGCATAATGTATTGATCCGGGACTCCGATCGCGTGCATGATGGACGCGGAATAATGCCGCAGGTCATGAAAGCGGAAGTGGGGGAGCTGGCAGAGATCCAGAACCCGTTCGAATTCTCGCGTGAGCTGATCGGGGTTCAGGTTACACAGTGCCCCTTTTTTACCGCGTATATGTTTAAAAAAGAATTCTGGCATTTGTATAGTTCGATAGCTGCCGTAGGTTTTGGGTGACTTGGTTATCCACTCATTGTCCTCGCTGCGCACAATGCTTTTGCTGACAGTTATGGTGTTCCCTTTAATATCACGGGAAGTCAAAGCACAGATTTCGCCACGGCGAAGCGGACCAAATGCAGCCAGAAGAATGGCTATTTCCAGATCGGTTCCAGCAGATTCAGCCAGGAGGCGCTGAATATCTGTGTCGTTCGGACAATATAGCTCCGGGTGCTTCCGGGCGGGAAGCTGTACGCGGATGGAAAGGTCGGGGGCAAACATATCGAGAGCCGCTGTCAGAAGCGCATAGGCATTTCGGACGGTCTTAGGGCTAAGCCTTTTCGATAAATCAGATATCCAGATCTGTACAATCTGGCTGTTCAATTCATTAAGGCGTGTGCTGCCGAAATCGCCCTGGAAGTGCGTCCGCAAGAGTCCTGCATAGCCGCGTAGGGTAGACGGGGAAAGGACGGCTGCTTTCATGTCCTTGTATCGCTGGACAGCGACACGAACGGATATATTTTCGGCGCGGTTCCTTTTCTTTGATAATTTCCATTCGTCTGCAAGCATCCGCGCCTCTTTCTTGGTCGGCGCGGTAAAGGACTTATAATGACGTTTACCATCCGGATCTGTGTAATCTAAAGCCAGAACACGAAAGTTCCCGGATGGGAGTGAATTTTTGCGTTTTGCCATAATGATATCATCCTCCTTGGTGGGTATAGGAAATACACCCCTTGCAGGGCGCCCGGAAGAATGATATAATTCAAAGTGTTCAAGTTTGATTATATCTTCCGGGAGCGATCCTGTAAGAGAAAATCTATGTAAAGCCGTTCGGTACGCCAATACCGGGCGGTTTTGCTATTTAAAGTGGTCGAAATCGACCACTTTAGGAAATCACTGTAAAGCAGGGCTTAACCATACATCAGTCGAATAGCTTTGTAACTGCCCCTCTACAATCGACCCATTGGCGATTTTTTCAAGAGTATCATGCGGAACAGTAAAGCTAATAACTTTTTGTTCGCTTCCGTCTGTCATATCAGCGACCGCCCAGTATTGCAATTCATCATATTGATCCAGACCATATTTTTCGACCGCGTCATATACATCGTAAAAGCAGCTAGCTACGGTCATTTTTTTAGTCAAACTGGATGTAATCTTGGCTTTCAGGACGATGGTTGTCCCGTTTACAGTGGTACTAAGCAAATCGCCATAATGAAGTTGAATTTCTGATGTATCGGAAGCACCGTTTTCAGCAGCTATTTTATCGTAGTTTCCCAGTACATACATATATACGTGAGAAGCATCATCTGTTGAAATACCATATTTTTCTGCAATCTCTTCATCAACCTGTGCTTCATAATCTCTTTTCGCAATCGGATCTTCTGGTGAAGATTCCCAAGCGGTCTGATAGTCTTGATAAATAGAAAGCATGGTTGAATTATCAAGTCCTAACGCTCGTACACTTCCCCAGCCGTCGGAATCGTTATCAGCGGAAACGGAGCTGTCTTCTGCAGTGCTTTCTTCGGCAACAGTTTCTTCGACGGAGCTTTCTGTTGGCGTTTCGGTTGTCGATGTGTTTCCACCGCCGCAAGCCGACAAAGAGAATGTACACAGCAATGCTACAAAAAATATTTTTCTTTTCATACCTTTTCTCCTTAGTGTTTTTTATTAAAATGCCAAAGCTATTTTAATCGTAGTTCAATTAATTTTTTTTGATACCCCAATAATCTGGATACCTGCTCGATGGAGCATTCTTTGTATTTAAGATATTCTGTTAATATTTCGTCCGGAATTAAAAATTCCACAGCAAATTTATTTGCTTCGACTTCTAATTTCGTATTCAGCAAGGTGTGAGTCCTTAAAAAATAGCAGTTTTCTTTCGGGTGCAGAATTGCATGCCCCAACTCATGAGCCATAACAAACATTCGCTCATTGCCTTCGAGAGATTCACTGATCCAGATGCACTTTGACCGTTTCAGATACATATAGCAGCCGAGCCGGGAACCAATGTCGCAGGTCATGACTTCGATGCCAAGAGCGTCGGCCAGTTTAAACGGATCAGAAGTATTAAATTTTCTTCTATAAGCTAAGGCCTTTTTTCTGACATAGTCATTCAACCCAGATCACCTACTTTTTGTTTTTATTCGGATTGTATTTTTCTTTGTTTTTGATTTTCACTCGTCGGAGCATAAGATCCACCTGTCCCAAAAACAGATCAATATCTTCTTCCGGAATATCCTGCCCGTCATATGCCGCCGGACCAGATTCTTTATTGGCCAGTTTCTCGCGTAGGGAGTCGAGGTCTTTCTTTATATCTCTTTCGTCCCGGGCTGTAAGCTCCGGGGCTTTTTCTTTTACAACCTCTTCTTTTCCGGTCATCAGATACTCTAAAGACACGCCGAAATAATCTGCAATTTTCTGTAGCTTATCCTGCTTGGGAGTGTATTTTCCTTGTTTCCAATTAGACAGCGTTGCAGTAGTAATACCAGTTTCCTTAGCTACTTTATAGGCGGTTACTCCATACTTGGAAAGTAGCTGTTCAAAAATCTCATACATTATATTCCTTTCCGCCTGAATAGCTTAGAAAAATTAGCTAAAAATATTGACAAGCTAAGATATCTATGCTATTGTATGAATGTAGCTAAGAAATCTAAGCTACAAACAATGACATAGGCTTTGGTTTCTTAAATAACTTAGATGGTACTTTGATTATATAAGAAACCTTAGCTAAAGTCAATAGATTTTAAAGAAGGAGGTGTCTATTTTGTATAAAAAATATGCAGAGCTGCGAGACAAGAGAAATATAACAGACTATAGAGTCGCAGCAGATACTGGAATTTCGACAGCAACACTTTCTAATTGGAAGAATGGAAACTATGCGCCGAAGTTCGACAAGCTTCTGATTCTTGCGAAATACTTCGACGTTCCGGTGGAGTATTTCGCGGAAGCAGAATAGCGATCGAAGATCTGTTGGAGTAGGGGGGTGAGAGGGATGAAGATAGTATTGTTAATTGGCTGCTGGCTTTTAGGAGCATTATGCGTTCTGATTATGAAAAAAATAGAGCCACATAACAAGGTGTATCCTGTATGGGCTCTGTTTATATCGATCATGTTTACGCTATTCGCGTTCTACGATTTGCTTGGTAGAAGTTAGTTCTTTATTAAGTTCACAACCTAAAGATGCGATAAGAGAAGAATACATTGTTCGTTCTTCTCTTGAGGATCCGCTACCAAAGACTTCGTTGTCGATTTTATCCATGAACGAAATAAGTGTTTTTTGGTTTTGGGAATCACAGAACAAAAGAGCTGTATCGACAGCGGAGTGGACATTTTGATAGCGTTCAAGAGATTGCTTCGAAGCGGTAAAGTTACCAGCGGAGCGAAGTACCTCACTAAAAGCAGTTTTTTTATCAGCATAATAAATTTCAAATTGCTTTTGAGCAGCTTCATGGGAAAGAGATAATTTTTTCATATTTTCTTCATGACAGAATTCGAGCTTTTTCATTTTATATGCATGGTGATTATTAATTAAAGCAACAGCTACGGGAGATAAAAAAGCAGCAATAGCAATAACAGCTGTAATTACCCAAGATAAATCTAATGGGTGTGAAAAAAGAGAATCAAAATTAGCATTCATGGGTGTCCCCTTTCTTTTGTACTTGGCTCTGACGGGAGCCTGTATGAAGATCATAGCATAACGGAGACATGGAAACAAGATATATGATCTGTTCGCAACAGAGGATGAGAAGGAGGCGTAAGAAATGAAAAGAACTGCATTTAAGAAAAAGCCATCATGGAGCTATTGTACGGCGGATTGGATAAACGAAATTAAGATTCGAACCAGTTGGGCAAATGAAAAACTTGCTGGTGAGCTGGGAGTATCGCTGTCAACGCTCCATAATCTTAAATCTGCGCCGTGGAAGGTGTCTGGGGCGTATGTGCTGCGGCTTCTGGAGATTCGCAATAATGTGATTGCAAAATATGAAAATGAAAGAAAAGTCGTGTAAGACCTGTCGGAGTTGCTGGCGGTGTATGGAATCCGATCGGGAATACCCGTGCAAAGATTATAAGAAGAAAGCGAGGAAGCGTAATGAGAGAGGAAAGAAAAATCGAGTGTATGAACCTGCGGAGCCAGCGCAACCAGATGATCCAGACGTTGGAAGCGGAGCTGAGACAGAAGGACAAGCATTTGCATCTGATGGCAGAGGTAGCGGTAGTGATGTCGGCGGTTGCGGGGATCGCGACCGGGGCGCTCTTGGTATTGCATTAGGAGGTGGAGAAGATGGCAAAAGAAATTAGAAGAATCGTTGAGGGAATGCCTAGTGAAATCCTCGAACCAAAGGATGATTACAGGGATGATGCATTACGTGTCAAAGCGTGTGTGCATTATCTCATCGGATATCTCGAAGTAGAAGAGGAAGCCTATAAGGGTGAAGACATTGCAAAGTTGCTCGGAGTTATCTGCAAAGGGAAGGAGTGGTTAGAAGCTCATGAGTAGAAGAACCAACGGAACGAACAGAGCCGGTGCACTGCTGAATGCCAGCCGGTACACCGGTTATGGGAAACCAAAGAAAAAGACCGCCAGCTTGGCAGAGCTGAACGGTCAAATCAATAAAAATATTAACAGCTTGATTATATCAAGAGATTCGGGAGGATGCAATGGTAAAAGCAACAATTAGACATAAAAATCTGACAGAACTTGAAGGGGACGTGATCCTCGGCACCGCAATTCTGTATGGTGCAACCGAAAATTCAGAGACGTTTATCATTGGAGATGTTGAGCGTTCAAATATTCCAGTAATCTTGGCCGCGAATGCGCTGGTACTCCTGAAAGAAATTTTTTCGGGAAAAGAGCTGGAAAAATCGTATGCAGATTTCTATACGGCATTTCTTATAGCTGCGGAAGCAACACGGGAGGAGGATTCTGATGAAGAAGAGACTGGAAAAGAAAATTGAGAAGATGCGCCGGAAGAAGATTCATGAGGCGCTGGAGATGGTGTTGGAAATTAATACCACACAGAAAAGAGCTCAGGACATTACTGGACGCAAGCCTACGGCGTTCTTTTCGTTTTCGGGTCACGTAGCAGACGTAGATGTTAGCGTGTATCAAAATGGATGGAGCTTTACACGCGGCGCAGGAGGATGTTGGAGTGCTCAAGCCTTCCTCAACCACGCTGGAGATATGAATCGGCTGCTGAAAGAGCTTGCGAACAAGAAAAAGGAGTTACAGGATGCTGGAAAGATGTGACTGCTGCGGCGCATATCTGGAAGACGGCGGTTTGGCTTGTGAGGAGTGCCGGAAAGATATGAAGAACCGGATCAACCATAGAAATCAGAGAAATGAAAATAGAGCAAATGAACCGGAGGTAGCTTATGAATTTGTATGAGATTGATGCCCGCATCATGGAAGCGTTTGAGGCGGCGGTCGATGAAGAGACGGGGGAGATTGTAAATGAAGAGGCTTATGCGGCGCTGGATGCGCTGCAGGAAGCCAGAGACGAGAAGATCGAGAATGTCCTGCTTTGGATTAAGGATCTGAAAAGTGATGCGGAGCAGCTGAAAAATGAAAAGAAGGTGCTGGAAACACGCCAGAGAGAAGCCGAGAGAAAGGCGGAATCGCTGCAGGAGTATGTTAAAAGAGTGTTGGATGGTCAGAAGTTTAAGACAAGCAGAGTGGCGGTGTCGTACCGTGCCAGCAAAGCGATTGAATACGCCGGGGATATCAATGCACTTCCGGAAGCGTTCATCCGGCGCAAGGATCCAGAGCTGAATAAGACAGCGCTGAAAGAGGCGCTGGACAATGGCGTTGAGATTCCTGGCGTATCGATTGTAACCCGTAGCAACATGATCATTAGATAGGTGGCAGAGATATGGGAGAGACAAAAAAGAATATTTTCCAGACGATAGCGGCCGTCATGGAAGATGTGGGAGTAGTCGGGAAAGATTCGTTAAATAAGCAGCAGAACTTCAAGTATCGCGGCATTGACGCAGTCATAAATGCGCTGAATCCGGCATTTATTAAGCATCACCTGTTCGTTGTCCCGGAGGTTATGGATCAGACGCGGGAGGAACGCAGGACTGCAAAGGGCGGGATGCTTTTATATTCGGTCTGCCGTATGAAATATACATTCTATGCCGAGGATGGCAGCCACATCGAGGCGGTGGTAGTTGGCGAAGGGATGGACAG
This sequence comes from Clostridium sp. AM27-28, assembly GCF_003480955.1. Lineage (NCBI taxonomy): Bacteria > Bacillati > Bacillota > Clostridia > Eubacteriales > Clostridiaceae > Clostridium > Clostridium sp. AM27-28. The sequence goes on from NZ_QUJT01000020.1 coordinate 12,564, forward strand.
CGGCGACAAAGCAACCAATAAAGCGATGTCGGCTGCATTCAAATATGCCTGCTTCCAGGTGTTCTGCATTCCAACCGAGGAAATGAAGGATCCGGATGCGGAGACGCCGCCAGCTTCCGAGAAAGCCCCAGAGCTGGCAACCGAAGCGATGAGGAATGTATTCCTGAAAGAGTGCGACAGAATCGGAAAGAGTCCGAAATGCATTTTGAAAGCAATCGGTGTAGATTCGTTGGAACACCTGACGGTGGAACGCTTCCAGAGCGCGATGAAGAGTTTTAAGAACACGCCGGATAAATCCAAAGGGAAAGTAGATCCAGCCACGGTGCCGCCGGAGGATGAAACGAGCGGTCTTCCGTTCAATTAGCCTATGGAGAGTAAGGGAACTTTAAAAGATGTGTCGATGGACTGGAAAACCGGTCGGATGCGGCTGACGTTTGAGCTGGAATCGGATGTGTCATCGTCGATTGACAAGATGAAGGACAAGCCCCTGCGGATCATTGCAAAGCAATGGCGGGAGAAGCGGAGCCTGGACGCGAATGCGTATTACTGGGTGCTTCTCTCACGTCTGGCAGAGGTGGCGGGCATATCCAAGCCGCGGGCGCACAATCTCATGCTTCGGAGGTACGGTCAGAATCTCATGATTGCCGGTCAGATGGCGTATTTGGTTGTGCCGGACACGACCGAAGCGGAAGAGACGGCGCTGGAGGCGGAAACCTTCCACATCCGTCCAACTTCGCAGGTTAAGCAGGGCAAGGATGGGAAAGCATACCGTACATATACGGTGCTTGCCGGATCCAGTACCTACGATACAAAGGAAATGAGCGAGTTGATAAACGGGCTGGTAGCGGAATGTAAGGAGCAGGGGATTGAAACCCTGCCGCCGGAGGAGTTGGCTCGGATGATGGCAGAATATGAAGAAAACCACAGGAAGAAAGAAACTGTACAGCGTACTGACGGATGATTTAAAACATTGTATCATTACCGGCAGCCAGGAGGTGGCAATCCATCATGTATTTAATGGAGCCAACCGGAGCAGATCGGAGGCATATGGCTTTATCGTTCCGCTCCGCCCAGACTGGCATAACATGACGCCGTACAGTGTCCATATGAACCAAGAGTTCGACGAGAGTCTGAAACGTCAGGCACAGGAGTATTATGAGGCTCACATCGGCAGCAGACAGCAGTTTATTGCCGAGTTTGGCAAGAGTTATTTATAACGGTACAACAGCCGCAGGGCTTGTACATAGCAACCCGTAGACAGCATCCTGGCACGCCTTACCGTGTTATATATTACCAACCTTTAAAGGATGCCATTGGTTTACCGGGAGGGAGACCGACCCTCCCGCTCCGGAAGGGGGAAGAGATTTGTCGGAAAAGAAATTGACAGAAATGGAAATCTTTACCAGTGCTTTATACAATGCGCTGGGTGTAGGACATAAGAACGCGCAGACCCGCAGGGAGCTGTGCAAGCGCCTTGGATGCAGCGATCGGATGCTCCGCAAGGGAATAGAGATTCTGCGGCTTGATTATGCGATTCTGACCCGTGACGATGGCAAGGGCTATTACCTGCCGGAGACAACGGATGCGGGGCGGGCAGATGCCAAGCGCTGGTCTAAGCGGCAAGATCGCCGCGTGCAGGCAATCCGCGCAGCACAGGCGGGAGCACTTAAATTTGCGACGACCAGAAGAGAACCTAAAGGTATATATAGACAGCTCAGTATGTTCAGAGATGGAGGATAAGCAGGATGGGGAAGATGCAGAGAGAAAAAGGAAAGCGCGGCGAGCGTGAACTTGCGGGCATCCTGCAGGACTATGGATATAACTGTCGCCGGGGTCAGCAGTATTGCGGGGCTTCCGGCGATGCGGATGTGATCGGGCTGCCGAATGTACATATCGAAGTAAAACGAGTGGAAGACCTGAGACTCCGGAAAGCGCTGCAGCAGTCTTCCAGGGACGCCAGGGCGGGCGAGATTCCGGTGGTAATGCACCGGCGTAACTATGAGCCGTGGCGGGTGTCCATGTACCTGCAGAACTTCCAGCGGATGTATTCGGATGATATTTTCGATGAGCTGAAAGCGCAGATTCGCGGTGGAATCATTACTCTGCTGTTGGATACATGGATCTGCTATTACCGGGACTGGCAGGCGGGGAAGGAGATGGGCTTGGATGAGCGATAAGAAATCTTTTGTCATGTATGAGAGCTGGGGCGCTGCCATCGAAAAGATGAGCAACGAGCAGGCGGGCGAACTCATTAAAGCGATCTACGCCTATCAGAAAGACCCGGATGCTGTTCCGCAGGATCCGGCGCTGGCGTTTGTATTCGAGCTTATTAAACAGCAGCTGGATGCGGACAGCCAGCGCTACAAAGAAGCGTGTGTAGCCAGATCGGAAGCAGGAAAGAAAGGCGGAAGACCGAAAACAAATGCTTCTGATAAAAAGCAAATGGTTTCGGAGGAAAGCAAAAAAAGCAAATGCTTTTCTGAAAAAGCAAAAAAAGCTGATAATGATAATGAGTATGATAATGATTTAAAAGAAAACACCATAGATGGTGTTAAAGAAAAGCGCTTCGCGCCTCCCACCCTGGAGAATGTGAGTGAATATTGCCGGGAAATGGGTTACACGAACGTGGATGCAGCACGCTTTATTGACTTTTACACCAGTAACGGCTGGATGGTCGGTAAGAATCGCATGAAGGACTGGAAAGCAGCGGTTAGAAATTGGGGCAGGAGAGAAAAG
>NZ_QUJT01000020.1:15309-15916 GCF_003480955.1 Clostridium sp. AM27-28
AGCGGTTAGAAATTGGGGCAGGAGAGAAAAGAATCCGCAGAGGCAGGATGGGGCCGCCGAAGTCGCCAAGAAGAACCGCTTCCACAACCTGGAAGAACATGGTTACGACTACGATGCGATGGTGTGGGGCATGGTGGGCGCAGCGGCGCAGGGCGAGGCTGGAAGCGCTGTGGAACCCGGTACGGGATGAAGGGAGTTAGAGGACGATGAAAAGCATGGATGAACGCCGGGCAGCCATCAAGAAGCAGCTTCGGGGCGGCAAGAGAAATACCCTTCGGGAGCTTTCGGAAGCGATTGGCGAGGAACTGGAGAGAACCAGGGCTGCGGTGAAGAAAATGTGTGCTCTGGGCGAACTGATTCAGGAGGGTGACGGTGCGCGCGGCCAGAAAGCGGTTTACCTGCTGACGCGTGCAGGTGAGGAGGAAAACGACGAGGAACTGGACAAGCCAGATGATCGCCGGATGGTAGACGGCATCTGGGCGGATGAGCTGGAGAGAACCAGAAACCGGGTGCAGGTCGGGGAGAAGCTCAAAGTGATGTTGCTTGCCGACACACGTACCAAAGGCGAGGTGCGGACCGTGCGCCGGACGGTTCGGGTAATCAGCAA
>NZ_QUJT01000021.1:0-11549 GCF_003480955.1 Clostridium sp. AM27-28
TTGTGTTGGATAAAAACACGAAGCTGCCGCACCTTAGTGCGACAGCCCCTTTCTGTTCGCCGAGATTGTACGGGGGCCTCCCGGATAGCGGGAACCCCGACGGAAAGGAGGTTTTATGCAGGAAGAAGTAAACCAAAAAACGGTTGCCCTTTCGATCAGGACAACGAAGCTCACGGGAAAAGTGCTGGCTGCCGCTCTTGGGAAGGTGGTGCGGACGCTGCAAAAGCACCACCGGAAGGCGCTGACCCCACAGGGACGCCAGAGTGTGAAAAAGCTGATGAACCACTATGGCGGCAAAAGCGCCATGCCCTATGTGGGAGCCCCGAAGGATTTTGACCGGATCGCGAAGGAGTTCCATGTGGACTACGCTTTCCATAAAGTGAGCCCCGGCCATTACCTGCTGTTTTTCAAAGCCAATCAGGCGGACGCTATCACGGCGGCCTTCCAGAAGTACAGTGCAAAGGTGCTGGACAAAGAGCAGGACAAGCCTTCTATCCTCGGCCAGCTTCGGAAATTCACGGAGCAGATCAGGACGCAGGCAAAGGAGAAGCAGCGGACCAGAGAGGCGGTGAAGGACGGACGTTGAGTGACAAGATCAGAAAATATGTGCTCCCCAACCTGCCGTACCTCTTTGTGTTCTGGTTTTTTTCCAAAATCGGGACGGCCTACCGGACTGCACCCGGCACAGACTTCGGGACAAAGCTCATGGGGATGCTCGACACCTTCCCGAAAGCCTTTGAAACCTACTGGCCGGGGCTGGGCGGTATTGACCTGCTGGTGGGCCTTGCCGGTGCGGCTGGGATGTATCTGCTGATACAGTCAAAGATCAGGAAGGCAAAAAAATTCCGGCGGGATGCGGAGTACGGCACCGCCCGCTTTGGAACAAAGGAGGATATAAAGCCGTTTGTAGACCCTAAATTTCAGAACAATGTCATTTTAACCGGGACGGAGTTCCTTACCATGAACACCCGTCCGAAGGTACCTGCCAATGCCCGGAACCTAAACGCCTGTGTCATCGGCTCGTCCGGCTCGGGAAAGACAAGGTTCTGGCTGACCCCGCAGCTCCTTCAAGCCCATTCCTCGTATGTGGTGGTAGACCCGAAGGGCGGCACCCTCGACCAGTGCGGGCGGTTCCTGCAAAGGGAAAAATACAGGGTGCGGGTGTTCAACAGTATCGACTTCTCCAAATCCATGCACTACAATCCGCTGGCCTATATCAAGACGGAAAGCGATGTTTTGAAATTCGTTACCGCCCTGATTGCCAATACCAAAGGCGATGGCAAGGAGGGCGACGAGTTCTGGACAAAAGCCGAAACCCTTTTGTACTGCGCCCTTGTGGCCTATATCGTCTTTGAGGGGCCGGAGGAAGAACGCAACATGAATACGCTGGTGGAAATGATAAACAGCATGGAAGTCCGGGAAGATGACGAAACCTTCAAAAATGCGGTTGACTATATGTTCGATGGGCTGGAACGCCGCAGTCCCCAGCACTTCGCTGTGAGACAGTATAAGAAATACAAGCTGGCCAGCGGCAAGACAGCTAAAAGCATACTGATTAGCTGCGGAGCCAGACTTGCCCCCTTTGACATTCCCCAGCTTCGGGAGATCATGTCCTATGACGAACTGGAGCTTGATAAGCTGGGGGATGAAAAATCAGCGCTGTTCTTCCTTATCAGCGACACGGACACCACCTACAACTTTTTGGTTGCCCTCGCTTTTTCGCAGATGTTCAACCTTCTGTGTGAACGGGCTGACAATACCTATGGCGGGCGTCTGCCCTACCATGTGCGGGTGCTGTGGGACGAGGCTGCCAACACCGGGCAGGTGCCGGGGCTGGAGAAAATTGTGGCTGTCATCCGTTCCCGTGAGATCAGCCTGACACTCTTTTATCAGGCTATGAGCCAGTGCAAGGCATTGTACAAGGACCATTCTGAAACCATCATGGGCAACATGGACAGTATCGTGTTCCTCGGAGGCCGGGAGGCTTCCACCCTAAAGGATATTTCGGAAAACTGGCTGGGCAAGGCCACCATCTCCATGCAGACCGAAGGCCGGAGCCGGGGGCAGTCTGAAAGTTACAGCCAGAATATGCAGCGGCTTGGCCGGGAGCTGATGACTACCAGCGAGATCACCACCATGCCCGGGGATAAATGTATCTTGCAGCTTCGGGGGCTCCCGCCCTTCCTGTCCCCGAAGTATGACTTGAAAAAGCACCCGAATTACAAGTACACAGCCGAATTTGATAAAAAGAAAAACGCCTTCCGCTTGGAAAGCCTGTTCCGCCACCGGCCATTGAGACTAAAGCCGGAGGACGAATACACGGTGTACGAAGTGGACGGCTCCGACACGGACGAAGAAGCTGACCTGTTGAACTTCGATGATCTGGACAGCGACGAGTTCGTGTAACTTCGGGCCATGATGACCCGAAGCGCCGCCGATGTGGGCGGCTTTTTTTGTACCCAAAACCATCAAACAAACAAAATGGAGGAACGTATATGGAATTTTTCAATCAGGCAATCGACATTCTTAAAATTCTGGTCATGGCTCTTGGCGCCGGTCTGGCGGTGTGGGGTGTCATCAACCTTCTGGAAGGTTACGGGTCGGACAACCCTGCGGCAAATGCTCATGTGCCATAAAGTAACACACAAGAATTTGATAGACAGCAGCCCATTATTCCGATATTGCCTTACGCACGCATCTTGTAACTTTTTCGTTAAGACTATTGACTCTGATACCTCGAAAGAGATATAATATAGTTGCTACTTAGCAAGCCTGAGTAGCGAAACTAAAGAGAGGCGACGATATGAATAACAAATATGTCCAGCAATTCAAAAAAGGCTCTCTGGAAATGATACTCTTATGCCTAATCGGACGCAAGGAAACTTATGGATATGAAATTATAACCGAATTGAACAATAGTGCGTCTGTTTTGGGATATGCGAAAGAGGGAACCATTTACCCTATTCTGTATCGTTTACAGGAAGCAGAACTAATCAAATGCCGATTGGCTCCGGCTGCGGCAAATGGCGGCTCAAAAAAGTATTATTCTTTAACTGATAAAGGCAGGAATGTACTTGATGAACTAATCTTATTTTGGTCAAGCTATGAAAACTGCGTAAACGGCTTTATAGAAAGTTATCAACAAGCGAGGGTGTCCAAATGAAAGAACAATATATCAAACAGGTTGAAAAGGAACTATCTTTACCACGCAAAATGAAAAAAGAGGTTGTGCGTGACTTGAATGAAGTTTTTGCGTCTGCTATGGAGCATGGAGAAACAGAGCAACAGGTTATCCAACGTTTGGGCACACCAAAAGAATTTGCAGACAGCACCGCAGAACAGTTTGGCATTGATAACACCACATTGAAAAAAAGGAACGGTATCATTTCTACTCTTGTTGCGCTTGTTATCGCGGTTGCTGCCTTTTCGGTATATGCTGTTGCACAATCAGGAAAAGTACCAGAAGGAGCAATCGGACAGGCAGACGCGACAACAAATATACAGATTGAGGGCGCATTTGCCTTTGATGTTTCACAAATCCTTTTGACTATTGGGTTTGTAGCAACGGCTATTGCTGTTTTGTTAATTATTAGAACCATACACAAAAACAGGAGGTAACCAATGAAGAAGTATATTTCTGTATTCGCAATCATGCTTATGATTTTTTTGGCTGCGTGTTCTAATCAAAATATCTCATCTGCACCAACCAGCAATGAGAGCAATACACAATCTAACAGTGTTACAAAATTGGAAGAGGGCGTTTGGCCTGCGAATGAGTACACGGAGGGGCTTCCTGTTCCGCCTGGTACGGTTGCATGGGCTACACTTGATACAGAACATGGGAATTGCAGTATCAACCTTACCGGCGTTAGCGAAAACGACTATAACGAGTACATGGAGATTTTGAACCAAGAAGGCTTTTCCGTAATTGAAAATGTGTCAGAGGAAATCGAGGGAGAAAACTATGTTTCTATCGGAACACTTTTGTCAAATGAAGAAAAGTGGATAAGCATCAGCTATGTTCCAGACAGTTTCGGTATCTACATTTCTTTTGTCAACAACTGAATGAACATAACGAAATAGCAAAGCCAGTCGAGCCAGTCAACGGTTAAGATGAACGGCGCATACGCGCCGCCGTTGACAGCCCCGCCCGCCTTTGCTGGCAGGCAATCAAGGGGTGGACAGCAAGGAGTGCTGCCCGCCCCGTACTATTATTCAGAGAGGGGGAATTTCCATGACCGAGATTGAAGCCTATCAAGAGTATATCCGGTGCAAGCACAACGCCTTTTGTAAAGCCGTTATTCGGTATGCCGCCATCGGGAAAATCATACGGCTGCGGCAGAAATGGGAACGGGAAATTTCCCTTGACTATCTGACAAATGAGAAGTTTGTCCAGTTTGCCGAGCCGGAGCCGGACGAAGAACACCCCTTTATCGTCTGCGGCCAGACCGTCCTGCTCTGCAACGTCACCCTTGCCGCTGCACTCTCGACTTTGCCGGAACAAGCGCAGGAAGAAATCTTCCGCTACTATTTCCTGCACCAGCCGCAGCGCGTGATCGGTGCGTACTTTGGTCAAACACGCAGCACAGCGGGGCGGCATATCCAACTTGCCTTGCAGCGGTTACGGGAGTAAATGGAGGTGAGCCGCCATGAGTAGGCTACTTCCCTATGAAACCATTGTCAAAGCCCATGAAGGCGACCCGGAAGCCGTGGACGCAGTTCTTTCCCACTATGCCGGATATATCCGATACTTTTCCAAAATGAACGGGCAAGTCAATGCCGAAGTTGAGGACTATGTGAAAGAACGGTTGATTGCCTGTCTGCTCAAATTCCAATTTGACTACCCGCCGGACGAGCCATAAAAACTGAATACTTGCCGCCCACCGGCGGCCATCGAAAGCAGTAAGTCTTGAAAAAGATTTACTGCTTTTTTCTATTCTATTTCCGGCCATTTTGCCCCTTGCCGGTTGCAGTAGTGAGTGAAAAGAAAAATTCTCTACCCCGCCAGTTGCCAAAAAGCTGTTGCCCGGATTACAGGAGCAAAAGGAAATTTGAGAAAATCCCCGTCCAGCGGGTAGATGACGGTCTTTGAAATGTATCTTTAGCGGAAAGGAAAAAAGACCGCCTACAGCGGGCAGCAAAGCCCTTTTCGAGCGTTATATTAGCGGAAAATGAGAAGCCCCCATATGCGCCGGGGTTTGCAGTTACGGAGAGCAAGATTCTACCGAGGTGCCAAAATTCGCGTTTTGCTCATTTTGCCCCTGCGGGAATCTTGTTGGGGAGTGCCTTCCCCAAACCCTGCTTATGCGGCTTACGCCGCTGGAAAATCCCTCAAAATAATTTTTCGGATTTTTCAAAAACAGTTCCGCTTTACACCCTGTTTTTCTCCTATTAGTGAGAGGACACCACGCACAGCCGAAGGAGGTTTTACCATGCGAAAACGATATAACACGCCGCACCGCAGCCGGGTAGTCAAGACACGCATGACCGAGGAAGAATACGCCGAGTTTGCGGAAAGGCTTTCTGCTTACAACATGAGCCAAGCCGAGTTTATCCGGCAAGCCATAACCGGGGCAGCCATACGCCCCATCATAACCGTTTCCCCCGTCAATGACGAGTTGCTTGCCGCTGTCGGGAAGCTGACCGCCGAATACGGCAGGATCGGCGGCAACTTAAACCAGATAGCCCGGACGCTGAACGAGTGGCACAGCCCCTACCCGCAGCTTGCCGGGGAGGTACGGGCGGCGGTTTCCGACCTTGCTGCCCTAAAGTTTGAAGTCTTGCAGAAAGTGGGTGACGCTGTTGGCAACATTCAAACATATCAGCTCTAAAAACGCCGACTATGGCGCAGCGGAAGCCTATCTCACATTTGAGCATGACGAGTTTACCATGAAAGCCACCCTTGATGAAAACGGGCGGCTGATACCGAGGGAGGATTACCGCATTTCTTCCCTCAACTGCGGGGGCGAGGATTTCGCTGTTGCCTGTATGCGAGCCAATCTCCGCTATGAGAAAAACCAAAAACGGGAAGATGTGAAAAGCCACCACTATATCATCAGCTTTGACCCACGGGACGGGACAGACAACGGCTTGACCGTAGACCGGGCGCAGGAGCTGGGCGAGCAGTTCTGTAAAGAGCATTTCCCCGGACACCAAGCCTTAGTCTGCACCCACCCGGACGGGCATAACCACAGCGGCAATATCCATGTGCATATCGTCATCAACTCCCTGCGGATTTATGAAGTCCCGCTTCTGCCCTACATGGACAGACCAGCCGACACACGGGAGGGCTGCAAGCACCGCTGCACCAACGCCGCTATGGAATATTTCAAGAGTGAAGTCATGGAGATGTGCCACCGGGAGGGGCTTTACCAAATCGACCTCCTAAGCGGCAGCAAGGAACGGATAACCGAACGGGAATACTGGGCGGCAAAGAAAGGACAGCTTGCCCTTGATAAAGAGAACGCTGTCAGAGAAGCCGCAGGACAGCCGACCAAGCCCACCAAGTTTGAAACGGACAAGGCGAAGCTGCGCCGGACGATACGGCAGGCACTTTCCCAAGCTGGCAGCTTTGACGAGTTTTCTTCCCTTTTGCTGCGGGAGGGTGTGACCGTCAAGGAGAGCCGGGGGCGGCTTTCCTACCTCACGCCGGACAGGACAAAGCCTATCACAGCCCGGAAGCTGGGGGACGATTTTGACAAGGCTGCTGTCCTTGTCCTGCTTACGCAGAACGCCCACAGAGCCGCCGAACAGAGCAAAGCCATACTCGAATACCCTGCCGCGGTTAAAAAGCTGTCACAAGGGGAAAAAACCACAAAAACCACCCCGGCAGACAACACCTTGCAGCGCATGGTTGACCGGGAAGCCAAGCGAGCCGAGGGCAAGGGCGAGGGCTATGACCGCTGGGCGGCAAAGCACAACCTAAAGCAAATGGCAGCTACCGTTACCGCCTATCAGCAGTACGGCTTTTCTTCCCCGGAGGAACTGGACGAAGCCTGTTCTGCCGCCTATACCGCCATGCGGGAAAGCCTTACAGAGCTGAAGCAGATGGAAAAGACGCTGAACGGGAAAAAGGAGCTGCAACGGCAGGGGCTTGCCTATTCCAAGACCCGCCCTGTCCGGGACGGGCTGAAACAGCAGAAAAACGCCAAAGCAAAAGCAGCCTACCGTCAGAAGTACGAAAGCGACTTTATCATAGCAGACGCAGCCGCCCGCTATTTCAGGGAAAACGGCATTTCCAAGCTGCCGAGCTATAAAGCCCTGCAAGCAGAGATTGAAACCCTTATCCAAGAGAAAAACAGCGGCTACAACGATTACCGGGCAAAACGGGAGGAATACCGCCGCTTACAGACTGTCAAGGGCAATATCGACCAGATTTTACACCGGGAGCGCAAGCCTGTGAAAAGGCAGGAACAGGAACGATAAAAACCGCCCCAAAATGTACCCGAACCTATACAGAACAAGGGGGCTGCCCCGTACCCTATCCGCAAATACCAAAGGATTTTTTAACGGGCTTATAGGGCAGAAAAAACCCGAAAATGATACCGAGATGATACAGAATTACCGCCGATACCGCCACACCAGCGGAAACGGCAGAAAGGAGCGCACCCATGCCAAGAATGAGCAAGAAACGGCGGCTGGAATGGTCTTTTTTCCTGCGGCAAGTGAAAGTCGGGAATTCCACCTGCGATCGTATCACATACAATGACCTCTGCCGGGGCTGTACCCATAGCTGCAAGCAGAGCTTCCGGGCGGTTATCATACTCTGCCCCCACTACTACTCCAAACGCCGGAAAAAGGAGGACAGGGACAATGGCAGATAACCGCAAGTATTACTACCTCAAGCTGAAAGAGAACTTTTTTGACAGCGACTCCATTGTGCTGCTGGAAGATATGAAAGACGGGATTTTATACTCCAATATCCTCTTGAAGCTGTACTTAAAATCGCTGAAAAACGGCGGGAAATTGCAGCTTGACGAGCATATCCCCTACACAGCGCAGATGATAGCGACACTGACCCGCCACCAGATAGGGACGGTTGAGAGGGCTTTAGAGATTTTCCGGCAGTTGGGGCTTGTGGAGCAGCTTGACAGCGGGGCTTTCTATATGACCGACATTGAGCTGATGATAGGACAGTCCTCTACCGAAGCCGAGCGGAAACGGGCTGCAAGACTGGAAAACAAGGCACTTTTACCGCCCCGGACAAAAGGCGGACATTTGTCCGACATTCGTCCACCAGAGATAGAGATAGAGTTAGAGAAAGAGATAGAGATAGAAAAAGAGAGAGAGGGAGAAACGGGACACCCCGCCCCCGCCGCTTATGGCAGATACAACAATGTGATACTGACCGATACAGAGCTTTCCGGGCTAAAAACAGAGTTGCCCGACAAGTGGGAGTATTATATTGACCGGCTTTCCTGCCATATCGCTTCCACCGGGAAACAGTACCACAGCCATGCAGCCACCATTTACAAGTGGGCGCAGGAGGACGCTGCCAAAGGCAAGGCTGCCCCGAAACAGGGCATACCCGATTATTCATGCAAGGAGGGCGAGAGCTTATGAAAAACGGAATTGAAGCTATGATTACGGACATTACAGCCACTACCGCCGAAGCGGAGGACTACACAGGCGAGGACGGGCTTTTATACTGCGGTAAGTGCCATACGCCCAAAGAAGCCTATTTTGCAGAGGGAAAGACTTGTTTCGGGCGTGACCGCCACCCGGCAGAGTGCGACTGCCAGCGGGCAGCCCGTGAAAAGCAGCAAGCCGCCGAAAGCCGACAGAAGCACCTTGAAAAAGTGGAGGACTTGAAACGCCGGGGCTTTACCGACCCTGCTATGCGGAACTGGACATTTGAGCATGACAACGGCAGAAACCCGCAGACCGAAACCGCCCGCTTTTATGTGGAGAGCTGGGAAACCATGCAGGCTGAAAATATCGGCTACCTGTTTTGGGGCGGCGTGGGGACGGGAAAAAGCTACCTTGCCGCCTGTATCGCCAACGCCCTTATGGAAAAAGAGGTTGCCGTCTGCATGACAAACTTTGCAACGATACTGGGTGACCTTGCCGCCAGCTTTGAGGGCAGGAACGAATATATTTCCCGCCTTTGCAGCTACCCTCTGCTGATACTTGATGATTTCGGTATGGAGCGAGGAACAGAATACGGGCTGGAACAGGTTTACAGCGTGATTGACAGCCGTTACCGAAGCGGCAAGCCGCTGATCGCCACGACCAACCTCACGCTGGAGGAATTGCAGCACCCGCAGGACACGCCCCACGCCCGTATCTATGACAGGCTGACTTCCATGTGCGCCCCCGTCCGCTTCACGGGCAGCAACTTCCGAAAGGAAACCGCACAGGAAAAGCTGGAACGCTTAAAGCAACTGATGAAGCAGCGAAAGGAGAGCCTATGACAGAAACGAAACAGACAAGCACCACCAAAACAGACCGCCGCCCGGACTGTGTGACGGAAATCCGCATGGGCAACTCCGTCCTTACCGTTTCCGGCTTCTTCAAGCAGGGCGCAACCGACACCGCAGCCGACAAGATGATGAAAGTGCTGGAAGCGGAAGCTGCTACACAAAAAACGGCGATTTGACCGACCATAAAGAAGCAGATTTGACGCTTTTGCCGCTATACAGACAGCCGCCCCATGTGGTACAATCAAGGTACGGAATAGTGGGGCTGGCTGTCGGAAACGGAGGATTTTATGTTAAGACAGACCAACCAACAACCAATTACCGCCCTTTACCCAAGACTATCCCATGAGGACGAGCTGCAAGGCGAAAGCAATTCCATTTCCAATCAGAAGCGTATCCTTGAAACCTATGCAAAGCAGAACGGCTTTTCCAATCTGCGCTGGTACACGGACGACGGTTATTCTGGTGCGAACTTTCAAAGACCCGGTTTTCAAGCCATGCTTGCGGACATTGAAGCCGGAAAAGTCGGGACAGTTATCGTAAAGGATATGTCGAGGTTAGGGCGAAACTACCTGCAAGTGGGAATGTACACGGAAATGATTTTCCCACAGAAAGGTGTCCGCTTCATCGCTATCAATGACGGAGTGGACAGCGCACAGGGCGACAATGACTTTGCCCCGCTGCGGAATATCTTTAACGAATGGCTGGTGAGAGATACGAGCAAGAAAATCAAAGCAGTAAAACGCTCAAAAGGCATGAATGGCAAGCCCATCACAAGCAAGCCTGTGTATGGCTACCTCATGGACGAGGATGAAAATTTCATTATTGACGAGGAAGCTGCACCCGTAGTCAAGCAGATATACAACCTCTGTCTTGCCGGGAATGGTCCGACCAAGATAGCCCGTATGCTCACAGAGCAGCAAATCCCCACGCCGGGAACGCTTGAATACCGCAGGACGGGCAGCACCCGCCGCTACCACCCCGGCTATGAGTGCAAGTGGGCGACCAATACCGTAGTGCATATCCTTGAAAACCGGGAATACACAGGCTGTCTGGTAAATTTCAAGACAGAAAAACTTTCTTACAAAGTCAAGCACAGTGTAGAAAATCCCCCGGAAAAGCAAGTGATTTTCGAGAACCACCACGAGCCTATCATAGACACCCAAACATGGGAACGGGTGCAGGAGCTTCGCAAACAGCGCAAACGCCCAAACCGCTATGATGAAGTGGGTTTGTTCTCCGGCATACTGTTCTGTGCGGACTGCGGCAGCGTGATGTATCAGCAGCGATACCAGACGGACAAGCGCAAGCAGGACTGTTATATCTGCGGCAACTACAAGAAACGCACCCATGACTGTACGGCGCACTTTATCCGCACCGACCTCTTGACCGCTGGTGTACTCTCCAATCTGCGGAAAGTGACCAGCTATGCGGCAAAGCATGAAGCCCGGTTTATGAAACTCTTGATTGAGCAGAACGAGGACGGGGGCAAACGCAGGAACGCCGCCAAGAAAAAGGAACTGGAAGCCTCCGAGAAACGCATAGCCGAGTTATCCGCTATCTTCAAGCGGCTGTATGAGGACAGCGTGACCGGGCGCATATCAGACGAGCGTTTCACAGAGCTGTCGGCAGACTATGAAGCAGAGCAACGGGAGCTGAAAGAAAGAGCCGCTGCTATTCAAGCGGAGCTTTCCAAAGCACAGGAAGCCACCGTGAACGCAGAAAAGTTTATGAATGTTGTCCGGCGGCATACCAGCTTTGAAGAACTTACCCCTACTCTGCTGCGGGAGTTTGTAGAGAAAATCGTTGTGCATGAGTGCAGCTATGACGAGAACAAGACCCGCAGACAGGACATTGAGATTTATTATTCTTTTGTTGGCAAGGTGGACTTGCCCGAATAACCGCCCGACCTGTCCGACACAATGCGCAAGTGCCGGATAGGAACGGCAAAATTTTTTACACTTCTATTACTTCTTTATCGCACATCAGTAAAATCACAGGGCATTAAGCAGTTCATGGCTAATTAAAGGGAACAAAAAAGAAAGGAAAACCAATCCAGACGGTATCAGCGGCAGGATACAAGAATAAATTGTGATTTCACAAGATTGGTGCTATAATAAGAGAAAAGTT
>NZ_QUJT01000022.1:0-8683 GCF_003480955.1 Clostridium sp. AM27-28
GTGTTGGATAAAAACACGAAGCTGCCGCACCTTAGTGCGACAGCCCCTTTTTTATGAAAATGAAAACAAATAAAAAACCAAAAGTCCCTAAACAGCTGCCATTACCTTCCGCTCTCTGTAAAAATAAGGAGTTTCTCTCTTTGCTGTCTGCTTTTTAAGTGTTTCATCGGTCAATTTGCGGACAGACTGCAAAATCCTCAGATGCGTCTCCAGAGGGAGTGCATCAACGGTCAGTTCCGCTTTTTTCGTGCATCCATCCACACCGCCTGCTGCCACAACCCGGCGGAGCAATTCTGTCTCGGTGCGGTCAGAAGGGAGAAGATTCCGTCCTAATTCCAGGGAGAGCAGGGAGGCAATGCCCCAGCCCCACCAGTTGGAAACGCCGCTTGCCAGCGTCAGGTCTGCTGCTTCTGCGGTGCAGATAAGTTCGCCGTGTGGAACACCTGCGAGAATTTCACGGCGGAAGGTCCCCATTCCCATCTCGTTGCCGCCATCTCCGATGGAAATGACCGTGGCACCAGCTTCTCTGGCAGCAGACAGGAAAAGAGCCGAATCCGTGATCATGTCGTCGAGCTGTTCACCGCGCATGCTATGATAATGTCCGTTTTCAGCTTTACCTGGGCGCTCCAGGCTGATCAGATGGGTCGGTTTTGCATCACGGATAAAGGTGCGGATAAAGTTATCCGTATTCTGTTCCGGCAGACGGATCAAGGTTGCCTGCGGAGCGCGGAAGCGGAGAGCCGCTTCCAGATGCGGATAAGAAGACCAGTCGGTTACGACTGACACGCCGCAGCCAGCTGCCGTCAGCGCTGCTGCGAGGTTGGCAGTTCCGGAAGGTCCATCCGTCTCGCCGGTAATAGAACCGTCTGGCATTCGAACCGGGAAACCGGTCAAAAGAACGGCTCTTTTCGCATGGGCGAGAGAAGCAGACACAGCCGCAAGTGGGGAAGCAGGCAGAGATGCTAAAAGTCCGCGACCGCCAAAATCCTGTTTCATAATTGAATCTAAAGTTTCATAAAAAGTCATGGTATCAATCCTCCAGGTATACTGCATTGTGCAGAAATTGACAGGGGATTTTCTATCTGGATGATCCGAGCGCTTATTTACTGGATAATTTCCAAATCAAAAAAGATTGGAAGTAGTCCGGTATGGTAGCTGTATCGGAATCATGTGCAATAAAAAAAGACCCACGTATCCTGTAAGATTCATGGCTCTTATTTACGAAGGGAGCATCCGGGCAGGAGTCCCGATAAATAAAAGAATCTGTTTTGTTATACTTATATTGTAAATGAAAAATATCAGACTGTCAATTCCAAATTTATTTTACGGCTGACAGAAAGCAAAATTTGGAATATAATAAAAAATGGGGTAACTGTTCAGTAGGTCAGCGCATTTACTGCGCTGACCGTACGAAAATATGGGTCAGCAGGCAAAAATCCCATTGCCGTAGGCAATTTTTAATGGATTTTTGCTTGTGGCTGTGAAGGTACTGAACAGCTACAAAATAGGCATATAAACAAGCTCAGAAATAAAAGCAGACAAGAAAATGGATAGAGAGAATGAAACGAGAATCAAATGAGATAAAAAAAGAAAATGACCGCGCCGCATCGTTCATGCGCTTCTGCGAGGTAGTCCGCCATCTCCGTGCCGAGGACGGCTGTCCGTGGGATCGGGCGCAGACGCATACATCGCTGAAACCGTACTGCATTGAAGAAGCGGCAGAGGTGATTGGCGGTATCAATATCTGGGAGGCGACCGGCGATGCGGAGAACCTGAAAGAAGAACTGGGGGATTTAATGCTGCAGATTCTTCTTCACGCCCAGATCGCGGAGGAAGAAGGACTGTTTACGATACGGGAGGTCATGGATGGCGCCAGTGAAAAAATGATCCGCCGCCATCCGCACGTGTTTGGTAAGTCGATGCTGTCCGAACAGGGAGAATCGGTCACGGATTGGGATGCAATCAAGAAGCAGGAAAAAGCCGGAAAAGAGTGGACGGAAGCGTATCTTCCGGGAGCACTGGAAGAGGCGGGGAAACTGCTCGAGCGGGCAAAAGAGCGGAAAGGCATCAAAAAATAACATTTGAGATGCTTCAATACTGAAATAAATAGAAAAATCTATATATAAAAAGGCATTCGGTCAAAATGGAATGCCTTCGTTCATTTATAAATGCTAATTCGTACTTTTCGGCAAAGACTGACTTTCTTTTACCAGATCTTCTAAAGTAATATTATAGAAGAAATTGTGTACAACCTGATCAAAGCGTTTCCACATCGGCAGGGTCACGCAGCTTGTCTGACGTTCGCACGGCGGCGCATCCGGTGCAAGGCAGGCAACGGAAGAGAGAGAGCCTTCGGTCAGTTCCAGAATCTCTCCGGCGGTATATTCATTCATCGGACGGGTCAGACGGTAACCGCCGCCTTTGCCGCGCTGTCCTTCCAGTAATTTATTTTTGACCAGAACCTTCAAGATGATTTCCAGATACTTTTCAGAAATCTGCTGACGGGTGGCAATTTCATTCAGTGGTATATATCCAGCAGAATTTTGTTCCGCCAGATCGATCATAACGCGCAGGGCGTATCTTCCTTTTGTTGATATCATTCGGTAACCTCCTTACTATTAACCAATTATAACGCAAGGTAATAGGACTTTCAAGGAGAAAAGCGTGGAAAACAAAGAAAAAAAGTTTTTTCCTAATACCTATTGACAAAGTTGGTTTATAAGAGTATCATTAAGCCATCGAGTTCGGAAAGAACATGAAAATGAAAAGGAGGCAGATACAATGGCAAGACAGAATATTGTATGGAACGGAAATCTGATGTGTTGTTGTCGAATGTGTAATTCCCGGGCATTTTATATGGTCAGGTAAATTTGCATATCTGCCGTTCAAGAGAATGACAACGATTTAAGATGCAAGCCATTTGCCCGGGAGCTTAAAGAAGATTAAGCGGTCCGGCTTTTTATTTACCCAAAAAGCCAAATATACATTTGCATAAGCAAATATAATATTGCGGAAAAAGCAATTATTTTATAGAAAGCTTGAAAATAAATGGAAAAACGCTTGCTCAAATAAAAAAATGAATATAAAATAAAAACGAATTTACATACTAGGAAATAAACTTCCAGAAAAAGAAAGAGAGGTATTTTGAGATGGGAAACTATAGATTTGAGACTCTTCAGTTACACGTAGGTCAGGAGCAGCCGGATCCGGCAACCGATTCTAGAGCCGTTCCGATTTATCAGACCACTTCTTATGTATTTAAAAATTCCGCCCATGCGGCAGCACGTTTTGGTCTGGCAGATGCCGGTAACATTTACGGACGTCTGACCAACTCCACACAGGATGTATTTGAGAAGAGAATCGCAGCACTGGAGGGCGGCGTTGCAGCACTGGCAACCGCATCCGGCGCAGCTGCTATTACATATACAATCGAGGCACTGGCAGCAGACGGCGGTCACATCGTAGCACAGAAGACCATCTACGGAGGCAGCTATAACCTTTTAGAGCATACACTTTCCCATTTCGGTGTATCTACAACTTTCGTAGATGCTCATAATCTGGAAGCGGTAGAAGGTGCAATTCAGGAAAATACCCGTGCTATCTATCTGGAGACTCTCGGAAATCCGAATAGTGATATCCCGGACATCGACGCGATCGCTGAGATTGCACACAAACACGGACTTCCGTTAGTCATTGACAATACATTTGGTACACCGTACCTGATTCGCCCGATCGAGCATGGCGCAGATATTGTCGTACATTCCGCTACCAAGTTCATCGGCGGACACGGAACCACTCTGGGCGGCATCATCGTAGATTCCGGTAAATTTGACTGGAAAGCAAGCGGCAAATATCCGGCAATCGCAGATCCGAATCCGAGCTACCACGGCGTATCTTTCGTAGAGGCAGCAGGTCCGGCAGCATTCGTTACCTACATCCGTGCTATCCTTCTGCGTGATATGGGCGCTACGATTTCCCCGTTCAACGCATTCCTGCTTCTTCAGGGAACTGAGACATTGTCTCTGCGTATCGACCGTCATGTGGAAAATACCAAGAAGGTTGTTGAGTACCTGTCCAAACATCCGTTAGTAGAGCACGTAAATCATCCGTCTCTGCCGAATCATCCGGATCATGCCCTGTATGAGAAATATTTCCCGAACGGCGGCGCTTCTATATTCACCTTTGAGATCAAGGGCGGACAGGCAGAAGCTCATAAGTTCATCGACAACCTGCAGCTCTTTTCCCTGTTAGCAAACGTAGCAGATGTAAAGAGCCTGGTTATCCATCCAGCAACAACAACCCACTCCCAGCTGACCGACGAGGAGCTGGCCGATCAGGGCATTAAGCAGAACACCATCCGTCTGTCCATTGGTACCGAGCATATCGACGATATCATCGAGGATCTGGAGCGTGGATTTGCAGCTCTGAAATAAGTAAGAGTGTGTCGGGCTGAGAATCCGAGTCATATACATAATAAATGGTAAATTGATAAAATGCGGTGTCATTTGCCAACTCTTCTTTAAGCAGGGAAGAACGGCAGATAACGCTGCATTTTTACTATTCCATTTTGGAAGAAAAAGGCGTAGAAAAATTCATACCAAACCGCCTTTCACAGGGTAAAATGCTGAATTGTTGGGATTTAAGGAGGAAACGGGTAGGCGAGTCTTGACAATAAGGGCGGGTAAGTGGTAATTTATCAGATAGAAGGATACAGAGCTGTACATTTGTGATATAGGGGGGCTCTGGATTCCACCATAAAATTTAAGAATGAGGTGCAAAAAATGCAGGAGATGAAACCGATTAAAGAAGGAAAAGTCCGTGAAATCTATGACAATGGAGACAGCCTGATTATGGTTGCAACGGATCGTATCAGTTGCTTTGATGTTATCTTACATAATGAAGTGACAAACAAAGGCAAGGTACTGACACAGATGTCCAAGTTCTGGTTTGACCTGACGAAAGACATTATCCCGAATCACATGATTTCCGTAGATGTAAAAGACATGCCGGAATTCTTCCAGCAGGAGAAATTCGAAGGAAAGAGCATGATGTGCCGTAAGCTTGAGATGCTTCCGATTGAGTGCATCGTCCGCGGTTATATCACAGGAAGCGGCTGGGCAAGCTACCAGAAGACCGGAAAGGTTTGTGGAATTGAACTGCCGGAAGGCTTAAAAGAGTCTGACAAACTGCCGGAGCCGATCTACACACCGTCCACTAAGGCAGAGATTGGCGATCATGATGAAAACATCTCCTATGAGCAGAGCGTAGATCATCTGGAAAAATACTTCCCGGGCAAGGGAAAGGAGTATGCAGATAAGCTGCGTGAATACACGATTGCACTTTACAAAAAATGTGCGGAGTACGCACTGGAAAAAGGTATCATTATCGCAGATACCAAGTTTGAGTTCGGTCTGGATGAGAATGGCAACATCGTTCTTGGTGATGAGATGCTGACTCCGGACAGCTCCCGTTTCTGGCCGGCACAGGGCTACGAGGCAGGACATTCCCAGCCGTCCTTCGACAAGCAGTTTGCACGCGATTGGCTGACCGCTCATCCGGGCAATGACTGGACACTCCCGCAGGAGATTGTGGACAAGACCATTGAAAAATATCTTCAGAGCTATGAGATGCTGACCGGCGAAAAGCTGGCATAAGCGGATCGCTCGATGCAGCCGGTCAGGTAGCGGAAGAAAATGCATTGAATAAAAGAAAAAAAGCTGCTGTGAAAAGAATGAAATTCTTGTTTCGCGGCAGCTTTTATATATGGAAATAAAAAACAAATATATCGCTAGTTCGTAATCTGCAGCAGAGGGGCTGTTTACAGATGTGTGCTTTTGAAAGGGAAAATAAAAGATGCGCGATTTCATGGATTTATTTAGCTTAAAGGGGAAAAAAGCGATCGTTACGGGCGGAACCAGAGGACTCGGCTATGGCATGGCAGAGGGACTGTGCAGAGCTGGGGCGGAGGTTGCTATTTTGGGAACAAGTGAGAAGGTGCGGGAGAGCGCTGATGCGCTTGCACGGACAACCGGTGTGGTGGTTCACGGAATAGTGGGAGATCTGGTAAGAGAAGAGGAGGTTCCGAATATCTATAAGCGTCTGGTGGAAAGTCTTGATGGTCAGGCGGATATACTGGTAAACTGTGCGGGAGTTCAGCACCGGTGCGTGGCAGAAGATTTTCCGATGGAAGAGTGGAATCGGATTCTGCGAGTAAATTTAGGTGCTATGTTCCAGATGTCTCAGCTGGCGGCGCGGGATATGCTGCAGCGTGGATACGGCAGGATTATTAATGTGGCATCGATGACCTCCTTCTTCGGAAGTGTGATGATACCGGCATACGCGGCAAGTAAGGGCGGTGTGGCGCAGCTCACGAAAGCCTGCTCCAATGAATGGTCATCGTGTGGTGTGACCGTCAATGCGATCGCACCTGGTTATATGGAGACAAAGCTCACATCGGACATGAAAGCCAAAAATCCGGATCAGTATGAAGAGGTAACGGCGCGGATCCCGATGCACCGCTGGGGGAAGGCGGAGGATCTGGCAGGAATTACCGTGTTTTTAGCGAGTGACGCGGCAGAATATATAACGGGAGCGGTAATCCCGGTGGATGGCGGCTACCTGGCGAAGTAAACGAGAGAAAAGGAAAGAAATATGAATCTATTTGATATAGTAGGTCCGGTGATGGTCGGACCGTCCAGTTCCCACACAGCGGGCGCGGTTCGGATTGGATTTGTGGCGCAGAAGCTTCTTGGGGAACCGGTTAAGCGGGCAAGGATTGGTCTGTACGGCTCATTTCTGGCAACGGGAACCGGACACGGAACCCAGAAAGCGCTGATTGCGGGACTTTTAGGAATGGTGCCGGACGACATGCGGATTCCGGACAGCTTCCACCTGGCAGAGGAGAAGGGGATTGAGTTTTCCTTTGAGGAAGCCAATTTAAAAGAGGCGCATCCAAATTCAGCGGAACTGGAGCTTGAGGGCGTTTCTGGGCGCAGCCTGACGGTAGTAGGTGAATCCCTGGGTGGCTCACGGATTAATATTGCGAAGGTTGATGGGATCGATGCTAATTTTTCCGGCAGTTATCCAACCTTGGTTGTCCACAATGACGATCAGCCGGGACATGTGGCGGATGTGACGGCGATGCTGGCGCACAAATCGATCAACATTGCGACGATGCAGCTCTACCGTGCGGCGCGCGGCGGCATGGCAGTGATGGTTATTGAGTGTGATCAAGAGATTCCGGAAGAAGGGCTTGTGTGGCTGCGCCGCCAGGAGGGCATCAGGAAGGTAACGTATTTAAGTCTTCGATAGGAAGGGTTCATATAAGAAAAGGAATGGAACGGGAAAATGGAAATGTTATATCATTCAGTGAATGATCTAATCCGCTTAGCGAACGAATATCAGATTCCGCTTTGGAAGGTGGTTCTTCTGGCGGATGTGCAGGAACGCCAGGTGACGGTGGAAGAATCGTTTGAAACAATGCGGCAGATGTATCAGGCGATGCGCCAGGCAGATCAGGAATACGACGGCTCGATCGTCTCGGCAAGTGGAATGGCGGGCGGCGACGGAGAAAAACTGCACGCATACAATGCCTCCGGTCGCAGCCTGGCGGGCGGATACATGGGGCTTGTGATGGAAAAAGCGGTGAAAATGGGAGAGTCCAACGCCTGTATGAAACGAATCGTGGCGGCTCCGACGGCGGGCGCATGCGGGGTGATTCCGGCGGTATTTTTGTCGTATGAGGAATATTGTAAGGAAACGGAGAACCGGATGGTCGAGGCGCTCTTTGTCAGTGCAGGAATCGGTGCGGTTATTGCAGAAAATGCGAGCATCGCCGGTGCATCGGGTGGATGCCAGGCGGAGATTGGTTCAGCAAGTGCGATGGCAGCAGGGGGGCTGGCATATCTGCAGGGCGGCGATGCGGAGTGTATCGCGAATGCAGCGGCATTTGCCCTCAAAAATATGTTGGGACTAACCTGTGATCCGGTCTGCGGTCTGGTTGAAGTTCCGTGTATCAAGCGGAATTCCGCTGGCGCCGTCAATGCGGCGGTCAGCGCGCAGATGGCAATGGCGGGAATCAAGAGCGCGATCCCGGCAGACGAGGTCGTCGATTCCATGCGCCGGATCGGCAATGCGCTTCCGGCTGCTTTACGCGAGACGAGTGAAGGCGGTCTGGCAGTGACCGAGAGCGCCAGAAAGATAGCAGAACGGATGGGAAAGAAGGAACACATTGCTAAGAAAACCCGGGAAGGCAATGAAAATCAATAGAGCCAGACAGCACGCGATTGCAGAACCTGTCAGAACTGTTCCAGCTGCTGATTAGAAAATGAAATTGTAGAAGAAAGAACAGCAATATAGAAATAGCTCTGTTTAAATGATGCCAGAATATTCTTAAAAATCACAAAAAAACATATAAAATAGCAAATTTAGAAAAATGCTTGACTTTCCGGGAATGCTCTGGTATCATAACATACGTCTTCGAGACAAGGACAAAAACAAAACACGAAACGAAAGAAATGATTTGAAGATTCTTGATGAACTCAGAAAAATTTCGAAAAAACGTGGATTTGTAAAAAATAAAAAAGTGTTGACAAAAGCAAAAACTTTTGATAAACTATAAAAGTTGCTGCTGAGGCAACAACAAAGAACCTTGAAAACTGAACAGTATGTAAAACCCTGAAAA
>NZ_QUJT01000023.1:0-8595 GCF_003480955.1 Clostridium sp. AM27-28
AAAATATCCTGATCTTGTACCACTTTACGACGAGATCTATAACAAGCATAACCACAGCTACTTTAAAGCACTTGAAGTAAAAGCTGAGGAAATGGCTAAGAAGCATGATTGTTCCTTTGTGGATAATGAAATGCCTTATGGCAGAGTCCCGCAGGGACATCCGGTGATCGTAGATTATTTCTATCATGAGGAAATCCGAGGGACAGAGAATACAGGAAAAAGAAATCGTTAATCTAAACGAAAATTAAACTGATGATGGTGGAGAGATTTATTTATCGCCATTTGAAAGCGAGAAGTTCTTGTTTGAAAAATAGAGAAATTGTAAAATTGAAGAAAAAAGAAATGCACAGTTCTTAGCTTATCGGGAGCTGTGCATTTTTGTAAATAAATACTTTTAATTAGCCGATACACACAAAAGATTGGAAAGTCATTTGGAAAAGCAGAGGATAATGCACTTACTATAAGGCATTTACTCATGCTCAAATTGGAAAAACATTGTTTCACCAATTCAGGAATCTTTGGGCAATCAGTATAGAAAGAAAGTTTATTTATGAGCACACAACAAAAAGTAATCAAAAAAGCAATCGTAAAAAAATACGATTGCTTTTTTGCGCATTTCTGCATATAATATATAAGACAGAAATGGAGGCGATTGATATGCGTGAAACAAGAACATTAGAGTTCAAGGAAACGATTACCAACACTTTTTTAAAAACAGTCAGTGCTTTTTCAAATTATGACGGCGGAACCATCTTTTTTGGAGTGGATGATGATGGAAATATAAAAGGTTTGCCGGATGTAAAACAAGCCTGCTTGGATATTGAAAATAAAATCAATGACAGCATTACACCGCAGCCGGATTATACGCTTGAGGTACAGAATAATGACCAGACGATAAAGCTTACTGTGAAAAGCGGATTACAGAAGCCGTATCTATATAAATCGAAAGCATACAAGCGGAATGATACAGCAACGATAGAGGTAGATACTCTGGAATTTTCAAGGCTTGTATTGGATGGAAAAAATATTCGATTTGAAGAATTGCCTTGCAAAGATCAGGAGCTGTCCTTTGAAATTTTACATCGTAAGCTGAAAGAGACTGTCCGGATTGAAAATTTTGATAAGGACACACTGAAGACATTGAACTTATATGACGATGTAAATGGATTCAATAATGCAGCAGGGCTTTTGGCAGATAAAAATCATTTTCCGGGAATCGATATTGTCAAATTTGGAGAAAATATCAGCATCATTCAAAAGAGATCGACTTTTGAAAATATATCGGTTTTAGAGGTTTATGAAAAGGCAATCGATGTATTCAGAGACTATTACCAATATGAAGTAATACAAGGTGCTGATCGAAAGAAGATGGAAAAAGTACCGGAAGCTGCTTTCCGGGAAGCAATCGCCAATGCTCTGATTCATAGAGTGTGGGACGTGAATTCGCAAATCAGAGTTTCGATGTTTGATGATCGAATTGAAATAGTTTCTCCTGGCGGATTGCCGTCTGGAATCACAGAGGAAGAATATCTGTCTGGTAAACTTTCTGTTTTAAGAAATAGAAATCTTGCCAATGTATTTTACAGATTGGGATTTGTAGAGATATTCGGAACGGGAATTACAAGAATAAAACAACTGTATGCAGAAAGTTTGATAAAACCGGATTTTGAAGTTTCAGAAAATGCGATAGAAATTGTGCTTCCGATATTTGAAAAAAATGCGGATCTGACAGAAGACGAAATCGTGATCTATAAACTTTTAAGCAAGACGATGTTGAAGCCAATCAGCGAAGTTGCACCATATGTACCTTTCGGTAAATCAAAGACAATAAAGCTGCTAAAAGAAATGTGTCAAAAAGGTGTGATTGCAGTGGAAGGAAAAGGCAAAGGCACAAAATATATCATTAGATAAGACTTTAATTTCCAAAGTAATGTTTCGGAAATTAAAAAAGCAGAAGGTTCATTTGCATTAGGTGCAGTTAATTGTGCAATGGCTTCCTGCACAAATCATGAGAGAGATTGTACTTCTGGATAATTTGCGGCGGAACTTATGCGTTTACAAATGGTGTACTTACGTTGACTTCGTGCCATAGTTGGGCACCTCCTTATTCTCTTGATTATACTATGAAATCCTTGAGAATAGGCTGTCAACTTTATTTATACACCATCAAAAAGAGTGAGTGCGGTATAACACTGGGAGAAAAAATAGGGCTGCTGTACGAGTGGTAAAATTTACAGCCATTTGTACAGCTTTTACCTACTAAGAGTAAGAAATAATATGCTAAGATATATCGAGATAGGGTTCTAAGGAGAAATAGATAGAACCCTTGTAAATACAAGGAAAATAGAGGTTATACCAAGCTATGCGAGAAAAAATAAAAGTGCTCATGGTTTGCCACGGCATTATTTGCAGAAATCTCTAAAATCCTCTGTAATATCAAGGTTTTTCAAACTTGAAGGTGGTGCTACTACACCACTACTACACCAGTGAGTCTCGATGTGACAAAAATTTTGAAATCGAGGTCAAGGTTATGAAAAACAAAAAGAGTATCAACAATATCGAATACATATTGGTTGGAGATTACTACATCCCGGATCGGAAGTTTCCCAATGAGGAACGCCCTATCGGAAAATACGGACGGATGCACCGAGAGTATTTGAAAGAGCATAACCCAATGATGTTCAATGACCTGGTTCTGGAGGGGCAGCTCTGGACTTACCTTGCCGATTTGAACGAGCAGGCACAGGAGCGTTTGTCCCTGATTGTTGAGCAGATGAAGGCCGCTGAGGGCGTGACAGAGGAACTGAAAGCAGCCGACCAGATGGCATGGCTCGGAGCTATGAACAGTATCCACAATCGAGCGGAAGAGATTGTGATTCATGAGTTGGTTCTGTAATAAGGAGTAAAATAAGCAAGACTGGATGTTATTCTACGGGAGATTGCATCCAGTCTTTTTTGAAAAAAGCTTACTTTTTTGTATGTGAAATATTTTAATGCGAATTAATGCAAAATTTCACTTACAAATCTTGAATAAATGTGCGTAAAATTATTGCTTATTAAAGCATATCTGTTATAATAAATACATACACAGAAAGAAAATAAATGTGAGTGATTTTAAAAACGAAAGTTGGTGAACACGTGGATATTAGAACGATAGCAAAACAAGTTATTATAGAAAAGGATGGCATTGCCAAAGCAGCAGATTTTGTTCAGGCAGGAATTCATGCTGCTGATGTAGTAAACATGTGCAATGCCGGATACCTTGATCGCATTCGACACGGATATTATCAACTTGCTGAGGCGGATACATCTTCTGAAGAACAACTCATTGCAGCGTTGATTCCAAAGGCAATTATTTGTGTGGAATCGGCTCTTTTTCATTATGGCTATAGTGACTTTGCACCTCGTAAATGGTCTATTGCTGTACCGAGATCTATGTCCCGGACAAAGCTGGATGTAGATGTACTGGCTTTGCAAACGTATTATGTTCAACCAGAAATATATGAGCTGGGGAGAGTGACGGATGATTTTTACGGGGTTAAGCTCTCCGTATATGATCGAGAGCGTACGATTTGTGATTGCTTCAAATATCGTTCAAGGCTTGATCGTGAAATATTTAGTAAGGCATTGAATGCTTATGCAAAGGATGAGAAGAAGAATCTGCAAAATCTTTCCATATATGCAAAAAAGCTAAGGGTGTACAAGAAGGTCAACGAATTGATGTCGGTGCTGCTGAATGGCTAATATGGTTGTATCTGTGCTCATGTGGTTACCTGAATTATTTGAAAATTGTATATGAGCATCTTATATAGAGAAAATAATGATAGGAATTATGTGAAAGCGAGGCGATGAGTATGTTAATGAATACGGCTGAGTATCTTTCCATTATTGAAAATATTAAGAGTGAAATTACTGCGGCGCAATATCGTGCGGCAGTTCATGTGAATGCTGATATGTTGCTTCTCTATTATGATATTGGTTGCGTAATCAATGAACATAAATCATGGGGAAACAAGTTTATTGATAACCTTGCAGCAGATATTCGAATTGCTTTTCCAGAAAGCAAAGGATATTCTGTTCGTAATTTGAAGTATATGGCAAAATTCGCAGAGATTTATCCAGACCGAGAATTTGTGCAACAGGTTGTTGCACAAATTCCATGGGGGCACAATATAGTTCTTCTGGATAAGGTCGCTGATATGGATGAACGTAAATGGTATATTAAAAAGTCAGCGGAAAACGGCTGGTCTCGAAATGTTCTTGTCCATCAGATTGAAAGCAACTTGTATCAGAGACAGGTTCTGGCAGATAAGGTCACAAATTTTGAGCACCGCTTACCGTCTCCGCAAAGCGAATTAGCAGTGCAGACTATGAAAGACCCATACGTCTTTGATTTTATTCCTTTTAGAGAAGATATGCTGGAACGGGATATTGAGCAGGCACTTGTTAGGGATGTAACCAAGCTTCTTCTGGAGCTTGGAACAGGGTTTGCATTTCTGGGGAATCAGTATCACCTGAATGTGGGCGGTGATGATTTTTACATTGATTTGTTGTTCTACAACCTGAATCTTCGCTGTTATGTAGTTATCGAATTGAAAACCGGTGACTTCAAGCCGGAATATGCTGGTCAGCTAAACTTTTATCTGTCAGCCGTGGACGGCATTTTGAAAAAAGAGCAGGATAATCCGTCCATTGGTTTGCTTCTGTGCAAAAGCAAAAACAATGTGGTTGCAGAATATTCACTCAAGGATATTTCAAAGCCGATTGGGGTAAGCGAATATAAAATAACCAGTAGTTTGCCGGATGCTCTGGAAAAGCAACTGCCATCTGTTGAAGATATTCAGAAA
The DNA here is from genome assembly GCF_003480955.1 of Clostridium sp. AM27-28. NCBI lineage: Bacteria > Bacillati > Bacillota > Clostridia > Eubacteriales > Clostridiaceae > Clostridium > Clostridium sp. AM27-28. Next base: position 4,848 of record NZ_QUJT01000023.1, read on the forward strand.
CGGATTAAATGAGTTACTGGCTAATTATCAGACTCTGGACTTACCTTCGGTTGCTTGATTATGGTGGCAGGTGCCCGGAAAGGGCACCTGCGAATGATGCAGGGGCTGATGTATTCAGTCTCAGGGATGCAGTGATCCGACCGGGAGAAATTTGCAAGATACCTTTGGGATTTGGACTTTTGGTTCCTGATGGATATGCGGGTTTTGTATTTCCTAAAAGCGGATTAAGCGCTCAGGGAATTGTGTGTGAATTGCCTCCCATCGATTCCGGTTATACAGGAGAGATTCATGCAATCATTTCAAATGTAGGGAATACAGTCTATGAAATCAAAGCAGATGATAAGATCGGACAGCTTATAATTCTGCCGATTGTGATACCGGACTTTACTTATGAATCATGGAAAGAACGTGGAACCGGAGCATTTGGTTCCACAGGGAGATAAGGATTATTGATGGTGAATATATTATGTATGTGTTATACTAGGTAAAAAGGAGATTTAGTGAACTTTGATCATAATTGTTATTTGTTAAGTTTAAAGAATTGAGGTGGGACATTGATTATTACAATTGGATCCAAGGTAAAAGATGGAGAAGGAAATACATATACATTAACAGAAGAATTAGGTCATGGTGGTTTTGGATGCGTATATAAAGCTGAATGTGAAGCGGATAAATCAGTGTATGCAGTGAAAACTTTATTATATTCATTTGGCGATGAGGCTACAGCAGCGTCTTTTAAAAATGAAGTAAGAATTTCATCAGAAGTAAGTGGGGAGCATGTAATACGTTATATCTATGCACATGATGGAGATGAATATCCTGAACTACCTCCCTATATTATTATGGAGTATGCAGAGGGAGGAACGCTAGCAGACCAGATTGAAGAGCGTAAAAAAACAAATAGTCCATATTCGAAAGAGGAATTGAGAAATCTATTTCTTCAACTTGTTGCTGGAATGAAGTCAATTAATAAAAAATTAGTTCATAGAGATATAAAACCGGAGAATATACTTATTTGTGATGGAATATGTAAAATTACTGATTTCGGACTTGCAAAGGTGGCTTCAGAATCTACTAGAACCATGTCATTTAAGGGATATGGTACATTACAATATATTGCTCCTGAAGCCTGGAAATCAGAAAAGAATACTATTCAGATGGATATTTACTCTATGGGCATAGTATTTTATGAATTAGCTTTATTAGATTATCCATATGACATTACTTCTAACGATGTGGATGCATACAGAAGCGCACATATGTTTTCTAGAATAAAAAGAACGAATGATTTAAAAAATGTTTTAGGAGCAGATGTAGCATCCATAATTTTAGCTATGTTAGAAAAACCTGTTCAGAAGAGATTAAAATCATGGGAGGAGATTGAAGAAAAACTAGGCAATCCATCACTTGAAGCAAATAGTGCTTTAGGAAATATTATAAGTTTAGCTATTGGGAAAAAAATAGAGACTGACACGAGAATACAACAGCAAATCGAGGAGGAAAATCGAAAGAAAAAAGAAAAAGAAGATTTCTGCAATTTAGTGAGGAATCAATTTGAATCAGTTATAGTAGATTTTTTTGAGCAATTCGCTGATGAATATAATATTCATTTGGCTGGAAATGATAAGTGTAGATTACAATCAGCAGGTCGAGGTTATGAACATATGGAACAGTTTTCATATGAACTTACAATTCCTTCTGTTACAAATATTGAAATTAAGTGTAAGGTGATTTTGCCTAATTCGTTTACTCGTACTGTTGATGTGGATAGGGTCTATGGTTTTTCATATATGCAAGGTTCTTTGTATGGTAAGCGTGAAGTAGTATATACTCCGCAGTATAAAAATAAGAATATTATGGGATGGGTTGAAATTAAAAATACCAAGGGTTTAGGATTTAACCTCTGGTTGGTACAAACGGACGATATGTATGGTGATTGGTATATCTTAAGAAATAAGAATAACGGGATATATGGGACACGATATGAGCCAAAACAAGAACCATTTGCATTTGAAATTGACGAGCTTGATGAGGCGTTGAAGGGTATTAATGCATTTAGTCTTTATTCTTCTGAAGTAGAGCCATTTGATAAACAGAAACTGATGGAATTAGTTGCTCAACTTATTAACTAATGCTGTGAAGAATTGAGAAAACAAAGAAAAAAAGTTGGGTATCTTTATGAATAAGACTCTCAATATGAATGATAAAAGCCACAATTGCTGGGTATGCCCTGTATGAGAAGTTCAAAAAGGACAACCCCGATGCCGGTTCCAACCCGTTCTCCCGTTGGTAACAGAAAAGGGCAATCAAGAAAGAATATGCTGCCGCCAAAGCCAGTAAGAAAACCGCTTCGACAACGGCTTCTGCATCCAAGGGTGCAGGCAAGGCAACGGGCAAAGCAGCTCAGGGAGCCAAGAACATCACAGAGAAAGTAACGGAGTTCTGCACCACACACTCTAAAACGATTCTGTTTGTTTTGATTGCCGGACTGCTTTTTATGATTCTCTCAGGGATGTTCTCGTCTTGTTCTGCTATGTTTCAAGGCGGTACGCAGATCGTTCTGGGAACTTCTTTTACCGCAAAAGAGGAAGATATTATCGGTGCGAACAATGATTACAAGGCTTTGGAAGCTGCGCTCCGCAATGAAATCAATAATATCGAGCGTACTCATAGCGGATATGACGAGTACCGGTATGACCTTGATGAAATCAACCACAATCCTTACGAGCTTGCGGCATATCTGACGGTAAAATTCGAGGACTACACCAGAGATGAGGTGCAGGCTACCCTGCAATGGCTGTTTGAGCAACAATATGAGCTGACCCTAACAGAAGTAGTGGAGATTCGTACACGAACAACATCTTCTACTGATCCCGAAACGGGAGAGACAACAACAGAGGAAGAAGATTACGAATATTATATTCTGAATGTGAAGCTCAGAAATAAGGGCTTGAACAGTGTGATTTCAAATTCCGGTTTGTCGGAACAGCGAAATGGATATGGCGCTGCTTATGATGTTTATGAGTGCGTTCATGCAGAACACGGACACAAGCGAACCTGCCCTTACTCCTGACGGCAATCTGACTCTGGTTGACGATGTTGGTTCACCTACGAAAAGCGGAAAGTAATTCATTACTGCCGTTACCAAAAACGGAAACTACTTCTATATCATCATTGACCGTGATGATAAGGGCGAGGAAACCGTGCATTTTCTGAACCAGGTGGATGAAGCCGACCTGCTCAAGCTGATGGACGAGGAGGAAGTTGCAGAGTTCACCAAGCCGGTTGAGGAAACAAAGCCAGAAGTAGTTGAAACGATTCCTGAAATTACAGAACCGGCACCGGAGGAAAAACCGAAATCTAAGAATATGCTCCCGGCGATTCTTACTCTGATTGTGCTTGCCTGTGGCGGCGGTTTCTTCGTATTCAAGAAAGTCCAGGAAAAGAAGAAGGAACAGGAAGCGGCAAAGCCTGCCCCGGATGCTGATTATGTGGACGATGACGAGGACTATGGATACGATCCGGAGTTTGAGGACGATGATGCAGATAGCTCCGTTGACGAAGATGATAATGAACCTGTGTAAACAGGATAGGCTTGATGCCTGGGGCAGCCTTCGGGTTGCCTTTACATATAGAAGTAGTTTTTCAAAAACCGATGTGATATAATTTGTAGCATAGACAAAGTGACAAATCGAAAGTTGGAGGATACACGCATGAAAATTGTAATCATTAATGGAAGTGCCAGAAA
>NZ_QUJT01000024.1:0-6805 GCF_003480955.1 Clostridium sp. AM27-28
GCTGTCCCGCAAAATAGCTGCGGAGATCACGAAATATGCCGCAGAGTATCAGGCAGATGTAATTGTTTTTGAGTATCTGGAAATGCAGGGAAAAATATCCGGAAAAAAGAAACAAAAGCTTCATTTATGGAGAAAGCGGGATATTCAGAAACTGTGTGAACATCAGGCACATCGGAACAGAATTCGTGTGTCCAGGGTCAGTGCCCGGAACACCAGCAGGCTGGCCTGTGACGGAAGCGGAGCGGTAGTAAGAAATCAGGAGAACCATAGCCTATGTACCTTCCGGACGGGAAAACAGTACAACTGCGACCTGTCAGCATCCTATAATATTGGAGCGAGATATTTTATACGGGAACTTTTAAAACCCTTGCCGGAAACGGGAAGGTCTTCACTGGAGGCAAAAGTACCTGCAGTGAAGCGTAGAACCTCATGTGTTTATGCAGATTTAAGAAAGCTTTATGTAGAAGTAAACAATTTAAAAGCGGCATAAACGCAGGCAGATATACAGCGGACTACCTGTAATGTGGAAACCAGCCGTATCCGGCATGGGAAAAGTGCGTATCCGCACAAATTCTAAGTTACTGGCGTATCCGCCGATATTTAGTCTTGCCGTTTAAAACGGCTGAGAAGCACGTGACTTTAGCCATGTGAGGTTCACTTTGTATGAACATCAGTCAACCTGGAATCCGAATATGCCGCTGCGTTTTCTGATTTATGTGACGAAAGAATACCAGATGCTCATTCGGAATCAAACGCTGTATGCGTCAACGCTGGTAGAATTGCCGACCCCACACTTTGTTGTATTTTACAATGGAGAAGAGGAGCGGGAAGCGGAAAGTGTTCTGAAACTGTCACATTCATTCTGCCAGAAGGCGGATGAACCAGAGCTGGAATTGATAGTGAAGGTATTGAATATTAATCTGGATAAAAAACAGAGGATTTTGGAAACTTGCTGCCTGTTGAAAGAGTATATGCTTCTGGTTGACAAGATTCGTAAATATGCGGCAGAGTATAAGGACATAAACCGGGCGGCAGAGCAGGCTGTGACGGAATGTATTGAGGAAAATATACTGGCTGATTTCCTGAGAAAGAATCGAACGGAGGCGATAGAGGTGTGTATTTTCGAATATGATGAGAAACGGGAAAAGGAATTGATTCGGAAGGCAGAGTATGCGGAAGGTAAGAAGGAAGGATTAAAGGAAGGTCAGAAGCAGGGTGAAGAACGAGTGTTTGGAATTTATAGATTATATCGAGATAAATATACAGAAAACCAGATTGCAGAACAGATGAAAATAGATGTGGATGAAGTTAGGAATATTTTGGAAAAGTTTAAGGAATAGGTGCGGCGGTTGGTTATACATATGCTAATATTATCATTGAACCGCAAAATCCGGATAATGGCATTATCTTTGAATTTAAGCATTCCAAGGAAGTGTCAGGATTAGATAAGACCTGTGAAAGAGCGCTCAAGCAAATCAGAGATCGAAGGTATTCTGAGTATCTGAAAAATGATGGTCGCCATAATATAATGCTTTATGGCATCGCTTTTTACAAAAAGAGATGTAAAGTAGTGGTTGAGAAACTGAAAGAAGCATAATGTTGATCAGCCCGCTTACTATAATCGTATACGATTTGTAGGTGGGCTTCTTTTTTGATGCTATGTCAATAGTTGCAACGGTGTACAAAGGGAACATAATAAAAAACTTAATAATGGACTGCCAATCTTACACAAAGTACCGCCCAAACGAGACTACGGGCGGTATTTTTGTATCATGGCGGAGAAAGGAGGAACTTCCCACGGGGGCTTGACTGAAAAGTTGAGCCCCTTTTTTCATGCCAAAAAACAGGAGGTAAATGCTTATGGCAGATGATAAAACCACAAAAACGCCGGAACAGCCGGTAACGGATAGCGGGCCGGGCAAGGAAACACCGCCTAATCCCCCAAAAGAGTCGGAGAAGGTTTCCGTTTCCCCGGAGCCGGAAAAAAAGACGGAACCAGAGGTAAAGACCCCACAGGTTTCTGTCTATAACTTCGCTGAAATTATGAAGGAAAAGAAAGCCGAGGAACGAGCGGCAGCTCCCGGCGTGGAAAAGCCTGACCCGGCAAAAGCGGAGAAACCGGAAAAGCAGCCGGAGGCTCCGAAAAAAGCAGAGGAAAAACCCAAAGAGCCGGAACAGCCGAAGCGCCGGGGCCGTCCCCCGAAAGCAGATAAGGACAAGGACGCAGCCTCGAAATCCAAAGCTCCCGCACAGAAAACGGAAAAGGCGGTCAAAAAGGAACCGGAGAAAAAAACGGCTCCAACGGTACAGGCCGCTCCCGCTCCGAAGGAACCCGAAAAACCGAAGGATGCTCCACGCCGGGGCAAGGAGCAGATCGTCTATATCAAGCTGAACGAACTCCACGCCTTCAAGAACCATCCCTTTGAAGTCCGGGACGATGAAGAAATGCGGGCTATGGTGTCCAGCGTTAAGGACAAGGGCGTGACCCAGCCCGCTATCGTCCGTCCCCGTGAGGATGGCGGCTATGAGATCGTGTCCGGCCACCGCCGCCAGAAAGCCAGCGAGCTTGCCGGATATGCGGATATGCCCTGTATCGTCCGAAACCTGACAGACGATGAAGCCATCACGCAGATGGTCGAGGATAATCTCAACCAGCGTGAAGAAATCCTCCCCAGTGAGCGGGCCAAAGCCTTGAAAATGCAGCTTGAGGCTATCAAGCACCAGGGCTCCCGCACTTCGGGCCAGATTGACCCGAAGGACGCAGGAAAACGCTCCAACGAAATTGTGGCCGAGCGTAATAAGATGGCGGTCAAACAGGTGCAGCGGTATATCCGGCTCAATGAGCTGGTTCCCGACTTGATGAAGCTGATGGATGAAAAAAAACTGGGCTTTACTACGGCGGTGGAGCTTTCCTATATCGGCAAGAAGAACCAGAACTATATCGCCGTTGCCATTGACAGCCAGCAGTCCTCGCCTTCACAGGCGCAGGCAAAGCGTATGCGGGAACTGGACGAAAAGAAGCTGCTCAACGGGGATGTGATCGACGGCATTATGATGGAGGACAAAAAGGAGGTAGACAAAGTGATTTTGACAGGTGCGGAACTGAGCAAGTATTTCGGCAAGGAAACTACGCCGAGGGAAATGAAGGACCAGATCATCAAGCTGCTGGACGACTGGAAGGGTCAGCAGAAGGAACACGAAAAACCGGAGAAGAAAACCGAACAGGAAAAGTAAGCTAAAACTTCGGGTCAGCATGGCCCGAGGATTGCGGGGCTCTGCCCCGCGCCCCGAAGCTCTGGAGATATAAATGATTCCCCGTCGCCAGTTATTCCGTAGCATAGCCGGGAAAATCAGTCAAGGGCAGCGCCGCCGCAGGCGGTGCCAGAGGCACCCTTGACGGATTTCTCCCGGTTATGCTTTTTCCCGGTCAAGCGACGGGGATATAAATTCTCCAGAGCCGTTCCCCTTCCCGGGGGAAGGGGCGGAGGGATTGGGCGAACTCTTGCTTTTCCCTAAACCAAAACAGAAATGGAGGCTCAACCAATGAAACGACCTTTAGCGTACCTGACCGCCGCATGGAGCGGCGAGCCGGATGTTGATATGGAGCTGGCGGCTCACTACTGCCGCCTTGCTTATGAGGCGGGCTTTTCCCCGATCTGCCCGCTCTTGTACCTGCCGCTGTTTTTGAATGACAGCGTTCCCGAGGAACATAAGGCCGGGATTGATATGCGCCGGGATATGCTGCGGCGTTCTCATACCCTGATCGTCTGCGGCAGCGTTGTGGACGAGGATGTGAAAAACGATATTGCGGTTGCCGGACGGCTGGGCATTGCGGCGACAACGCTGGAAGGGGTGCTTGCCGTGAAGGGACACGGCACCCCGGGCCATGCCGGACATTAAGCTGGGGAGCCTTTTCGACGGGATCGGCGTGTTCCCTCTGGCTGCTTCCCGGTGCGGTATCCGTCCGGTCTGGGCCAGCGAGATTGAAAAAGCGCCCATCTCCATAACCAAAAGGCACTTTCCCGATATGGCGCATTTGGGAGATATTACGAAGGTGGACGGCGGGAAAATCCCGCCGGTCCATGTGATAACCTTCGGTTCCCCCTGTCAGAACCTTTCTCTGATCGGCAACCGCTCCGGCCTTGCCGGGGCAAAATCAAGCCTGTTCTATCAGGCGTTTCGTATCATACAGGAAATGAGGGATGCTACTGATAACCTATATCCAGCTATCGCTGTTTGGGAAAACGTCATGGGAGCGTTTTCTACAAATGACCGGATGGACTTTAGAGCCGTCCTATCCGCCTTCTCGGACACCGAAGTTCCAATGCCTCCTTCGGGAAGATGGGGAAATGCCGGAATGGTGCGAGGGGGAACGCCTGATGTGTGCTGGCGGCTCATGGACGCCCAGTATTGGGCAGGCACCCGAAGGCTGGCACGAAGGCAGCGGATTTTCGTCGTGGCGGATTTTGGAGGCAGACGTGCCGCAGACATACTATTTAAGCCCCGTCCAATGCTCCCACTTCCTCCGCCTTGCGGAGAGGGCGGGCGGGCCGCCGCCGAAGGAGATCGAACAGCTTCTTTTGAAACAGGGCGGCAGATACCAGTCATCCACCCCTTTCAGTGCTTCCGTATGCGGGGAGCGGCAAAAAGGCAGGAAGAAACGGCCTTCCGAAACAGCTTCGGATTACCAACTGACCCTTTTCCCACTCTTTTAGCCAGTGACGTGACGCCCTTCGCCTTCTGGTATGAGGGCGACCCGGAGGGCGGCTGTATCCGTTTTCTGACGGAAACGGAAAGCGAACGGCTGATGGGGCTGCCAGAGGGCTGGACAAAGTACGGGGCGGACGGCGTGGAGATCCGGCCTCTGCAACGCTACAAGGCGCTGGGGAACGCGATTGCCCTCCCTTGCGCCGATTACATTATGGCCGGGATCTATGAGGTGCTGGCTGACCGGGCCGGAAAGGAGGAATGAGCCCATGTTTGAAGCCTATATAACCAACACCGCCCTGTACCCCTTGATGGGGATTGAGGTAGGGACAACGGTACATTTCCCCACGACGACACAGGAGTTGCAGGCCGCCCTTGCCAAAATCGGGATAGACGGGAAACGGTACAGCGAAGTGTTCTTTACCAGCTTTGACAGCGATGTGCTGGGGCTCTACGATCATCTCTACGAATGTGAGAACATCGACGAGCTGAACGAGCTGGGCCACGCCCTGCTGGAAGTACGGGATAAGGGCGGACTGGAAACCTTTGAAGCCGCTCTTGTCTTGGGAAACCACACACGGAGCGTGAAGGATTTGATAAACCTGACGCAGAACCTTGACCTTTACCGCTTTTACCCGGATATTTCCGATGATGAAGGGCTGGGCCGCCTTTACGCCGACGAGCTTGGGACCATCGACATACCGGAGCACATTCAGAACTACTTCGATTATGAAGCATACGGGCGGGATGTGCGTATCAACGAGGGCGGCGTATTCGCTCCCGGTGGATATGTGTCGGCAGTCCCGGAGGGCTTCAAGGAGTATTACCACGGGCCGCAGGACATTCCGCCGGAACACCGGATATTTGCCTATCCTGAAAAGGCCGAACCTGTCCACTCCATTCTCGTTGCACTCAAACGGTTTCAAGAAGCCCCGCCCGCTCCGAAAAAGGACAAGGCGGGGCCTTCCCATGAAGAACGGTAGGACTTCGGGCCAGCATGGCCCGAAGCATGAAGGAGGTGCATACCATCAACTATTACCCTATCAATGAAGGAGCCGCCCGCCGGGCAAAGGAAATGAACAGCTTTTCCGACTACAAGGAAGGGAGCGCAACGGCGGAATACCGGGCAATGGTGGACAAGGCCGCCGCCATAGCGGAAAAGCAGAAATCCCGGGTGGCCCCCATGTACCATGAGAAGATCGACCATTTGTTAGACACCTATGCCCGAAAGCTGGCTGAAAACATGAACCAGGGCTTTGCCATTGACGCAAGGGTTCCCTCTGTGATGATCGCCGGACCTGCCAATTTCCCGGTGGGGAAGAAGGAAAAACAGAACCGGGCCCGGGACAGCAACATGGAGGAATGGCAGTATATTCAAGGGCTGCTGGATAAGATACGCAGTACCGGCATGGGCGGGATCAGCGCCGATGACCCGGCAGCGATTGAAAAGCTCCAGAAGAAGCTGGACGGGCTGGAACGCTCCCAGCTCATTATGAAGGAGGTCAACGCCTATTACCGCAAGCATGGCAAACTGGATGGCTGTGCGCTGCTGTCGCCGGACCAGATCGAAAAGCTGAAAGCAAGCATGGCGTCAAGCTGGCGGAGCGACCCGAGGCCCTTTGAAAGCTACCAGCTTACCAACAACAACGCGGAGATCCGCCGGGTAAAGGCCCGTATCGAACAGCTTTCCAAACAGGCACAGCAGGAATTTTCCGGCTGGGAGTTCGATGGGGGTCGTGTGGAAATGAACCGGGAGGACAACCGCTTGCAGGTGTTCTTTGACGGAAAGCCTGACGCGGACACCCGGGCCGAGCTGAAAAGCAGCGGCTTTCGTTGGGCTCCCAGCGTGGGTGCATGGCAGAGGCAGCTCACGGACAACGCCATCCGGGCGGCTGACCGGCTGGAATGTATCAAGCCGCTGTCCGGCGAAAAGCCCTCCCAGCTTCAAAAGAAGCCCTCTATCTTGCAGACCATGCGGGAACAGGGCGAAAAAGTCCAGACGGAGCCGGAAAAGAAAGCTCCGTCCGGCAGGGATGCCGAGCGGTAAGGGGCTGTCGCATTAGCAAATATTTTTGCTGGGCGGCAGCCCTACTTTCTG
>NZ_QUJT01000025.1:0-3729 GCF_003480955.1 Clostridium sp. AM27-28
GACCGCCCGGAGCGTGTGGACTTGCGTTCCTATGCCAGACAGGGGCTTGATATTATCCCTACTGTCCATGAGGGGGCTGCTGTCCAGCAGATGGAAAAGCGTGGTATCCAGACAAATATCGGCAACCTGAACCGGGAAATCAAAGCTGCCAACCGCCTAATGAAGTCCATCCGGCAGCTTATCCAAAACCTCAAAGGCTGGATTACCGAGCTGGGAGAAAAACGGAAGGAGCTGCTTGCACAAAAAGCGGCGGAGGAAGCGACACTTCTTCCCAATCTGCTGATGAAGTATATGGAGATACGAAAGGAAGAACGGAAGGACTGGACAAGGGCTGGACAGAACCGGGGGACTTCACAGGACTTAAAGGCAGTCAGCGAAGCATTGTCCTATCTCCGGCAAAAGGGACTTTTCACTGTGGAGGACTTAGAAGCATTTCTGGAAGCGTCCGGGAAATCAGCCGCCGATTACCGCAATCAGATGAAGCCAAAGGAAGCCCGCAGCAAAGTGATTGACGGGATTCTTGCCAGCCGGACAGACTGCAAGGAATGTAAGCCTGTCTATGAGAAGTACCAGAAGATGTTTTTTAAGAAAACAAAGGAGAAATTCAAACAGGAACACCCGGAGGTTGCCCGGTATGAGAAAGCCGCCGCCTACCTTGCCAAGCACCCGGACGATAAGGACAGTACCCAAAAGGAGCTGCAAGAGGAGCAGGAAACGCTTCTCAGCGAAATCGCAGAACTGAAAGTACCGCTGACCGAGGTACAGGAGGATTTGAAGAAGCTGCGGGACATCCGCTACTGGGTACGGAAAGCCACACCCGGCACAGAGGAAAGCAAAGAGCCGCCCAAGAAGCAGCCCATCAAGGAAGTCTTGCAGGATAAGGCAGACGAGAAAAAAGCACAAAGAACCGCCCCGGCACAGGCGAAACACAGACAACAGGATATGGAACTTTAACAGGCACTTGCCATTTTCAATCAGAGAATGTCAGGTGCTTTTCTTTTTTCAAGGAGGGATAGATTTGAATGTATTTGAAGCTGTGAAGCAGTCCGTCACAACAAGACAGGCTGCGGAGCATTATGGAATCCATGTAGGTCGGAACGGGATGGCTTGCTGCCCGTTCCATAACGATAAAACCCCAAGCATGAAGCTGGATCGGCGTTACCACTGCTTCGGCTGCGGTACGGATGGGGATGTGATTGATTTTGCCGCCGCTCTGTATGGGCTGGGAAAGAAAGAAGCCGCCGTACAACTGGCACAGGACTTTGGAATTTCCTATGAGGACTGGAAGCCGCCGGGAAAGGTAAAAAAGCCCAAGCCCCGGCAGAAATCCCAGGAGGAACAGTTTCAGGAAGCAAAGAACCGCTGCTCCCGTATCCTTGCCGATTATCTCCACCTGCTTCGGGCATGGAGAAAGGATTATGTCCCGCACTCCCCGGAGGAAGCCTTTCATCCCCGGTTTGTGGAAGCCTTACAGAAGCAAGCCCAAGTGGAATATCTGCTGGATGTGCTGCTGTTCGGGGAAACAGAGGAAAAAGCGGATTTGATTACGGACTACGGAAAGGATGTGATACAGCTTGAACAACGAATGGCAGAGTTTGCAGCCGCAGACGCAGCAAGAACTAAAAAACACCATGAACGCCATGCAGCCGCCACAGAGCGTTGAGGAAATCAAGGCGGGGCTGGAAACTACCGAGAAAGGCGGTGTCCGTCAGAGCATACGGAACTGCCTGACCGTATTCCAGCGTGACCCTCTGCTTTCCGGGGCTATCGCATACAACATCCTGACCGACCGCAAGGACATCATAAAGCCCATCGGCTTCCACAGAGAAAGCACCGCCCTGAACGATACGGACATGAAGTATCTGCTTCTTTATCTGGAAGAAACCTATGGGCTTACCAATGAGAAAAAGATTGATAACGCCATCGGGATTGTGGCGAATGAAAACAAGTACCATCCCATCCGGGACTATCTCAATACCCTTGTGTGGGACGGGACAGAGCGAATCCGCTTCTGCCTGCGGCACTTTCTGGGGGCTGACGCAGACGATTACACCTATGAAGCGTTGAAGCTGTTCCTGCTGGGTGCAATCTCACGAGCCTTTCAGCCGGGATGCAAATTTGAAATCATGCTCTGTCTGGTAGGCGGTCAGGGGGCTGGCAAGTCCACCTTCTTCCGTCTGCTGGCAGTCCGGGACGAGTGGTTCTCCGATGATTTGCGGAAGCTGGACGATGACAATGTGTACCGCAAGCTGCAAGGTCACTGGATGATCGAAATGTCGGAAATGATGGCAACCGCAAACGCCAAGAGCATCGAAGAAATCAAGTCATTTTTAAGCCGGCAGAAGGAGGTCTACAAGATACCCTATGAAACCCACCCGGCAGACCGCCCCCGTCAGTGCGTGTTTGGCGGCACTTCCAATGCCCTTGACTTCCTGCCCCTTGACCGTTCCGGCAACCGCCGCTTTATCCCCGTCATGGTTTACCCGGAGCAAGCCGAGGTTCATATTTTGGAGGACGAAGCCGCTTCCAGAGCCTATATCGAGCAGATGTGGGCGGAAGCTATGGAGATTTACCGAAGCGGCAGGTTCAAGCTGGCTTTCAGCCCCGACATGCAGCGGTATCTCAAAGAACACCAGCGGGATTTTATGCCGGAGGACACCAAAGCCGGGATGATACAGGCATACCTTGATAAGTACACCGGGAGCATGGTCTGCTCCAAGCAGCTCTATAAGGAAGCCTTGAACCATGCTTTTGACGAACCGAAGCAATGGGAAATCCGGGAAATCAACGAGATAATGAACCAGTGTATTGACCGCTGGCGGTACTTCCCGAATCCAAGAATGTTTTCCGAATATGGCAGACAAAAGGGCTGGGAGCGTGAAAACCCGGCAACGGACTCCGGCAACCCGTCTGAAAAGACGATGGACGGTTTTGTGGAGGTCACAGAACAGATGGAGCTTCCATTCTGAAAATGACAGCCCGTTGCATCCCCTGTTGCTATCCCGTTGCCGAGCCGGTTGCCGGGGAAAATCCCGAAACTATCGGCTTTTCTCCCCTATGACAACCAAAACAACAGAAAAATAAAAGAAAAGTATAAATAGTAACCATCGCCAGATTGAGATTGTTTGCAAGGTCTTTTGAAGCCCGTTGCCGGACTTCGTTGCCGACCCCCTCTGTCTGGCTATTTTCATGTATGGAGGATAACTGCCTATGGCAAAAAACAAAACAGAGATTCATGTGACCACTGTATTTGACGGGGAGCTGGACGCCACCGATGTGTTCGTCAGCCTGATTTCCCAGAAATACGGAAAAACAAATATAAAAGAATATCTTGCTAAAAAGAAAGATATGGAGTATAATGAAGATGAGGTTCAAAAGAGCCAGATACCGTCTGGATTGTGTGGGTAAATGGCTATGATGAACGAAATGGAATACAGAACAATCGGTTCGGCACTTGCCGGGGGTTATCGTGCGGCGGTCTATTGCAGGCTGTCAAAGGACGATGACCTGCAAGGCGAAAGTGCCAGTATCGCAAACCAGCGTGATATGCTGGAAAAATACTGCGAAAAGCAGGGATGGGAGGTTGTGGCAGTCTATCAGGACGATGGCTTCACAGGTCTTAATATGGAGCGTCCTGATCTACAGAGAATGTTGAGAGCCATTGAGCGCAGGCAGGTCAACCTTGTCATCACGAAAGACCTCAGCCGACTGGGGCGTAATTATCTGCAA
>NZ_QUJT01000026.1:0-3218 GCF_003480955.1 Clostridium sp. AM27-28
TTTCAGGGTTTTACATACTGTTCAGTTTTCAAGGTTCTTTGTTGTTGTCTCATCGACAGCTTATTTATATTATCATAAGCAATTGACTTTGTCAACAACTTTTTTATTTTATTTTTAATCTTTCTCAGAAATCCGTTTGCGTTTCCGCTCTTATTTCCTCGATTGATTTGCCCTTGTCTCAAGGACGTATGTTATGATACCAGAGTTTCCAAGGATTGTCAACAATTTTTCTATATTTGTTATTCTTTTTATTTTGTTGTGATTTTTTAGAATATTCTAACCATTTGAAGTCTATGCATCTATTTCCCCTAATCCCAGAAATGGCATCGAATCAAAAGAATCCGATGCCATTTCCATCCATTCATAAATACAGCTTTCACTTTCCATCTACACTCTCATTTATATCTATTACCTATTCCTATACTACCTTCTCTACAAATGATACTCAATCAATTTAACTGCCAGGCTGACACCGCCGCAGACCCACATCACAAGAATTGGGTTCAGTTTCCATTTGCGGAGCGCTATAAAAGCTGCCGAAAAAAGAACCAGACTGCCCCACTGGATCACCCTCTCCCCATTTACCTCTGGAAGAACTGCTGCCAGTAGCATCGAAAGTCCGGCACCTGCGATCAGCGCCACTACCGCTGGGCGAAGACTGCCTAAAATATTTCCCATCGCAGAGCCGCCGCGGTAACGCCGATATATGTATGCCAGTACCGATACAATGATACAAGATGGGAAAATACATCCCCAGGTTGCCGCAACCGCCCCCGGAAGTCCCGCTATCCGAATTCCGACAAAGGTTGCTGAATTGACCGCAATCGGTCCCGGCGTCATTTCCGCGATCGTGATAAGATTCGTAAACTCCGTCATCGTGATCCATCCCTGTCGTTCCACAATCAGGCTCTGTACCAGTGGAATCGCCGCGTAGCCGCCGCCCACGCTGAAAAGCCCTATCTGCAGAAAGCTCAAAAATAATTGTATATAGATCATATCTATTCTCCCCCTCTATACCGCACCGGTCGTCTGCTCACGTTTTCTCATCCAGATAAATCGAATCGTTCCCGCCAGAATACCCGCCGCAATGATATAGATTACATTCACATCCAGCACAAAATCAGCCAGGAACGCAATTACCATGATTGCAATTGAATACAGCTTTTTTTCCTTCAGAACATTCACTCCCAGCCCACAGGAAACATCCAGAATCACAGCCGCCACGCCGACTCGCATTCCCTCTAGTGCTGCTGCCACCCAGACGTTCGACGCAAACGCGGCGTAACAGACGGATAAAACCGCCAGAATCGCCATCGGCGGAAGAATCGTTCCGATGACTGCCACCACCATTCCGGCAAACCCATATACTTTCCAACCAACCAAAATTGCCCCATTTACCGCAATCGCGCCCGGACAGGACTGTGCCAGTGCGGTAAAATCAAGCATTTCCTGTTCATCAATCCAGTGAAGCTCATCCACGAAACATTTCTTCATAAATGTCACAATGACAAAACCGCCCCCGAATGTAAATGCGCTGATATAAAGTGTTTTTAAAAATAAAACCAGCAGTTGATGCTTCTGTTTCATCTGCCATTCCCCCTTTTTCTATTTTATCTTTTGTCTCTCCCAGTTCTCCTTCACGCAAAACAACATTCCTTTTTCTGTGCCCATTATAACACTTGCCAATTCATTTTAAAATTACTATAATTTATATATAGTTCTTATTAAAATATCTATGATTCTCTATAAAAGCAACGCCGTCAAAAATAATATTTCTGACGGCAGGAAAAAAGTAGGACAAACATACAAATACGAATGTTTCCCACTCCTTATGAAACATTCAGGAAAGGAGTTTTCATGACACTGCGGCATTTCCGAATTTTTATCGAAGTAGCATCCGCCGGAAGCATCACACAGGCGGCGCGCAATCTCTACCTGACGCAGCCAACCGTCAGCACCGCCGTCCGGGAGCTCGAAGAACACTACGGAACATTATTTTTCGACCGGATCAACCAGCGTCTGCGAATTACCGGCGAAGGGCGGCGTTTTCTCGACTATGCACGCCATTTTATCCAGATGTACGATGAAATGGAACTGGCATTTTCCAATTCCGGAATCAGCGGAGTTCTCCGCATCGGTGCCAGCACCAACGTGGGGATTTCCTATCTACCACGTTTCATGCAGCTATTTCAAGAGACATATCCCCAGGTACACACGCAGGTCCATATACAGACGACCGCACAGACGGAAGCCATGCTCTTAAATGGGGCGCTAGATCTTGCAATCGTCGGCGGAACCATCCGCTCCGAACAGATTGCCCTGACTCCCCTGTTTCAGGAACACTACACCGCCATCTGCGCGCCGGGACACCCGATGGCAGGAAAAACCGTTTCCATCAATACATTTATGAAACAACCGCTGCTCTTCCGCGAAGTCGGCAGCACCTCCTATGAAGTATTTCAAAATGCCATCCGCCAGACCGGCTGTGAGGTCACCCCTGCCTGGGAAAGTACCTCACAAGAGGCCATTCTCGAAGCCGTCCGCCTGGGGCTTGGCGTCACAATTCTGCCAAGCGCTATGCTCGAAGCTGAGCTGAGACTCAGTACCATTTCCCGGATCTATTTTTCGGATTTTTCTTTTCAAAATACCGTTCATCTGGCGTGGCATCAAAGCAAGTTTCTGTCTCCTGTCATGCAGGATTTTATCCAAATGGCGCGTGAACTTTTGCCATCCAACCATATTTCCGCTCAAAATCCCCCGGGAATCTCTCCCCATGCATATCCTGTCCACAGAAATTTTCCGAAGGACTCTCCCGCAGCTACGCTCACTGATCTGCGATATTGAACTACCCTGGGAAAAATTTCGAAATGCATCGGTGCTCTATCAGATGCCTCTTCGTCATTTTCTGGCAAATGCGTTCTTTTCCGCTCTACTGGAACCAGGCAGCGGACTGGAAGATATGATTCTACAGATGAAGGGGATCGCGTTAGAGTATGCCATCGTCCGCTACAGCCTTTTCCTGTGATGAATGCATGACGGTTCCGGTAAACTTCCGTATGAGACGGTTCGCGATTATCAGGTCATCATTATCCATATGACCGGATACGACGCTGAGGTTATCTGGGATTGGTTGCGAATACGTACAGATGATTGAAAATAATTTCTGGGGCTGTCGCATTAGCAAATATTTTTGCTGGGCGGCAGCCCTACTTTCTGCC